>CBEVRB010000001.1:0-45139 GCA_965552155.1 uncultured bacterium
CTAAAAGACGGGATATCCTCCCCGAAAAGTGTTCAGTATCTCCATACCTATCTACGAGGCCTCTGGGCCGCCTCCTTGCTCGAGAGCGAGGTGATATGATATACAGAATTTATGTATCTTTCGGAGGAAGAGGCCACAGAGTCGATCATCCGATTTTTTTCCGTCACCAAGATATATCCGGGAGGGATCGAGGCCATAAAGGGGGCGAGTTTCTCCATAAAGAAGGGAGAGTTCGTCTTCGTCACCGGCCCAAGTGGCGCCGGGAAGACCACCCTCTTAAAGCTGATGATCCTCGCGGAGAAGCCCGAAAGGGGGGAGATCCTCGTGGACGGCACCAACATCACCAGGCTCCGAAGGTCGCAGATCTATCGCCTCCGCCGGAAGGTGGGCTTTGTCTTTCAGGACTTCAAGCTGCTTAAAGACCGGACGGTCTTTGAGAACATCTGCCTCCCCCTGGAGGTGATAGGGTACCCCTTGACGAAGATGGAGAAAAGGGTGAGGAGGCTCCTTAAGCTCGTCTCCCTGGACGAGAAGGTCCTGGACTTGCCGCCCCTTTACCTCTCCGGAGGGGAGCAACAGAGGGTAGCCATAGCTCGGGCCCTCATAAACAACCCCTCCATCCTGCTTGCCGACGAGCCCACGGGTAACCTCGACCCCGCTCTCACCATCGAGATCATGGACCTCCTGGTGAAGGTCAATCAGGTGGGCACCACGGTGGTGGTGGCCACCCATGACGATTCCTTAGTGGATCGTTATGGCAGGAGGGCCATCGTATTGAGGAGAGGTGAGATAGTGGCCCAATGAGCCCGAGGCTTACCTCTCACCTGAGGCGAGCTCTGAGAAACGTCAAAGGGGAGGCGGTGGGGGTCGCTCTGAGTACCGGTACCATCGCCCTCATATTTTTTATCTTCTCCACTTTCCTCCTGGGGGTGGAGAACCTCGAAGGAATGTTAAAATTTTGGAGCAAAAAGATACAGATAATATGTTATCTTGAATCGGGGTTAAGCGAGGGGGAGATCAAGCGCATTGAGAAAAGGCTCCTCGGGATCGGTGGGATCAAGGAGATCCGATACGTATCCTCTGCAGAGTCAAAGAAGATGCTGGTGCGCGACCTCGGGGATCTGATGAGGGGTATGGAGCGGCTGGAGGATAAGCTCTTCCCCGCCACCCTGGAGCTGGGCCTAGAGGGTGACGCCTCCTACGAAGAGATAGAGGCGATAGCGAGAAAGATCGAGCGGATAAAGGGGATAACGGAGGTACAGCATGGGGGAGTTTGGCTGAAGAAGCTCACTCTGTTTTTAAAGGTCATGAAGGCAGCGGCCCTGGTGTTCGGGGCCGTGCTGGCAGGGATAACCATCTCCATCACGGCCACAACGGTCCACCTCACCTTCTACCATCGGCTCGAAGAGGTGGAGATCATGCGCCTGATAGGGGCGACAGAAGACTTTATCCGTTTCCCCTTTTATCTTGAAGGTGGGTTGCAGGGCCTATCAGGAGCCGGCCTTTCCCTCATCGTCCTCTTCCTGACCCATTGGGTCTTCTCCCAGAATTGGGCCCCCCAGATCAGGTTCTATTTTGGCGGGGTGAGGTTTGAGTTCCTCTCCCCTCTGGCTGTCTTGATCGTGTTGACCTTGGGGTTCTTTTCTGGTTTCATGGGTGGGGTGATATCGTTGGCCAGATCACGGGTCTGAAATGAAACGAAAGGCGATCTTCCTCCTCTTGCCCTTTCTTTTTTTGATCCCTTGCTGGGGAAAGGAGGCGAGGGTCATCCTTCAAAAGGAGAAGGCCCTAAAGGAGATACGCAGGAAGCTTCGGGAGAAGAAGAGGGCCGAAAGGGAAAAAAGGAAGGAAGAGAAGAGCGTGCTCGCCTCCCTGGATAAGGTGGAAAGGGAGATAAATCGCTGCAAGAAAGAGCTCCGCTCCCTCGAGGAGGAGCGGCAAAGGATAAACGGCGAGATTCACCGAGCCCAAAGGGAGGTGGCCCGCATCGAGAGGGAGAAGGAGAGGCTCCGGAAAATCATAAGGAAGAGGCTGGAGGGGATCTACGGGTTGTATCGGTACGGGGCCGCTCGCTTCATCCTCTCCAGCAGCACTTACGGTGACATGGTCCGCCGGTGGAGGGTCCTCAACCTCCTCCTGCAGGAAGATGTGGAACTTTTGCGCCGATACGGAGAGTTGGCAGAACAGAAGGACAGGGAATGGCAGAGGCTTCGCGACAAACAGCGGCTTCTCCTGGACAAGGAACAGGAGATTGAGGATAAGAGGAAAGCCTTAGAGAAGGAAAGGCGGAAGAGGAAGGAGATCCTCCTGGCCATCAAGGCGGAGAGGAAGAGGTATCGGGAGGCGATCGTAGAACTGCGGAAGAGGGAAAGAGCGTTAAAAGGGCTGATAGAGGAATTGCGCAAAAAGAGGGGCAGGGTCAAGGGGAAGGGCTTTGGGGCGATGAAGGGGAGGCTTCCCCTTCCGGTGAAGGGGAAGATCTTCCACCTGCACGGGCGGAGAAAGGGGATAGGGTTTAGAGCCAAGGAGGGGACCGAGATAAGGGCAGTCTACGACGGAACCGTAGTTTATGCCTCATGGTTCATGGGCTACGGCAACCTGATGATCATCGACCATGGAGACGGGTATCATACCCTCTTCGCCCATGCGTCTCGTCTCCTCAAGAAGGTGGGCGAGAGGGTCAAGGCCGGCGAGGTCATAGCCCTGGTGGGCAATACCGGTTCCTTCGAGGGACCTATGCTTTACTTTGAGATAAGGCACAAGGGAAGGTGTGAGAACCCCTTGGTGTGGCTTGCCCTTCCCAAGGAAAGGAGGAGGAGATGAAGCTGAGCAAGAGGACAGGAGGTTTGGTTCTTCTCTGGTTCGTCCTCGGCCTCCTGCTGGGAGGCCTTTGCGTCCACAGGGGGCTTGCCCGTTCTGACGAGGTCTATGAGAGGCTGAAGATATTTACCGAAGTCATCGCCCTCATCAAGAAAAATTATGTGGAGGAGGTCAAGACCAAGGACCTGATAGAAGGGGCGATCGAGGGGATGCTCAACAGCCTCGATCCCCACTCGGCTTATCTCACCCCGGACATGTTCAAGGAGCTGCAGGTGGAGACTAAGGGTAGTTTTGGCGGGTTGGGAATCGAGATAGGGATCCGGGATGGGGTCCTCACCGTTATCTCCCCCATCGAGGACACACCGGCCTGGAGGGCAGGGATAAAGGCGGGGGACAGGATAATAAAGATAAACGGAGAACCGACAAAGGGACTGAGCCTCATGGAGTGCGTTAAGAGGCTGAGGGGGCCGAAGGGGACGAAGGTCACCGTAACCATCATGAGGAAGGAATTTACCGAACCAAAGGATTTCACCATCGTGAGGGACATCATAAAGATAAAGAGCGTGAAGTATAAGACGCTGGAGAAGGGATACATATATGTGAAGATCCTCCAGTTCCAGGAGAACACCTCCAAGGAATTCGCCGCAGCCATAGATAAGCTGAAGGAGGAGAACTCCGAAGGGATAAAAGGGATGGTCCTCGATCTGCGCAACAACCCCGGGGGGCTCCTGGATCAGGCGGTGGAGATAGCCGACTTCTTCCTCGACCACGGGGTGATCGTCTCGGTCAAGGGGCGCAAGGCCGAGAAGATGGAGTTCCGGGCAAAGGAAGAAGGGACCCTCCCCCTCTGGCCTCTGGTGGTACTGGTGAATCATGGAAGCGCCAGCGCCTCTGAGATAGTGGCCGGTGCCATCCAGGATTACGGCAGGGGGATAATCTTGGGGAGAAAGACCTTTGGGAAGGGGTCGGTCCAGACCATCATCCCCCTGGAGGACGGTTCTGGGCTGCGTCTGACCACAGCCCGTTACTACACCCCGAAGGGACGCTCCATCCAGGACCACGGGGTGGAACCGGACATCGTCCTGAAGGAGAAAAGGGGGCCGAGGAGGGAGGAAAAAGAGGAGAAAGAGGACATAGCCCTGCAGAAGGCCTTGGAGCTCTTGAAGGGGATGCACATCTTCAAGGGTTATCTCACCTCCGAGAGGTCTTTCGGTGCCCCCCCGAAAGAGGAGCAGTAAGAGGCGGACGAGCACCAAGAAGACGGCAAGGTCCCTGTCCCGCTGGAGGACGGCAGCCCTACTCTTTGCTCTCTCCTCCGGTGTCCTGCTTTACCTCCTCCTCTTTCCTCCCAAGCTCCCCAAGAGAAGGCCCTTGAAACCACTTATAGAGGCCTCCCTCTTTCGAGCCGGTCTTGGGAGGGAGTACGCCGTCATCACAGAGAACCGTGCGGAGATAAGGCTCCCTTCGAAGGTGAGCAAGGAGAGGGTGCTTAGGGAGATCGCCAGGGGCATAAGGGAATATTATCCCGAGGCCCTCTTGGTAAGGAGGGAAAAGAAGGCAGAGATACAGGAGAGGGGGGAGGTAATATATTCCCTCATCTTCCATCCCCCACCACTGAAGAAAAAGGAGGCGAAGCCCCGGTGTCGGGTGGCCATCGTGGTAGATGACCTGGGAGGGGATTGGGGAGTGGCCAGAGAGGTAATGGGGATAAGCAGATCCCTGACCCTCGCCATCCTCCCTTATGAGCGTTATTCGCGGAAGATAGCCGAAGAGGCCCACAGGAGGGGCTTTGAAATCCTGCTCCACCTCCCGATGGAACCCAAGGGGTATCCGCTCAAGGACCCAGGCAAAGGGGCTCTCTTCGTTTCCATGGACGAGGACGAGCTGAGGAGGCGGATCGCTGAGGCCCTGGAGGCCCTCCCCCACATCAAGGGGGTGAACAACCATATGGGATCTCGCTTTATGGAACACGAGAAGAAGGTCTTCGTGGTGATGGACGAACTGAGAAGCCGGGGGCTCTTCTTCCTCGACAGCCTCACCACCCCCAAGAGCCGCGGATATGTGGTGGCGAAGAAGATGGGTCTTAAGGCCGCCCAAAGGGATGTCTTCCTCGATAATTCGCAAAGCGAAGAGGAGTTCAGGAAACAGTGGGCCTCCTTCATGAGGAGGGTCCATCGATATGGGAAGGCCATCGCCATCTGTCATCCCTACCCGAGCACCCTGAGGGGGTTAAAGGAGGCGGTACAGGGGATGGGAGGAGAGGTGGAAGTGGTTCCCCTCTCGAAGGTCCTCGATTAGGGGGAAGGTTTGGCAAGGTATTCGATATTGACGAAGGAGGGACACAAAGAAGAGGGGAAGTTGCCCAAGGGGTGGCACCTCCTCTCTCCCTCTCCAGCCAGGCCTCCCCGTCCCCGGCCCCTGGGTGTGATGCTGGAGGAGGCCCTGCGGCGGCCCATAGGGACTCCCCCTTTAGAGGAGATGCTTCCCCCTGCGGGGAGGATAGCCCTTCTGGTGGACGACCTTACCCGTCCGACCCCGAAGAGGGAAATCCTCCCCCTTCTGCTGGAGAGGCTTCAGCGAAGGGGTGTCGGTCCTGAAAGGGTGGAGATAGTCGTGGCCCTGGGGACCCATCGTCAACCCTCCTCCGAAGAACTGAAGGAGGCCTTGGGAGATGGGATCGTGAAGCGTTATCCGATCGTAAACCATGACCCCTTCTCCCAGGACCTCTGTCCTGTGGGGCGCCTCTCGATGGGGAGTACCGTGAAGATCAACAGGGCGGTCCATGAGGCCGCTCTGCGCATATCCCTCGGCTCCATCCTCCCCCATCCCATGGCGGGCTTTGGAGGAGGGGGAAAGGGGCTCTTTCCCGGGGTGGCGGATTTCGATTCGATAAAGGACCATCACCTCCTCTACACCTTTCAGCCGGGGACATCCCTTGGTAACCTGCAGGGGAATCCTTTCTACGAGGAGATCGTCAGGATAGCCAGGAAAGGACGCCTTGATTTTATCATCAATGTCCTGTATGACCTTCGGCAAAATCCCGTGGGGATAGTGGCAGGGGGGCTCGAAGCCCATTGGCACGGAGCAGCGGTTGTAAGGAGGGCCTGTGCGTACGGCTTCTCAGAGAAGGCGGACGTCACCCTCATATCCTCTCATCCCCATTCGGAGGGACCGCAGGCCCTCAAGGCCCTCGCTGCTGGGACCCTCCTGACCCGGGAAGGCGGATGGATCGTCCTGGTGGGGGGATCAGACACCTCCTTCCCCGAGGAAATGGTGGAGGCGGCAGCCTCCCTGCTCAAGAGGCACCCGAGGGATGAGCTGGGGGAGGTGGTCAGAGAGAGGTTCATGAAGGGGGAGACGCTTTTCGGAGGGAGCATCGAACTGAACATGGCCCTTGCGGTTGCCCTCTTCTATTTTTCCATGTATAAGATATGTCTCGTCACCGGGGCGAGGGAGGAGTCGGCGGAGGCGATGGGAATCTTACAAGCTCCAACGGTGGAGGAGGTCTTAGAGGGGTTGTCTCGTTCGCTGCCCGAGGCGAGGGTACATGTGGTGCCTGCAGGGGGACTCGTCGTCCCCTGCAGGGAGGGATGAGGTGAAGGAGAGGCCTAACTTCGAAGAGATAGACGCGGCCCGCAAGCTCCTCGGCCTCGGGGAGGAGGCCACCTTGGAGGAGATCAAGGGGAGCTATCGGCGGCTCTCGCGCAAATATCATCCTGACCTCTGCCAGGAGGAGAAAAAGGTTTGTGAGGAGATGATGCGAAAGATCAACCGGGCCTATGAGACGCTGATGTCCTATGTCCGAAACTACCGCTTCTCCTTTCGCGAGGAGGACGTTCGAAGGAGCGATCCAGAGGAGCCCCTTCGGAGGTTCTACCGCGATTGGATGTGGGGAAAGGAGGCGAAGTGAGATGCCGGGATGGGGCAGGAGGGGCTCCGAAGGGAAATGGGGAAGGGCGACCTCCTTCTCCCCGGAGTTGAGTCGGGAGGAGAAGATAGCCCTTCTCAAGGAGAGGATAGAGGCGATAAAGGAGGAGCTGCAATGGCTCGACAGGAGGATCTCCTGGCTCACCGAGCTGGGGAAGACACAGCCGGCCTCCTTTCGGGTCGCCGTCCAGCAGGAGAGGTGTCGGGGATGTGGCATCTGTGAGGAGGTCTGCCCCCAGGGGGCGATCCGCGTGAGGGAGGTCGCGGTGATTGACCAGAGCAGGTGTGTAGGGTGCGGCATCTGTGTGGAGGAATGCCCCCACGGCGCCCTTTACCTTAAGGCTTACCGGTAAAATGGGGAGGGAGCACGTACCCAAGGGACTCCTGCTGTTGAAGGACATCATCCTTGAGCGGGGAGGACTCTTTACCCCGAGGATCCGTTCCTCCTGGGCCGAAGGGCTGGATCTGCCCAGGGAGGGGGAGAGGCTCCTCTTTGCAGGTTGCGGGTACCAGCTCCTCGGGGAGACCTCGCTCCTTCTCTCCGCGGCCTCCCGGGGGGAGGAGGTGGGGATGGAGTGGGAAAGGGCGTTAGATCTGTTTTCCCCATTGGTGGGGGTGGGGATGAGGGCCGCGGAGTTGCTTCTGGCCTTCCGAGGGGATAACACCTCTCCCCTGCGGGCAGCTGTTCGGGTCCTGGAAGGGATGGGATATGAGGTCGCCTATCTGGGGGAGGAGGAACCCTGCTGTGGGGGTCCCCTCTACTTTGCGGGTTTCAGGAGGGAATTCGAGGGGGTGAAGGAGAGGTTGAGAGAGGCCCTCCTTCGGAGTGGCTCCAGGGAGGTGATCGGGGCGGTACCCTCCTGCACCTACGCGATAAAGGAGCTCGCTCAGGTGCCTTTGGAGGTGAAACACCTCGTGGAGGTCTACGCCGAAGGGATGGGAGGGGGGAGGTGGCGTCTGCCTGAACCGAAGAAGGTGGTCTATCATGATCCCTGTATCCTCGCCCGCTACCTGGGGGTGGTGGAGGAGCCGAGGAGGGTGCTCGAGGCGATAGAGGGGGTGGAGCTTGTGGAGGCCCCCTTGAGTCGTGAATGGGCCACCTGTTGTGGAGGCGGAGGGGGGTTCGAGTTCGTCTTCCCTCAGGTGAGCCTCCTTCTGGCCAAAAAGAGGGCGGAGGAGCTCCTGGGGACAGGGGCGGAGGTGATCGTGACCGCCTGCCCCGGCTGCCTGATCCAGTTGAGGAAGGGGGTCAAGGCCCTGGGCAGCAGTGCAGAGGTCCTCGATATGAGCGAGATCCTGCTCGAGGCGCAGGCATAATGGAGTTCAGGGAGTACAAAAAGAGGCTCAACAGGGTGGCCAAGGAGGGGAGGGTAGCCCTGGCCATAGGAAGGGCCCAGAGCAGCTACCGGAGGAACCTCCAGGAGGCCTTCCGTCGCTTCCCCCACACCCCGGAGCTCGCCAGGGAGGTCCGGAGGATAAAGGAGGAGTCCATCTTGAGGATGGAGGAGCTGGTGGCTTCGGCCAGGGAGGCGATGGAGTCAAACAGTGTGAAGACCTTCCTCGCCCGGGATGCGGAGGAGGCCCGGAGGATAATCGGGGAGATCTGCGGCACGGGGAAGACAATCGTGAAGGGAAAGAGCATGACCTCCGAGGAGATAGACCTGAGGGAGTTCCTGGAAGGGGAGGGAAACGAGGTTTACGAGACGGACCTCGGGGAGTTCCTGGTACAGCTCCTGGGTATAAAGCCGATGCACCTTTTGGCTCCGGCGGTCCACCTGACCCGGGAGGAAGTGGCCGAGCTCTTGAGCCGCCACCTCGGCAGGAAGATCCCGCCCCGGATAGAGGAGGAGGTGGAGGCGGTAAGGGGCTTCCTCAGGGAGAAGTTCATCTCGGCGGATGTGGGGATCACGGGGACGAACGTGATAGCGGCGGACACCGGGGCGATGGTCCAGATAGAGAACGAGGGGAACGTGCGTCTGGCAAGCTCCCTGCCTCCCGTTCACATAGTGCTGGTGGGCATAGAGAAGGTGGTCCCCACCTTCCAGGACGCGATGAAGGTGGCGGAGGTGACCTGGCGTTACGCCAACTATACGGTACCCGCCTACGTGAACGTGGTCTCAAGCCCCAGCAAGACGGGAGACATAGAGAAGGTGACCACCTATGGGGCCCACGGCCCAAGGGAGCTTTACTGCATCTTCCTCGACGGGGGCAGGAGTCGCCTCGCCCAGATGCCCCGCTTCCGGGAGGCCCTCTATTGCCTGAGGTGCGGCGGCTGCCTCTACGAGTGTCCCCTCTTCAGCCTGGTGGCGGGGAACTTCGGGGATCGCTACCTCGGGGGAATAGGGGCGATCTGGACGGCCTTCGTTACGGGAGGGCTGAAGGAGGCAGCCCCCCTGATCTACAGTTGCCTTGCTTGCGGCAGGTGCAAGCTCCGCTGCCCCATGGAGATAGACACCCCGGGCATGTGCCTTGAACTTCGCAGGATCATCGCCGAAGGAGAAGAGGAATAAGGAGCGATTCGTAAAGGAGGCCTTCTCCTCTATCGCCAAGCGTTACGATCTGGCCAATACCCTCCTATCCTTAGGGATAGACTCCTGGTGGAGAAAGCGGGCAAGGGATGCCCTGGGGGAACGTTCCTTGGTGCTCGATCTCTGCGCCGGCACCCTCTCCATGACCAGAAGCTACCTTGATCGGTGGAGGGGGGGGAGGGTTATCGCCCTCGACTTCTCTCTCGATATGCTCCTTCTGGGACGAAAGAGGCTGAAGAGGAGGGAGGGACGCTGCTCCCTTGTGCTGGGAGACGCCCTCGCCCTCCCCTTCCCTGCAGGGACCTTCTCCGGGGTGATGATGGCCTTTGGCCTGCGCAATCTCGTCGATCTGCAGGCGGGGCTTGCTGAGATCTTCAGGGTCTTGGGTGAGGGGGGAAAGGCGGTGATCCTCGAGTTTGGCCACCCCACCCTCCCCCTCTTCCGTCAGCTTTACAGACTCTACCTCTCGAGGGTGATCCCTTCCCTCGGGGGATGGATCACGGGCAGGAGGGAGGTCCACCATTATCTCTTCCGCTCCATCGACTCCTTCCCCTCCCGGGAGGAGATCCTGGGGATGATGCAGAAGGTGGGCTTTAAGGGGCTTAGGGCTTCATCCCTGACCTTGGGGATCTGCGTCCTTTATCAGGGGGAGAAGGTTTGACTTTGACCAGAGGCTCTGTTAACTTTATGGCGATCAGATGTACTCTACCTTGCAACAGATCACGGTAATGGTGGTGCCGGTCCTCGGGGCCGTCACCTTCCACGAGTTGGCCCACGGGTGGGTGGCCGATCGCCTGGGGGACCCCACCCCTCGGCTCTCAGGCAGGCTTACCATAAACCCCCTGAAGCACCTCGATCTGGTGGGAACCCTGGTCTTCTTCCTCACCCGGATGATCGGATGGGCAAAGCCCGTTCCCATAAATCCCCTCCACTTCCGTGACCCCCGCAAGGGGATGGTGTGGGTGGCCCTGGCAGGCCCTTCGGCCAACCTGCTCCTGGCCACAGGCTGCGCCTTCCTCTTTCGAGCCCTCACTTCCCTCCCCATCAGTGCCTCCTCTTTTCTGGCCAAGGTCTTCGTGCCCCTTCTCCTCATGCTCAAGATAGGGGTGGTAATCAACCTGGGGCTTGCCTTCTTCAACATCATCCCCGTCCCCCCCCTCGATGGGGGAAGGGTGCTGGTGGGGATCCTCCCCAGGGAGAAGGCGCTCAGTGTGGCCCGGGTGGAGCCTTATGGCTTCCTGATCCTCATCCTTCTGATCGTGGCAGGGGTGGTAGAGGTGGTCATCTATCCCCTGATCCGTTTAGGGGTCAGGATCCTTCTTGGAGGCCTCTGGTAAAGGAGGAGAGGATGGAGAGGAAGGTCCTTAGCGGAATGAGACCCACAGGAAAGACCCACCTGGGGCATCTTCACGGTATATTGGAGAACTGGCGCAGGCTGCAGGACGAGTACACCTGCTTTTACTTCGCCGCCGACTGGCACGCCCTCACCTCGGAGTACAAGGACCCCACGGTGATCAAGGAGAGCCTCGTGGAGATGTTCGTGGATTGGCTGAGCGTGGGGCTTGACCCCCAGAAGTCCACTCTCTTCGTCCAGTCCTGGGTGAAGGAGCACGCGGAGCTGCATCTCCTGCTTTCCATGATCACTCCCCTGGGCTGGTTGGAGAGGAACCCCACCTATAAGGAACAGCAGGAGGAGCTCAAGGGGAAGGACCTCGGCACCTACGGGTTCCTCGGATATCCGGTCCTTCAGGCGGCCGACATACTCATGTACAAGGCCCACTTCGTCCCCGTGGGAAAGGACCAGCTTCCTCACTTGGAGATAACCAGGGAGATCGCCCGGCGCTTCGCCTATCTCTACAGGGAGATCTTCCCCCTTCCCCAAGCCCTCCTCACCGAGGTGCCGATCCTGCCGGGCATAGACGGCCGCAAGATGAGCAAGAGCTACAACAACGCCATCTACCTCTCAGATCCACCCGAGGTGATCGCCTCCAAGGTCTCCCAGATGGTCACCGATCCCCAGCGGGGCAGGAGGCACGACCCCGGTGACCCTGAAGTGTGCAGCGTCTTTGCCTACCACCGCCTTTACACCGAGGGGGAGCGGGTCGAGGAGATCGCCAGGGAGTGTCGCAGGGCAGGGATCGGCTGCGTTGACTGCAAGAAGATCCTCGCTGCGAACCTTAAGGCCTACCTCGCCCCCATCCAGGAGAGGAGGGCCCACCATTTGACCCACCTCTCGGAGGTCCGCGAGATCATGGAGGAGGGCACCGCGAGGGCGAGGGAGGTGGCCCGGGCGACGATGGAGGAGGTGAGGGAGGCGATAGAGCTTGCCTGAGATGGAACCCTATCAGGTAAAAATCCAGGTCTTTGAGGGCCCCCTCGATCTTCTGCTCCACTTGGTAAGGAAGAACAAGATAGACATCATGGACATACCCATCGCCCTGATCACCGAGCAGTACCTGGAGTACATTCGCCTGATGAGGGCCCTGGACATAAACGTGGCTGGGGAATATCTTCTTATGGCCGCCACCCTAATGTACATAAAGTCGAGGACCCTCCTCCCCCGTCATGAGGCAGAGGAGGAAGAAGACCCCAGGGCAGAGCTCTCCCGCAGGCTCCTCCTCTATGAGGCCTTCAAGGAGGCCGCAAGCGCCCTGGGAGAGAGGCCCCTCTTAGAGAGGGACGTCTTCATCAGGGAGGTTCTCGATGAGGGTGGAGAGGGGGAGATAGAGGCGGACCTTCCTTCCCTCCTTCAAGCCTTGCGGACCCTTTCCCAGAAGGCCGGAGGGCGGGAGGAGATCCAGCGGATCACCCCCGATACCATAACCGTTCGCCAGAAGATGGGGGAGATCCTGAAGCTCCTTGAGGAAGTGGACCTTCTTGCCCTTCAGTCCTTCGCCTCGGGGAAGGAAGAGCTAATCGTCTCCTTTCTGGCTCTGCTCGAGCTTGCCAAGGAGGGGTTGATACACCTTTGGCAAACTGAGGACTTCGGCCCCCTGTGGGCGAGCAAGTTCCCCGGGAAGAACGGGATCTGCTATGGGTAAACCTTTCCCCTTCCTGCTCATCCTTTCCCTATTCCTATTGCCCCTGAGCGCTTACGGCGGACATTACCAGGTCAAGGTGGTGGAGGGGCTAATGGAGAAGCGACCTCACCTTCCCTCCCCTTCGTGGCGAGACGTGCTTCAGGAGGCGCTGGAGAGGGCGGTAAAGGAGGTGGCCAGGGAGATGGCCCAGGGATGGGAGGAGGTCCTGGAGGAAGGGATAGGGGGGCGGGCGGCCGATTTCGTGATGAGCTACCGGATCCTGCAGAGGGTCGATTCCCCATGGGCGAGGAGGATGGTCGTGGAGGTAACGGTGGACCGGGAAGCCCTGAGGGAGGCCCTTCAGGCCTTGGGGCTGGTTAAGGAGGAAAGGGCAAAGGACTATTCCCTTGTCCTGGTCGGGATAAGGAAATATGAGGATCTGATGAAGCTGGAAAGGGAATTGCAGAAAGGCGAGAAGGTGCAAGATATACAACTGCAGCAGGCGGAGAGGGGAAGGTTCGTCTTCAGGGTAACCTTCTCCGGCCCGAAGGGGGAGCTGGAGAGGGTCCTGAGCTCCCTTAAGATCAACGGGTCCTCCCTCAAGGTGAAGGGGAGGCTGGGGAAGGTGATAGAGGCAGAGTTTTACGAGGAGGTCACAAGATGAAGAGGCAACCCATCTTGGTTGGCCTTTTGATCCTGGGGGTGATCCTGATCGTCTTCATCGGGTCCATCGTCCTGATAAGCTATCTCTTCCGCCGCGAACCCCCTCCTCTGGCTTTTGGGGACAAGATAGGGGTGGTGGAGATAATGGGAGTGATCACCGATCCCAAAGAGACGATCCACTGGATCAAGACCTTCAGGGAGGATAAGGGGATAAAGGCGATAGTCCTGCGGATCGACTCCCCTGGCGGTTCGGTGGGGGCCTCCCAGGAGATATACCGGGAGGTGATGAAGACGAGGAAGTTCAAGAAGGTGATCGCCTCCATGGGCAACGTGGCCGCCTCTGGGGGTTATTACATCGCCTCGGCAGCTCACAAGATAGTGGCAAATCCCGGAACCATCACGGGCAGTATAGGCGTGGTGATGCAGTTCACCAACGTGGAGGAGCTGCTGAGGAAGATAGGCCTTAGGGGATACGTGATAAAGAGCGCCCCCCATAAGGACATCGGCTCACCCTTCAGGGAGATGACCAAACAGGAGAAGGCCCTGCTGCAGGAGGTAATAGACAACGTCCACCAGCAGTTCGTCAAGGCGGTGGCGGAAGGAAGGGGGCTGCCCCTCAAGAAGGTGGAGGAGATTGCCGACGGGAGGATATTCTCAGGGGAGCAGGCCCTGGAGCTCGGGCTGGTCGATCGGCTGGGGTCTTTCGAGGATGCGGTAAGCTGGGCTGCAGAGCTGGCAGGGATAAAGGGAAAGCCCCATCTGGTTTACGGCAGGAAGAGATACAGAGTCCTGGACTATCTGATTGAAGGGGCGGTCAGGATCTGGAAGAGGGAGATCTTGGAGAGGTTCCCACAGCTCGCTTATCTCTGGGTCCCATGATCCCCCTCCCCCTTTCTGGCCAGGACGATGAATCCGGTGTGCCCGACCATCCGATGATAAGGCCGCACGCTCAGACCCTCCACGTTCCAGTTTCTCAGGAGTACCTCGAGGATCTCGATGGAATAGAAGAAGGGATTCCCCCGCAGGGTCTCCACCAGGGAGTTGACCTGAAGCACGGTGGGGAGGTAGCTGAGCATAAGCCCCCCCTGGCGCAGACTTCGAGCGGCATGCTCCACCACCTTCCAGGGCTCAGGCACGTCGAGGATGATCCGATCGAGATCCCCCTCCTCTATTCCCTCGTAGACGTCCTTCAGCTTGATGACGTGGTTAGGAGGAGGGCCCATGTAGAGCTCCACGTTCCTCTTCGCCCTCTTCACGAATTCCTCCCTCACCTCATAGGAAATCACCTTTCCCCTCTCCCCCACGGCCCTCAGCAGGGCGAGGGTGAGGGCACCGGAACCGATCCCCGCCTCCAGGACCGTCGAGCCGGGGTAGATGTCGGCATAAAAGAGGATTATCGAGAGGTCCTTCGGGTAGATTATCTGGGTATCCCTCCTCATGTGCATGATGAACTGGCGGAGGGTAGGGCGGAAGACCACGAAGGGGGCTCCCAGAGAGGTGCGGATCACCGATCCGTCCTCCTTGCCGACGATATCGTCGAGGAGGATCCTCCCCTTGTGGAGGTTCACCTGCACGCCCCTCTTCAGCCGGTAACAGAACTCCTTATCGTCCTCGGGATCGAGGAGGATCACCATCTCCCCCTCGGAGAAGGGAAGCCTCTTCGTCCCCGCCTCTGGGGTGAGAAGCCCGTGCCACCAAACCATCTCTGTCCCTTAACCTATCCCATCTCAGGGGAGGTGTCAAACTGAGGGATGGGCCTGATCCTTTATCACATTCTCACCTTTTCCCTTGCCTTCCTCCTTTCCCTCTACTTCACCCCCATCATGAGGAGGGGGGCCCTGCGCTTTGGCATCCTGGATCGGCCCGACGGAAGGCTCAAGCGCCATCCCCAGCCGGTCCCCTATTTGGGAGGGGTGGCGGTCTACTTCTCCTTTCTGCTCACCGTGAGCTTCTCCTTTCCCTTCACGGAGGAGGCCCTCGGCCTCACCCTCTCAGGGACTATCCTGCTACTGGTTGGCCTGCTCGATGACCTGGGTTCCCTCCCCCCTGCGGTGAAGCTCGCTGCCCAGACCTTTGCGATATTTGTGCTCGCAAGGGCGGGGGTATATATAAAGCTCGTCTTCCTCCCCCCCTGGGCCAACCTATCCCTCACCTTCCTCTGGCTCCTGGCCATAACCAATGCCTTCAACATCCTGGATGTGATGGACGGCCTGGCTGCAGGGGTAGGGGGGATCGCTGCCATAGGGTTTGCCATCGTGTCCACCCTGAATGGCAGGATAGAGGTCGCCACCATGGCCGTGGCCCTGGGGGGAAGTCTCTGGGGCTTTATGCGCTACAACTTCGCCCCGGCGAAGATCTTCCTCGGGGATGCTGGAAGCATGTTCATCGGCTTCCTCCTGGGAGGGTTAGCCGTGGTGGGGAGTTACAGCTGGAAGAACCCCCTCGGGTTCCTCGCCCCCGCGGTCGTCCTGGGAGTCCCCATATTCGACACGCTGCTGGTCATATACAGCAGGCTCAAGAAGGGGATCTCCCCCTTCAGGGGGAGCCCTGACCATTTTGCCATAAAGCTTCAGGGGTTGGGCCTTTCGCCCCGAAAGGTGGCCCTTCTGAGCTATGGAGTGGGAGGGGGACTCGCCGGGCTGGGGATAGGGATGATGGAGATGGGGTCATGGAGGGCGGTCCTCGTGATATCTCTGCTCCTCCTCATCCTCGCGATCTGGGGCATCCTCATAATCGATCGGATGGAGGGGAGATGATCCTGGTGGTAGGAGCGGGCCTTTCCGGAATGAGCTTCTCCCTTCACGCAAGGGAGGATGACGTCCTCCTGGTGGAGAAGGAAAGGGAAGTGGGAGGGCTTTGCCGATCCATCAGGGTGGAAGGCTTCACCTTCGATTACACCGGACACCTGCTTCACCTGAGGGACCCCTCGATGGAGGGGTGGGTTAAGGAGATCCTCCCGGACTGGAGGCTTCACCACCGCAGGGCGGCCATCCACCTGGACAGGACCCTCATCCCCTACCCCTTCCAGGCCAACCTCTGGGCCCTTCCCCCATCCCTTAAGAGGGAATGTCTCGAGGGTTACAGAAGGAGGGAGGCGAAAGGTGAGGGGTTCGTCTCCTGGGTGAAGGGGAACTTCGGGGAAGGGATGGCCCATCACTTCTTCCTCCCCTACAACAGGAAGCTCTGGCTCTACCCCCTGGAGGAGATGGCCCCGGAATGGGCGGAGAGGTTCATCCCCATACCTGACCCCTCTCAGGTAGAGGAAGGGGCAAAGGCCCCCCCGAATAGGAACTACGGTTACCACCATCGGTTCCTCTACCCTTCCTCAGGGGGAATAGGGGCCTTCTCCGAGGCACTGGGCAAGGGGATAAAGAACCTCCTTCTGGGAAAGGAACTGGTGGCCCTCAGGATCGCTCCCAAAGAGGCTGTTTTCTCCGATGGGGAAATAATCCGGTATGATCGGCTTATCGCCACCCTCCCCCTGGTGGAGCTCCTAAGGCGGATCGAGGACCTCCCCGAGGAGGGGGAGGAATGGTTAAGGAGACTCAGATACGTCTCTGTTACGGCCCTCCATCTGGGGATAGAGGGGAAGGTCAACTTCCCCTATCACTGGATATATTTCCCCGAGCCCGAGTACCCCTTCTACAGGGTGGGATTCCCCTCCTCCCTCTCTCCTTCCATGGCTCCCCAGGGGATGAGGTCTATGACCGTCGAGGTGGCCCACCTCCCCGATGAATCTCTCGACAGGGAGTCCTTTAAGGATGGCTGCCTCAGGGGCCTTCGCCGATCAGGGCTCCTTGAAGAGGGAGAGAGGGTAGTGGTCATGAGGTTCTCGGAGATAAGGCATGCCTACGTCTTTTTCGACCGATGGAGGGGGGAGAACCTGTCCAGAATAATGGCGTTTCTCCGTAAACACGGGATATATCCCCTAGGCCGATATGCCCGGTGGGAGTACTCCACCATGGAGGACGCCCTTCGGGAGGGAAGGGCCTTGGCGAGGGAACTTGCAGGATGAGGGCGAAGGTGGTCCACATCATAACGAAGCTGGAGCTCGGGGGTGCGCAGCAGAACACCCTCTACACCGTGAGCCACCTCGATCGGGAACTTTTCCGCCCCTATCTGATCACCGGCACTGAAGGCCCCCTCGTCCCTGAGGCGAAGGGGATGAGGGGGGTAAAGGTCTACTTTATCCCTGAGCTCATAAGGGAGATAAATCCCCTGAAGGACCTCAGGGCCCTCCTCAAGATAAGGAAGATATTGAAGGGGATAAAGGCCTCCGACGAGCTCCCCCTCATCGTCCACACCCATTCTTCCAAGGCGGGGGTGGTGGGAAGGTGGGCGGGTTATCTGGCAGGGGCGGAGATCATCATCCACTCGATCCACGGCTTCGGCTTTAACGACTATCAACCTCTCCCCTTTCGCCGCTTCCTGATCGCCTTAGAGAAGCTCACGGGCCGAATTACCCACCACTTCGTCCCGGTAAGCTGGGCGAACCTCGAGAAGGGGGTATCCCTGGGGATATTCCCGCGGGGGCGAGCTACGATGATAAGGAGCGGGATCGACCTGGAACTCTTCTCATCTTGCAAGGTCGATCGGCAGGCCAAAAGGAGGGAACTGGGCCTTAAGGAGGACCTCCCGGTGGTGGTGATGATCGCCTGCCTTAAGCCCCAGAAGGCCCCCCTGGACTTCGTGGAGGTGGCAAGGAGGGTGCTCAGCAGGAAGGAGGCGAACTTTCTCCTGGTAGGGGATGGGGTGCTGCGTCCCAAGGTGCTTGAGGCCGTGAGGAGGGCGGGGATCTCTGCTCACTTCCACCTTCTGGGATGGAGGTGGGATGTGGCCGAGATCCTCGCCTCCTCGGACGTCCTCGTCCTCACCTCCCTGTGGGAGGGGCTCCCCCGGGTGATCCCTCAGGCCATGGCCTCAGGGGTGCCGGTGGTGGCCACGGCGGTGGACGGCACCCCTGAGGCGGTCGTTCACGGGGTGAGCGGTTTCTTGACCCGCCCCCACGAGGTGGAGGAGATGGCCTCCCGGGTCCTCTACCTCCTGGAAAACCCCCAGGTGGCGAAACGGATGGGAAGGGAGGCCCGGGGGATGGTAGAGGAGTTTGACGAAAGGGAGATGCTGCGGAGGCAGCAGGAGCTGTACTTACGGTTGCTCAAGGAGGCAGGTCATGGATGAGCTGTACCTCCTCTTCTCCTTTGCCTTCGGATCGGTGGTGGGCAGCTTCCTCAACGTCTGCATATACCGCCTGCCGCGGGGGGAATCCATCATCCGCCCAGGGAGCCACTGCCCCCACTGCCGCAGCCCCATCGCCTTTTACGATAACGTCCCCATCCTCAGCTATCTGATCCTGAGGGGCAGGTGCAGGAGCTGCGGAGGGAGGGTCTCCCCCCGCTATCCCTTGGTGGAGGCGATGGGGGGAGCGGGAGCGGTGGCCGCGGCGATCAAATTCGGACTCTCGCCTCAGGCTCTCATATATTTTGCCCTTCTCTGCTCCCTGATCGTCGTGAGCTTCATAGACCTGGATCACATGATAATTCCCGACGAGATAAGCTTGGGGGGACTCGCGGTCGGTCTGGCCCTTTCCTTCCTCCATCTCTTGCATGGACCCAAGGAGGCCTTGGGAGGGGCCTTAGTGGGAGGGGGGACTCTCTGGGTGGTGGCCGAGGGGCATCACCTCCTTACCAAGAGGGAGGGGATGGGAGGCGGAGACATAAAATTGATGGCCATGGTGGGGTGCTTCCTGGGCTGGAAGGGGGTGATCTTTTCCATTTTCAGCGGCTCCCTCTTTGGTTCCATCGTGGGGCTGATCCTGATGAGGGCGAAAGGAGCGGACTCAAAGTACGCCATCCCCTTCGGCCCGTTCCTCTCTCTGGGGGCCGTCTGCTACATCTTCTTTGGGAAAGAGCTCATGGCATGGTATAAAACCCTCTTGGTTCACTGAGGAAGGGATGGGACAGCGGAGGATCACCTTTTTCATCTCCCCCGAGAGGTTAATGGTGGGCAGCTTCCTCCTTATGATTCTGGTAGGCACCCTCCTTTTGATGTTCCCCTTTGCCACAAAGAGGGGATACATCAGCCCCATCGATGCCCTCTTCACCTCGACCTCCGCTGTATGCGTGACAGGGCTCGTAGTCGTTGACACCGGCAAATACTTTACTTTCTGGGGACAGCTCATAGTCCTTCTGCTGATTCAGGTGGGAGGGCTTGGAATCGTTACCTTTTCGGTCTTTTTCTATCGCCTCCTGGGATGGGATGTGCCCCTGCGGGAGAAGATGGCGATAGAGGAGACCTTCGCCTACACCCCAGTGAAGGACGTCTTCAGGGTGGTAAAGGCGGTCTTCATCTACACGGTGGTCATAGAGTCGCTGGGGGCAGGGGCCCTCTTTCTGAGGTGGATCCACGGCTTCCCCCCGAAAGAGGCCGCCTTCCTCTCCCTCTTTCACACCATCTCGGCCTTCTGCAACGCTGGCTTCTCCCCCTTCAGCGACTCCCTCGCCAGGTTTCGGGGAGATATGGCCACAAACCTCATCTTTGCGGCCCTTATCGTGAGCGGGGGGATCGGTTTTGTGGTGCTTCAGGAGGTCCGCAATAAGGGGCTCAGGCCCCGCAGGCTCTCCCTGCACACCAAGGTGGTCATCGTCACCTCGGCAGCTCTCATCGTGGCTGGAGCGCTGCTCTTCTTCCTTACCGAGATAAGGTACCTCTTGCAGGGGATGACGTGGAAGGAGAGGATCCTGGTCCCCTTCTTCCAATCGGTGACGGCCAGGACGGCGGGGTTCAGCACAGTGGAGATAGCGTCCCTGCACCCCTCCACCCTCTTCTTCCTCATACTGCTCATGTTCATCGGGGCCTCCCCTGGGTCCTGCGGCGGCGGGGTGAAGACCACTAACCTGGCCCTGCTCTTCGCTTTGGCCTTTGGTCGCCTTCGGGGGAGGGAGGAAGCCGTCTTGTTCAAAAGGGCCCTGCCCCGGGAGACGGTGGCTCGCTCCATTTCCATCCTGCTGGCGGCGATGACCTTCATCGTCTTTTCTCTCATCGCCCTCCTGCTCCTTGAGGAGAGGAACCTCACCGCTACCTTAGGGGATGAGGTGTTCCTCCGGTCGCTCTTTGACCTGGTCTCTGCCTTTGGCACAGTGGGGCTCTCCACGGGTGTGGTCCCCCATCTCTCGGTGGCGGGGAAGGCCCTCTTTATCGTCACCATGTTCACCGGGAGGTTGGGGCCTCTCACCCTTGCCTGCGCCCTGGCCCGCAGGGGTGCCGAGGCGGAGTTCCACTACATGGAAGAGAAGATAATGGTGGGATAAAGGGAGGTTAGGGATGGGCAAGTTTGCGGTGATAGGATTGGGGAACTTCGGACACACGGTAGCCCGAACCCTCTTTGAGGCCGGCCACGAAGTCCTGGCCATAGACAAGGAGAAGGAGAGGGTCCAGGCCCTGCAGAACTACACCACCCAGGGGGTGGTGGCCGATGCCACCAACAAGAAGGTCCTGGAGCAGCTGGGATTGGGGGAGATGGACGCGGTGGTGGTCAACCTGGGGGAGGATTTGGGGGCGGCGGTCCTCGTAACCCTCTTCCTTCGGGAGCTGAAGGTGAAAAAGGTCATAGTAAAGATCATGAACGAGGATCACCGCCGGGTCCTGGAGAAGGTAGGGGCCTCAGAGATCGTCTTCCCGGAGAAGGACACGGCCATAAAAGTGGCAAAGGGGCTCATATCCCCCAACGTCCTCGACTATCTCCCCCTCTCTCCCGATTACTCCATCGCTGAATGGGCGCCCCCGAAGGAGTTCGTTGGCAAGACCCTTTCCGAGCTGAGGTTGAGAACCCGCTTCGGCATAAACGTCATAGCCATAAGGGAGATCGTTCCTGAGAGGATGGTGATAAATCCCCCTGCTGACTTCGTCATAAAGGACAGCGATCTGCTCATCATCCTGGGACATCGCTCCGAGGTCGAAAAGCTGAAATAAAAAAGCGCCCCTCGAGGGCGCCTCACTGAGGGAGATGGGCTCCCTTACTGGACCTCGATCTTTACCGTCTTCTCCTTCGCCTTCTCGCTCTTGGGAAGCACCACCTTCAGGATTCCGTCCTTGTAAGTGGCCTTTATCTTCCCCTCGTCCACGTCGGATGGAAGCCTGATGGAGCGGCTGAAGGCCCCGTAGGACCTCTCCATCAGGTGGTAGTTCTCGCCCTTCTCCTCCTTCTCCTGCTTCTTCTCGCCCTTTATGGTGAGGACACCGTTGGCAATGGTGACCTCCACCTCTTTGGGATCTATCCCGGGGAGTTCGGCCTTCACGATCAGGTCGTTCTTCGTCTCGGACACATCGAGAGGAGGAACCCATTCACCGCCCAGCCACTCCACAGGCCTCTCACCGAAGAACCTCTCCCAGAGCCTGTCCATCTCCCTCCTCAGGGAATCTATCTCCGCCAAAGGCCTCCAAGGTACCAGCGCCATTTTCATCCCCCCTTTCTTTCTTTTTTCTTCCACTGCAAAACTAATCACCTTTTGCCCCCTTTCAAGTCTTGTAATTCCCAAGGCCGGGGATTAACATGGAAGTGGAGTGAAGGGGAGAAGGAAAAGCAAAGTCGAGACATCCAGGGAGGAGAAGGTCTCACTGCCGGTCTTGGCTCCTGAGAAGGAGGAACTCGCCCCTTATGATCCTCTCCAGAGGTACCTTCAGGAAATAAGAAACCTGCCCATCCTGAGCGAGGAAGAGGAGAGGGAGCTGGCCATAAGGTACAAGAAATACGGCGATAAGGAGGCGGCCTTCCGCCTGATCATCTCTAACCTGAGACTGGTGGTGAAGATAGCCCTTGAGTACCATCGTTACTGGACGACCAACCTCCTTGACCTGATCCAGGAGGGGAACGTCGGCCTCATGCAGGCGCTGCAGAAGTTTGATCCCTTCCGCGGCATCCGCTTCACCTCCTATGCCTCCTTCTGGATCAGGGCCTATATCCTGAAGTACATCATGGACAACTGGCGCCTGGTCAAGATTGGGACAACCCAGGCCCAGAGGAAGCTTTTCTACGATCTGAAGAAGGAGCGCCAGAGGCTCGAGCAGATGGGCTTCGATCCCACACCGAAGCTGATAGCCGAAAGCCTCAACGTGAGGGAGGAAGACGTGGTCTCCATGACCCAGCGGATGGAGGAGAGCGAGATATCCCTGGACACCCGTCTGGGAGAGGATTCCCGGGAGACGGTGGGCGATCTTCTGCCCGCGACTGAGTCCTCCCTGGAGGATCAGGTGGGAAAGGAAGAAGCGAGGAAACTACTGCTCGAGAAGATAGAGGAGTTCCGCCAGACCCTTCAGGGGAGGGAAAGGGATATCTTCGAGAACAGGATGCTTTCCGAGCGCCCCCTCACCCTACGGGAGCTGGGGGAGAAGTACGGGATTTCCCCTGAGAGGGTGAGGCAGATCGAGGGGGAGATACTGAAGAAGATCAGGGCATTCCTCAGGGAGGAGATCCCTGACTTCGAGAGCTACAAGGATTCGGACCTCTTGGAGATCTTCTCGGGATAATGGGCGAGCGTCCTTTACGCCTGGAGCTTGAGGAGCTGGAGGAGAAGATCCTTTCTCCCTTTGCCCAGCTCAACTCAAAGACCCGGGGGAGGCCAAGACCTGAAGAGGAATGTGACCTCAGGCCCCCTTATCAGCGGGACCGGGACCGGATCATCCACTCCAAGGCCTTCCGGCGCTTGAAACACAAGACCCAGGTCTTCCTCTCCCCGAGCGGCGATCACTACCGGACCCGCCTCACCCATACCTTAGAGGTGGCCCAGATCGCCCGCACCATGGCCAAGGCCCTCAGGCTAAATGAGGATCTGACCGAGGCGATCGCCCTGGCCCATGACCTGGGACACACCCCCTTTGGACACGCAGGGGAGGAGGTCCTGGACCAGATCTCCCCCGGGGGGTTCTCCCACACCACCCAGAGCTTGAGGGTGGTGGACCTGCTGGAAAGGGACGGGAGGGGACTCAACCTGACCCATGAGGTGAGGGACGGGATAGTGAAGCACTCCAAGGGCAGAGGGGACATCCTCCCCCGGCGCCCCGAGGAGGTCCCCCTGACCTTGGAGGCGGTGGTGGTGAGGGTGGCCGATGTGATCGCCTACGTAAATCACGACATCGACGATGCCATCCGGGCTGGGGTCCTCTTCCCGGAGGAGATACCGTCCCAGTGTCAGGAAACTTTGGGGAGGACCCATGGGGAGAGGATAGACCGGATGGTGAAGGACGTGGTGTACAGGACGCTGGAGGCCTTTGAGGAAGGCAAGGGGGAAGTGAGGATGAGTCAGGAGGTCCTCGAGGCCACCTCTTCGCTCAGGGACTTCCTTTACGAGAGGGTCTATGAGGCTGAGGTGGTCCATCGGGACTTCGTCAAGGCCTCAAAGATCCTCGTTGAGCTTTACGAAAAGTTCACCACCGACGTGGACCTCTTCCTCAGGGAGCTGGGGAAGGAGGAGCTCTATGACGGGCTGGAGAGGTGCGTATGTGACTTCCTCGCTGGGATGACCGATCGATATGCCTTCCAGCTCTACGAGCGGATCTTTCTCCCCAGGCCCTGGTTGATCCTTTAGGATGAAAACTCTATCTCCCCTTGCCCTTGTCCTCATAGAAGTCTCTATGATAAAGTTAAGGCCATGAACGAGGAAGAGAGGAAAGGAGAAGGGAAGAAAAAGGGGAAAGGGCGGCAGAGGAGATATAGGATCGACGTCTTCCAGGCCTGGTGCAAGAGGTGTGGGATATGCGTTGCCTTCTGTCCCCAGGGGGTGCTGGAGAAGGACGAGATGGGCTATCCCGTGCCGGTGAGGATCGATGAGTGTGAGGGGTGCATGTGGTGCGAGTTGCGCTGCCCTGACTTCGCCATAAGCGTGCTGGAGGAATAGATAGATGGAAGGGGAGGTTCTCCTTCAGGGAAACGAGGCGGTGGTGGAAGGGGCCCTGGCTGCGGGCTGCAGGTTTTACGCCGGCTACCCGATAACCCCATCCACGGAGATCGCCGAGGCGATGGCCAGGCGCCTTCCCCAGCTCGGGGGCGTCTTCATCCAGATGGAGGACGAGATCGCCAGCATCGCCGCGGTGATCGGGGCATCCCTGGCAGGGGCCAAGGCGATGACCGCCACCTCAGGTCCTGGATTCTCCCTCATGCAGGAGAACCTGGGGTTTGCCTGTGTGGCCGAGGTCCCCTGCGTGGTGGTGGACGTGATGAGGGGCGGCCCCTCCACCGGTTTACCCACCTCCCCCTCCCAGGGGGACGTAATGCAGGCTCGCTGGGGGACCCACGGGGATCATCCCATCATCGTCCTCTGCGCCTCTTCGGTGGCCGAATGCTTTCACCTAACGGTCCGGGCCTGCAATCTCTCGGAGAAGTACCGGACCCCGGTGATCCTGCTGCTGGATGAGGTGGTGGGCCACATGAGGGAGAAGATCCGCATCCCCCCCCCAGAGGAGATCGAGATCGTCAACCGTCCCCGTCCCACCATGCCCCCTGAATGGTACATCCCCTACGAGAACACCCCCTCAGGGGTTCCTCCCATGGCCCCCTTTGGGGAAGGGTACCGCTATCATGTGACGGGCCTGATCCACGACATAAGGGGGTTCCCCACCTCGAGGCCCGACGAGATAGGGCCTTTCTTCGAGAGGCTCTTCAGAAAGATAAGCCGAAACTTCGCCGACATCCATTCCTCCGAGGCCTTCCAGGTGGAGGATGCGGAGGTGGTGGTGATCGCCTATGGCTCTGTAGCTCGCTCGGCCAAGAGGGCGGTCTTAGAGGCTCGAAGGGAGGGGATCCGAGCGGGGCTCCTCAAGCTCCTCACCATATGGCCCTTCGAGAAACCGGCCGTGGAGAGGGTGGCTTCCAGCGCCCGGGTCCTCCTGGTGCCGGAGATGAACATGGGACAGATATCCCGGGAGGTGAAGAGGGTGAATCAAGGGCGGGCCAGAGTAGTGACCCTCAACAAGTTGGACGTCACGCTGATCACTCCCCAAGAGATCCTCGAAAAGATAAAGGAGGTGCTCGGATGAAGGAGGTCACCAAGCTCATCCACAAATATCTCCGGCACGACAAGAAGTTTCCCCATGTCTGGTGTCCGGGCTGCGGCATAGGGATCGTGCTCGGTGCCCTGATAAGGGCGATAGATCGGCTCGGGCTGAGCAAGGACGAGATAGTCCTCGTGTCCGGCATAGGCTGCTCGGGGAGGATGCCCGCGTACGTCGACTTCAACACCCTGCACACCACTCACGGTCGCGCCCTCGCCTTCGCCACGGGGATAAAGCTGGTGAAGCCCAACCTCAAGGTGATAGTAGTGATGGGCGATGGGGATGCCCTCGCCATAGGAGGGAACCACTTTATCCACGCCGCCCGCAGAAACGTGGACCTCACCGCCATCATCATCAACAATCACATCTACGGGATGACCGGAGGGCAGTTCTCCCCCACTACCCCTTACGGGATGAGGGCGACCACCTCTCCTTACAAGAACATAGAGCACGCCTTCAGGATAGCGGAGCTGGCGGTCACCGCCGGGGCGGTCTTCGTGGGGAGAGGAACGGTCTATCACGCCCGGATGCTCGATTCCCTGATAGAGAAGGCGATCAAGAAGCAGGGGTTTGGGGTGGTGGAGGTGATGAGTCCCTGCCCTGTTCAGTACGGGAGGATAAACCGGCTGGGCGATGCGGTCCAGATGATGAAGTGGCAGAAGGAGAACGCCGTCACAGTGGAGCGGGCGAAAAGGCTTCCGCCCGAGGAGCTGGAGGGGAAGTTCGTGATCGGGGTCCTCGTGGACAGGGAGCTTCCCATCTATCAAGAGGAGTACGAGAAGGTGATCGCCATAGCTCAGGGGAGGGGTGATGGTGGATAGATATGAGGTGAGGCTCAGCGGCTTCGGGGGCCAGGGGCTGATCCTGATAGGGATCATCCTGGCGGAGGCAGTGGGGCTCTATGAGGGAAAGAACGTGGTCCAGACCCAGAGCTACGGCCCTGAGGCAAGGGGTGGGGCGAGCCGTTCCGAGGTAGTGATAAGCGACGGGGAGATAGATTACCCGAAGCCAATGAAGCTTGACCTCCTTTTGGCCATGAATCAGCAGTCCCTCGACCTCTACTCCAGGGATTTGAAGGAGGGGGGGATCGTGGTGGTGGACTCCACCTATTGCCACCAGGTCACCATCCCCAGGGCCATAAAGATCCCCTTCACCAGAATAGCCAGGGAAAAGCTGGGCAGGGAGATCGTGGCCAATATCATCGCCCTGGGAGCGATATGTGAGATCACGGGGTTGGTGAAGGAGGAGAACCTGAAGAAGGCGGTCCTTGATCGCATCCCCAAAGGGACGGAAGAGCTGAACGTGAAGGCCCTGGAGATCGGGATGAAGCTGGGGAAGAGGGCGAAGGAGGAACTGGTGAAGAAGGGGGAAGATGATTATATTGTGGTTGAGGCCACGGAGGTGTAGCGATGGAGGAACTGAAGGAAAGGCTTGCAGCCCTCAGAGAGCGTCTATCCCTGCTGGGAGGGCGTCTTTGACGTAGAGGGAAAGAGGAAGCGTAAAGAGGAGATAGAGAAGAAGGAAGCCCTTCCCTCTTTCTGGCAGGACCCCCAGAAAGCCCGTTCCCTCCTCAAGGAAAAGGGAAGCATGGAGAAAGTGCTCGAGAGGTGGGATCACCTCCAGCAGGAGCTGGAGGAGGTGGAGATCCTCATAGAGATAGCCGAGGAGGAGGATGAGGGGGAGGGGGAGGAAGCCGCCCAGAGTCTCCAAAGGGTGGAAAAGGGGATAAGGGAGCTGGAGATTCAGGAACTCTTCGATAAGGAGAACGACCCCTCCAACGCCTTCGTGAGCATAAACGCCGGGGCAGGGGGCACCGAGGCCCAGGACTGGGCCGAGATGCTCCTGAGGATGTACCTGAGGTGGGCGGAGCGAAAGGGTTACCGTACCGATGTGGTGGATATCTTGCCCGGGGAGGAGGCGGGGATAAAGAACGTCACCTTCCTGGTGGAGGGAGATTATGCTTACGGATACCTTAAGGCGGAGGCAGGGGTCCATCGCCTGGTGAGGATCTCCCCCTTCGATACGGGAAGGAGGCGCCATACCTCTTTTGCCTCAGTGGCGGTATTTCCTGAAACGCCGGAAGAGGTTCAAATAGAGATCAAGGAGTCAGACTTGAGGATTGACACCTTCAGGGCCTCAGGTCCTGGGGGACAGCACGTGAACAAGACCGACTCGGCAGTCCGCATCACCCATCTCCCCACCGGGATCGTGGTTCAGTGTCAGAGCGAGCGCTCCCAGCACAAGAACAAGGCGATGGCCCTCAAGGTGCTCAAGGCTCGACTCTATGAGCTGGAGATGCAGAAGAGGGCCCAGAAGATGGAGGAGATCTACAAAAGCCAGAAGGAGATCGCCTGGGGGAGCCAGATCCGCTCCTACATCCTCCATCCCTACAAGTTGGTGAAGGACCACCGCACAGGCCTCGAGAGGGGGGATGCGGAGAGGGTCCTGGACGGAGATCTGGACCCCTTCATCGAGGCTTACATATTTCAGGCGAAGGGATAAAGTTGCACCTTCCCGGGGGGATGATATAATTTAAGTTAGAAAGGCGGGTGGAACCGAGATGGAGGTCAGGAGGTCCACCCAGAAGCTACAGAAGCTTAAGGAGTTCTTCGACTGGGCCACTCGCAGGAGTTTCTGGGACCTTAATATCCGCAACAGGAAGGTCATAGAGTACATCTCCGATCTCCTCACCTTCTTTGCCTCCACGGAGAACCTTTACCGGATAAGGAACCAGAAAGGGGAACGGCTCTTCACCATCGTGGAGATGCTCCTTGAGGCCAACGAGGTGGCCCTTAAGGGAGGAAGTATCCTGCGGGAGAGGGAGATAAGGAAGCATGTGGGAGATTATGTCCTCTTCATGACCGGGATGTTCCGGGAGTACGTGAATCGCCTCTCCCTCACCTCCTATTACCTCCATGAGGGGGCGCGGGCTTATTGGTCGGTGAGTCAGATCGACCACGCCCTCTTCCGCCCAGGGGCTGACCTCTTCCAAGAGCTCTCCTCTCGCTTCGAGTTCTACGTGGGGGCCCTCAACTACATGAGGACCCTCTTCTTCCGCGACAGGGAAGGGAAGGACCCGGAGAGCTTCCATTCCGAGCTTTACAGGATAATTTAGGATAAAGGAGGTGATGGTAGATGCCCACCTATGAGTTCTACTGTCCCAAATGCAAGGAGGAGTTCTCCCTTACCTTAAGCCTTAAGGAATATGAGACAAAGGATTACCGCTGCCCCAAGTGCGGGGAGAAGGAAGGGTTAAAACAGCAGGTGACCCCCTTCATGACGAAGACCTCCAAAAAAAGCTAACAGAAGCCTCCCCTTTGCGCTCCCTTTACGGGCCCAGAGAGGCCCTTTTTTATTCCCTTTCGCTCAGCAGCTGTCCTGCGGTAGCGAGGTTTTCCCTCGGATGATCTACTATGATTATCCGAACGTCCTCGGCCTTCACCCCGGCCACCCGCACCAGGGTATCGGTTATCTCCTGCGCGATCTTCCGTTTCTGCTCCACAGTCCTGCCTTCGATCATGTCTATCCTGACGACGGACATCCCCCAGCCTCCTTTCAGACGAGGAGATACTTCTTTCTCACCTCCTCGTTCTCCCTCAGGTCCTGGATGGTCCCGTGGTAGCGGATCTGTCCGTTATCGATGATGTATCCACGATCGCTGATCCTCAAGGCCGATCTCACGTTCTGCTCGGCCAGAAGGACAGTCAGCCCCGCTTCCTTCAGCCTCAGGATCTGTTCCTCCAGGGCTTGCACCAAGACTGGGGCCAGCCCCTCCATAGGTTCATCAAGCAACAACAGCTCCGGATTTGTCATGAGGGCCCTGGCGATGGCCAGCATCTTCTGCTCGCCCCCACTCAGGCATCCTCCCCTCCGGTCCCTGATCTCCTTCAGGGCCGGAAAGAGTTCATAGACCCTTTCCCTGCTCCATCCATCGCCGTCCCTTCGGCGCTCGGCTATCTCCAGGTTCTCCTCCACCGTTAGGTCAGCGAAGATCCGCCGGTCATCAGGCACATAGCCTATCCCCTTCCGGGCTATCCGGTAGGGCTCAAGCCCCGTTATCTCCTCCCCCTTGAAGATGATCCGCCCCTCACGGGGCGGCACCAGCCCCGCGATGCTCTTCATGGTGGTGGTCTTCCCCGCCCCGTTCCTCCCTAAGAGACAGACCACCTCCCCCCGCTCCACTTTAAGCGACACACCGAAAAGTATGTGGCTCAGCCCGTAATAGGTATGAATTCCATTCACCTCGAGCATCACTCTTCTCCCAGGTAGGCCTCCTGAACCTCTTTGTTCGCCCGCACCTCCCCTGGAGGGGCCTGGATCAGGGTCCGCCCCTGGTGCATGACCATGATGCTGTTGGCTATAGAGAAAACTATCTCCATATCGTGTTCGCAGAAGAGGATGGTCAGATCCCTGGTCTCTGCGAGGCGCCTTATCAGCTCGATGGTCGAGGCCGTCTCCTCTGGCGACATCCCCGCGGTGGGCTCGTCCAGGATCAGAAGCTCCGGCTCGTTCCCAAGAGCGATGGCGATCTCCAATACTTTCTGGTCCCCGTGAGAGAGGGTGCCGGCGATCTCCGAGGCCTTGTCCTCGAGGCCCACCGCTTCAAGGAGCTCCATCGTCTCCCTGACGGCCATCCTGCGGGCCGTCTCCAGCAACCGGGAGCTCTTGCCCCTGTGGGAGAGGACCGCCACTTGAACGTTCTCGAAGACGGTGAGACGATGAAAGATGTTCACGATCTGGAAGGATCGGGCGATCCCCTTCTTGCAGATCTTATAGGGGGGGAGGCCCGTAATATCCTCCCCCTTGAAGACGATCCGCCCTCCGTCGGGCTTAAGCTGCCCGGTGATCAGGTTGAACAGCGTGGTCTTCCCCGCACCATTGGGACCGATCACCGCCACGATCTCTCCCCTCTCCACCACCAGGTTCGCCCTGTCCACCGCCTTGAAATCACCGAAGGATTTCTCCACCGCCTCGACCTTGAGCATTACCCTTCGCCTCCCCTTGCCAGTTCTCTCTTCCCTGGACCGAGTTTCTCCAAGACGAATCCCATCACCCCTTCAGGCAGGAAGAAGATGAGGAAGATCAGGATGACTCCGAGGATGAGGGTCCAGTACTCGGTGTAGATGCCGACGAAGGTCCTCAGGGAGACGATGATGGCCGCCCCGAGGATGGGCCCCGCGAAGGTGAACCATCCCCCCAGCAGGCACATGATGAAGATCTCAAGAGACAGCACCCAGAAAAGAAGGTCGGGAAAGACGGAGCCCTCCAGTACCACGAAGAGCACCCCTGCCACCCCTGCGAAGAAGGTGGCGATGACGATGGCGGCCAACTGATGACGCCTCACGTTGACCCCCACCGCCTCACAGCGCTCAGGGTTATCCCTTATAGCCTGCAGGGTACGCCCAAAGGGGGAGTTGACGATGCGGTAAAGCAGATAGAGGGAAACGATGAGCACCGCCAGGATGAAGTAATAGGAGCTCTTCAAAGAGGAGATGAAGTCCGGCATCGGGATCCCGTGGATGCCGTCATCCCCCCCTGTGAAGCTGTACCAGCGGAAGACGATGGCCCAGATCAGGGACCCCAGCGATATCTGGAGCATCCCGAAGTAGAGCCGTGTGAGCCTCACGCAGAATCCACCGATCAAAAGTCCCGTTATCGCCGCCGCCACAGGGCCCGCCGCGAAGGCCACCCAGGCCGGAAGCTTCGTCTTGGTGAGGATGAGGGCCACGGTGTAGGCGCTCACCCCGTAAAAGACCCCGTGGTGGAACTGGAACATTCCCCCGTAACCCACGGTGATGTTCAGGCTCATGGCGAGGAGGGCCGTCACGAAGATCAGGGCAATGATGTAGGTGTAAAAACGGGGCAGTACAAAGGGCAAAAGGAGCAGTACCCCAACGATTACTGCCACCGAAGGCCATTGCCATTTACCTCTCCACTGCAAGGCTCAGATACTCCTTACCAAACTGACTTGAGCAACCCTCTGGGCTTCAGCAGTAGCACGGTCACCACCGCTGCGTAGGGGAAGACGATGGCGAACTGGGGCCAGAGGAGCACGCCGAAGGCCTGGGTCACCCCGAAGATCAGCGACCCCACCAGGGCCCCCCACATGTTGCCGAGGCCGCCAATGGTGACTATGAGGAATGCTTCGATGATGATGTCGTGGTCCATCCCCAGGGTGATGCTTACCGTGGGGGCGACCAGCGCCCCCCCAATCCCTGCGAGATAGCATCCCAGGACGAAGGCCGCCGCAAAGACCCAGCTCACATTGATCCCCAGGGCCCCCACCATCTCCCGATCCACCGCCGCAGCGCGGCAGATCTTCCCCATTTTTGTCCGGTTGGTGAAGAGCCAGAGGAAGACCGCCACCAAAGGACCCACCACCAGGAGAAAGAGGTTGTACTTTGGGAATGCCGAGCCAAAGATCGAGACCGAACCTTTGAGTCCGCCAGGGGGCATGATGGAGCTGTACTCCGGCCCCCAGACCATCTTTACCAGGTCCCCCAAAATCAGCATCAGGGCGAAGGTGAAGAGCAGGAGCATCAGGTGTTCCCTCTCGTAGAGGTGGCAGAAGAGGACCCTCTCGGCCACGAAGCCCACCAGGGCCACCACCAGAGGGGCCAGGAGCAACGCGAACCAGAAGCCTGTGGAGCCCATTCCAAAATAGGTATAGATGCTGAAGGCGGAGAAGGCCCCGATCATGTAAAGCGATCCATGGGCCACATTGGGTACCCGTAGCACCCCCAGGATGAAGCTCATGCCCGCCGAGACGATGAAGAGGATCATCGAACGGCTGAGGCCGACCAGCAACTGGGTACATAAGGATGCTGCATCAAGGCTCATCGTCTTTCGTCTCCAGGTTCAGGACAAGGGAAAGGGGGCGGGAACCTTGGTTCCCACCCCCCTCAGCATCCTGCTACTTCTTTACCTTAGCCCTGAGGGCCATTATCTCTTCACAGGAGGGCATGATCTCAGGACCCGGAAGGGTCACGATGTCCGATGAGATCAGGAAGTTGTATTTAGGAGATTTCTTGGTCACGCCGAGGAACATGGGCTCCACCACCTGATGATCGCACGCCCGCATCTCGATCTCCCCCACCGGGCTCATGATTTTCAAACCCTCCATGGCGTCGATGAACTTCTCGATATCCACCTCCCCGGCCTTCCTGTAGGCGGCGGCGATGAAATGGGCGGTGTTCCAGCCATGGAAGGCGGGGAATCCAGGGGGTTCACCGTAGGCCGCCCTGAAGGCCTCCACAAAGGCCCTGTTCTCAGGGGTGTCGGGATAATAGAAATGGTAGTCCATGGTGCCCATCACCCCTTCGGGGGCCTCCGGTCCCAGGGGCTTGAGAGACGCGTGATCGGTGGCCGTGTGGATGCAGATGGCCACCTTCTTGGCCATACCTGTGGCCTTTATGGCCTTGAGCACGTTGGTCATGCTTCGGCCGCCGGTGCAGAAGATCACCGCGTCGGGCTTGGCGGACATGATGGCTGTAAGGTAAGGAATCAGGTCGGGCTCGCCCACCTTCCACCAGGACTCGCCCACCTTCTTCACCTCGGGCTTGAGCTTCTTCAGGTTCCGCCAGGCGGCCCTGCCTATGGCGTGGCCGTACTCGTAGTCGTCACCGGCGATCCAGTACTTGACGTAGGGCTTCTTGGAAAGGCCGACCGCCATGGCCTTACCCGCCATGGCCGTATTCTCACTGGTGCAGAAGACATACCGGTGACCCAGCTCCCCGGTGATCCTCTCGCTCTTGGAGATCCAGACGATGAAGGGGACCTTCTCCTTGCGGGCGAGGTCCGACACCGCCAGGGCCACGGAGCTCGAGATGGTCCCGACCAGCAGGTCGACCCTCTCCCTCATTATCAGCTCCTTCGCCATGCTCAGACCGATGTCCACCTTGAACTTGGTGTCACGGGTGGTGAAGACGATCTTCCGCCCCAGGACCCCCTTCTTGTTGATCTCTTTTAAGGCCAGCTTGAAGCCATTAAGGGCATCCTTGGCGTAGACCGCCGGCGGACCACTGTAACAGTCGATGATCCCCACCTTGATCACCTTGCCCCCTGCCCAGGCAGCAGGGGCCAAGGCCAGAAGGGAAGCGATAAGGACTGAAAAGACCAACAAAAAACCCCTCCCTCTGTACCTCATGGCTCACCTCCTAAAGGGAATATCTAAGGAGGGAACTCAGATCCCCCTCCTTCAATACCAAACCGTATTTTATTTGATCCCACATCCTTTTGCAACATCTTTCCTTCAGGGGAGGTGAAGGATTCATCATCTGAAGGACGATATCCCCCTCTCTATCGCCTTAAGGTTGACTTCCTTGAAGGCCGGAGGGCTCAGGGATGAAACGACCTCCTTCAGTTCCCCTTCCGAGAAGGGAAGGGCTCCTGCAGAGATAGCGAAGCCGAGCAGAGCCAGATTTGCCACCCGGGGATTATCGAGCTCTGAGGCGATCCTGTCGGAATCCACCCTGTACACCTTCACCCCTTCCAGAGGCGGCAACTCCCGGGCATTTATTACCGCCACTCCACCCTCCTTCAGCATGGAGAGGTTCCTGAGCCCTTCCTCCCTCTCGAGACCAAGGAGCAGATCGGCCCTTCCCCTTTTGACCAGGGGACTGTAGAATCGGCCGATCTTCAAATGGGCGAGGACTGATCCCCCCCTCTGGCTCATCCCGTGGGTCTCTGAGCCGAAGACCGCCTCGCCCCTCCGGTGGGCCATCTCGTAGATGACCCTCGAGGTGAAGAGGACCCCCTGACCTCCGACGCCGGCTATAACTATCTGTAGTTTCATCCCCTTATCGCCCCCTGATGGCAGGCGTAAACGCATACGCCGCAGTCCACACAGGTCATCCTGTCTATCTCCACCTTCCCCTCGTTCATCACGAGGGAGGGACAGCCGAATTCCGAAAGGCAGTACCCGCACCCCACGCACCCCTCTGCAACGGGCATGGAGATGACGCTCCGGGGACAGGCCACAGCGCAGAGGCGGCAGAGGGTGCACCGCTCCCCATCCACCTGATAGGACCCATCGACTTTCCTTATCGCCCCTTCAGGGCAGGACAGGAGGCAGAAATCGCACCCGGTGCAGCTCCCGCAATGGAAGCACCGCTCTCGTGCCTCCCTTATCGCCTCCTCCTCGGTGATCCCTCCCTGGATCTCCTGAAATCCCCTGGAGGCCTCCTCAGGGGACAGCCTGGGGGCTTCTGGCCTCCTCCCCTTGGAAAAGAAGCTCAACTCTATCGCCTCAAACGGGACCTCCTCCTCGATCCTCACCGAGGGACCCGCCACCTCCTCCCCGGAGAGGAATCTGTGGATGGCCAGGGCCCCCTCTCTTCCTGCCCCGATGGCATGGGCCACGCTCCTTGTAGAGGAGGTGAAGTCCCCCCCTGAAAAGACCTTTCCCTCCTCCGTAAACCCCTCAGGCAGAAGGGAGAAGTCTGCCTCCTCCCCCACGGCGACGATCACCCCGTCCACCTCAATGGAGAACTCGGAACCCTCAACGGGCTGGACCTCCCGGCGCCCTTCTCTGTCCTGCTTCCCGGGGGTCATCCGCACAAGCCTCACCTCCCTCACCCGCCCCTCCCCTATGAATTCCACGGGGGAAAGGAGGAACTCCATCTTCACCCCTTCGGCCAAGGCCTCCTCGACCTCGCCCGGATGGGCGGGCATATCCTCCCTCCTCCTCCGGTAAAGGAGGAGAGGGTTTGCCCCCAACCTCAGAAGAGAACGAGCCACATCTATGGCGGTGTTCCCGCCTCCTATGACCGCCACCTTCCCCCTCACCTCCGGGGGATCGCCCTCATTCAGGGCCCTCAAGAAATTTATTCCCCGGTAAATCCCCGGGAGGTCCTCCCCCGGGATGCCCAGGGGGCGGGGACGCTGGGCTCCTGGGGCGAGGAAGACGGCATCGTAACCTCTCAGCTCCTCAAAGGGCATGTCCCTCCCCACCCTGACCCCTGTTCTTATCCTCACCCCCAGGGATTTGATCCTCTCTATCTCCTGCCTCAGGACCTCCTTGGGCAGGCGATAGGGGGGGATACCATAGCGGAGGAGTCCCCCTGGCTCGGGCATCGCCTCAAAGACCTCCACCTGATAACCCAGAAGGGCCAGGTGGTAAGCACAGCTGAGCCCTGATGGCCCTGCTCCCACCACCGCCACCCTCCGGCCGTTCACCTCCCCCTTTTCGGGCACATACCCGATCGCCTTATCTCCCAGGAACCTCTCCACCTGGGAGATGGATATCGGTTCATCGAATTGCCCCCTGTTGCAGGAGGATTCGCAGGGGTGAAAGCAGACCCTTCCACACACCGCAGGGAAGGGATTGGTGAGGAGGAGACTCCTTGAGGCCTCCTCCGTCTTCCCCTCGGCCACAAGGGCCAGAAAGCCTTCTACGTCATTTCCTGCGGGGCAGGCCTTGTTGCAGGGAGGGGTCTTCTTCTCATAAACGGGCAGAAGGGCCGTTCTTTCGAGGGGAGCCCTAAGGGGGTGGACCTCGACCCTCCGCCTCTGCTCCACCCCCTTGGTCAACTGCACGCAGGGATGGCGGGCGATCACCACGGCCACCTTCCCTCTACTATGGCACGATCGGTAGGCCTCCCTCACCGCCCCTATCATCCGGGGGACATCGTAGGGGTCAACTACCTCAATATGGTCCACCCCGCACCCCTTAAGGGCCCTTTCCAAAGGGATCGGCTCCCCGGGTCTGCCGTCAGCCAGTTGGTCCACCGCTGGGGTCGGCTGCATCCCGGTCATGGCCGTGGTTCCGTTATCCAGGATCACCAGCACGAACCTCGCTCCTGTGTGCACCGCATTGAGGAGGGCGGGCAGCCCGGCGTGGAAGAAGGTGGAATCGCCTATGGAGGCGACGATGGGAACCTCTTCCCCGTCCTGGACGAAGGCCTCCCAGAGCCCTGCCGCCATGTTGATGGCCGCCCCCATATCGAGGACTATATCCACCGCCCCCTGGTTCAGCCCCAGGGTGTAGCAGCCGATGTCGCTGGTGAAGATCGCCTGGGGAAAGGCCCGCTTGATGGCATAGAAGGAGGCCCGGTGGGGACAACCCGGGCAGAGGGTGGGGGGCCTCTCGGTGTAGGAGGTGAGGGAGAGGGGCTCCTTCCTCGGAGGCCTCTTTCCCTCCCAGACTTGCAAGAAGGCCTCCTCGATCACCTCTGGGGTGAGTTCCCCCGCTGATGGAACGGTCCCGTCGAGTCTCCCCCTCACCCTCCCCTTTTCCGGGATCAGGAGCTCCAGGGCCGCATCCGGTTCCTCGAGTATCAGGATCTGATCGCAGCTGCGGAGAAAATCCAGGAGGAGTTCAAAGGGAAAGGGAAAGGGGGTGGCAACCTTAAAGAGGGGCACCTCCAGCTCCAGTTCCTCCAGTAACTCCTTCATCGTCCCGAAGCAGCTCCCTGCAGCTATCACCCCGAGGGGAAAAGGCCCTCGGGAGGGATCAAAGGGCCGCCCACCGATGAAGGCACCGTTGAAGGGGGCGTTGACGTACTCCCGCCTTATCGCCTCCAGCTTCCGGTTCAGTTCCTGATGGAGCCTGTACCTCCAGCGAGGGGTAGCGGCCCAGCGCCTCGGGTCCTTTTCGAAGCGGGCCTTCCTCTTGGGTCCCTTCACGGGGCCGAAGGTTATGGTCTGACGGGCATGACAGATACGGAGGGTGGGACGAAGGAGGACCGGGATCTCATATCTCTCCGAAAGGGCGAAGGCATAGGGAACCATTTCCTTCGCCTCCTGGGGGCTTGAGGGATCGAGCACCGGGACCTTGGCCATGGGCCCCCAGAGGCGGGAATCCTGCTCGGTCTGGGAGGAGTGAGGGCCAGGATCGTCGGCGGCGATGATCAGGAACCCCCCCTTCACACCAGTGTATAGGGAGCTGAAGAGGGGGTCTGAAGCGACGTTAAGCCCCACCTGCTTCATGGCCACGGCCGCGCGCTTACCCGCATAGGCGGCCGCCAAGGCCACCTCAAAGGCGACCTTCTCGTTGGTAGACCACTCGATGTATATCTGCGCACCTTCCTCTTCCCTGAAACGGACTAAGGCGGGCAAGATTTCCGTGGCAGGAGTTCCAGGGTAGGAAGCCATCACCTGACAGCCTCCTTCGAGAAGACCTCTCGCTATCGCCTCGTTTCCCAGAAGGACCCTCTTTGTCGTCATCCTCCCTCTCCTTTAGGCCGCCCCCAGGGGGGCGGCCAGAAGTGAAGGGCAGCTGTGATGCTCAGAAGAAGCCCCACCGTCTCTTCCTCCAGGAAGGGGACAATCCTCTCGCGCTCCCTCGCCAGAGGGGGTAGGAGGTCGAGGTAGCCCACAAAGGGAGGGGCCTCTGGCCGCTCCTTGAGGCGCCAGAAGCGCTTCCTGCCGTCCCGTTCCGCCTCCTCCTTCCTCCTCTCAATCAACTTCTCGAGGGCCTCTCCCCCTTCCTTCAAGGCCAGGAAGGATTCCTTCACCTGGGGAAAGAAATCTACGGGCACGTATCCGCTTATCCTCAGGTGCCTGATCTCCTCAGCCTCGGGGACATCGGCCGCCCGCAGGACCCACGTGAGGAGGGGCTCCAAGGCATCAAACACTTCCCTCTCAAAACAGAGCAATGGGGCCGAATAACAGAGGGCCAAGGCCACCGATTCCAAAAGCCAAAGAGGGGAACCTTCAGCAAGGCCTTTCACTACGCCCTTTATCTCCTGGGAAGGATAGGCCAAGGGGACAAAGGGATGATCCTTGAACCGGGGATGAAGATCGGCCAGGCTCTCCCCGATCCCCACCTGTCTCCAGCGGTGCTTCTTCACGATCCACCCAATCGCCTCCTCCGCGGGGGGACTCTCGGGATCAAAGAGCAGGAGACAGCGGATGTTCTTGAAATGGGCAGCCCACTCCAGTATGCTCATCACTCCATTTTATATTGAAGGAAGTCGGGCAGTAAAGGGGAACGGTTGAACCTCCATCACCAAGGGATTATCATAAAAGGCGTGAGGGGAAAGGAAAAAGGCTACAGGGACTTTGAGGCCACCTGCCTCTTCTGCCCCTTTTGCCGGGAGGCCACCCCGGTGAAGAAGCGCCTTCTGCTCATACTGCCGGAAGGGGAAAAGTTCGATTATATCTGTGCCCGGTGCGGACGCCCTATCGGAGATAAGCTGGAGAAGAAGGAGAGTACCCTCATCCTTCCTTAAGGCCTCTCAGGGGGACCTATCGCGTAGAGCCCAAGTTTATGTAAACATTGACAAGAAGAGGAGGGTATATTAGGCTTAATGTAAAAAAATATCTCACGGATTGAAGAATCCTTCTTTTGTGGTATGAGGGAAGAGGAATTGATAAAATTTCTCTACGAACACGATGAGGAGTTCAAAAGGTTGAAGGAGGAACATGGGTGGCTTCACCGGAAGGTGGAGGAGCTGAATGCAAAGCCTGTCCTCACCCCGGCGGAGAAGATAAAGCGGGAGGAATTGAAGAAGAGGAAGCTCCTCCTGAAGGACAGGATGGAGGAGATAATGGAAGAGTACAGGAAGAGATTGGAGGAGAGATGAGAAAGACAGGAGCTCAGATTCTGCTGGAGTGCCTGAAGCGGGAGGGGGTGGAGGTGATCTTCGGCTACCCAGGAGGGGCGATCCTGCCTCTGGTGGACGAACTCCCCAACTGGGGTTTCAGGAACATCCTGGTGAGACATGAACAGGCCGCGGTCCATGCCGCCGACGGCTACGCCCGGGCCAGCGGCAAGGTGGGGGTCTGCTTAGTGACCTCGGGCCCGGGAGCCACCAACACAGTCACCGGGATAGCGACCGCCTACATGGACTCGATCCCGGTCGTGGTCTTCACAGGTCAGGTCCCCGTTCACCTGATAGGGAACGATGCCTTCCAGGAAGCGGACATCGTGGGGATCACCCGGCCCTGCACCAAGCACAACTACCTGGTCACTGATGTGAAGAAACTCGCCCGGATAGTGAGGGAGGCCTTCTATATCGCCCGCTCCGGGAGGCCCGGGCCGGTGCTGGTGGACCTTCCCAAGAACGTCCTCACCGATACCACTGAGTTCCGCTACCCTGAGAAGGTGGAAATCAGGGGCTATCAGCCCACCCTCGACGGACACATCCCCCAGATAGAGCGGGCGGCTCGCCTGATCCTGAAGTCGAGGAGGCCCCTCATTTACGCGGGAGGAGGGGTGATATCCTCGGGGGCCTCAGAGGAATTGAGGGAGCTTGCCGAGTTCCTCCAGATCCCGGTGACGACCACCCTGATGGGCCTGGGGGGCTTTCCAGGGACCCATCCCCTCTTCTTGGGGATGCTGGGGATGCACGGGACCTATCGGGCAAACATGGCCGTTACCCACTGCGATCTGCTTATCGCCATCGGTGCCCGGTTCGACGACAGGGTCACCGGGAAGGTGGACGAGTTCTCCCCCCACTCCAAGAAGATCCATATAGACATAGATCCCACCTCCATAAGCAAAAACGTCCGGGTGGACATCCCTATAGTGGGGGATTGTAAAAGGGTGCTGACGAGGCTCCTTGAGGTCCTTAAGGAGGAAAAACCTGATAGGGAGGGCTACCGGGAGGGTCTTCTCCCCTGGTATGAAAAGATAGAGGAATGGAAGGAGAGAGATAAGCTCGCCTACAACCAGAACCTCCGGATAAAGCCCCAGTTCGTGGTGGAGAAGATCTACGAGTTGACCAAGGGGGAGGCGATCATAAGCTCCGAGGTGGGGCAGAACCAGATGTGGACCGCCCAGTACTACCGCTTCGATCGTCCCCGCACCTTCCTCACCTCAGGAGGGCTCGGGACCATGGGATATGGCTTCCCTGCTGCCATAGGGGCCCAGGTGGCCTTCCCCGATCGCCTGGTGATAGATATAGCCGGTGACGGGAGCATCCAGATGAACATCCAGGAGCTGGCCACGGCGGTCCAGCACCGTCTCCCCGTGAAGGTGGCAATCCTTAATAACGGCTACCTCGGTATGGTGAGGCAGTGGCAGGAGCTCTTCTACGAGAAGAAGTACGTGCTTACGCAGATAGGTCAGTGGAACCCGGACTTCGTGAAGCTCGCCGAGGCCTATGGGGCGGTGGGCCTGAGGGCCACCAGGCCCGAGGAGGTGGAGCCCGTGATCAGGGAGGCCTTCCGCACCCCCCTTCCTGTCCTCATGGACTTCGTGGTCGAGCCCGAGGAGGACGTCTATCCCATGGTTCCCGCCGGGGAACCGATCAGCAAGATGCTCCTTGTCTGAGGGAGGGAAGATGCGCCATACGATAAATGTGCTGGTGGAGAACGAGTTCGGAGTCCTCGCCCGGGTGGCGGGCCTTTTCAGCGGCCGTGGCTTCAACATCGAGAGCCTCACCGTGGCCGAGACCCTTGATCCCACTGTATCGATCATGACCATCGTCACCGAAGGGGATGAGCTGATCCTGGAGCAGATAAAAAAGCAGCTCAACAAGCTCATCCCCGTCATAAAGGTGATGGACATGACGAGGAGGCCCTATGTGGAGAGGGAGCTGGTCCTGGTCAAGGTGGGGGCGAAGCAGGAGCACCGGGCAGAGATCCTGAGGATTGTGGACATCTTCAGGGCCAAGGTAGTGGACGTGAGTCCTAAAAACTATACCATCGAGGTCACCGGGGATAGGGAGAAGATCAGGGCCTTCCTGGAGCTCCTGAAGCCGATGGGGATAAAGGAGATCGCCAGGACGGGGCGGGTGGCGATAATGAGGGGATGAGGAAAGGAGGAAGAAGGATGGCAAAGATTTACTACGATCAGGACGCAGACCTCGGTCACCTTCAGGGGAAGAAGATCGCCATTGTGGGCTACGGCAGCCAGGGGCATGCCCAGGCCCAGAACTTGAGGGACAGCGGCCTCGAGGTGATAGTGGCCCAGAGACCCGGGGGTCCCAACTACGATCTGGCCAAAGAGCATGGCTTCTCCCCCATGAGCGCTCAGGAGGCCGCTGCAGAGGCGGACTTCATCCAGATGCTCGTGCCCGATACCCTGCAACCCCGGATATACCAGGAGGAGATCCTTCCACACCTGCGGGAGGGAAAGGTACTGGGGTTCTCCCATGGTTTCAACATCCACTACGGCCAGATCGTCCCCCCTCCCTATGTGGACGTGGTGATGGTGGCCCCCAAGGGCCCTGGACACCTCTTGAGGCGCCAATTTGAGGAGGGGAGGGGGGTGCCGGCCTTAGTGGCGGTGGAGCAGGACGCCTCGGGCAGGGCCCTTGAGATGGCCCTCGCCTATGCCAAGGGGATAGGGGCGACCCGGGCCGGGGTGATCGAGACGACCTTCAAGGAGGAGACCGAAACGGACCTCTTCGGGGAACAGGTGGTCCTCTGTGGAGGGGTGAGCGAACTGATCCGTGCCGCCTTCGACACCTTAGTGGAGGCGGGCTATCAGCCGGAGATCGCCTACTTTGAGTGCCTCCATGAGCTGAAGCTGATCGTTGACCTTATCTACGAGGGAGGGATCACCTTCATGCGCTACTCGGTAAGCGACACCGCCGAGTACGGGGACCTCACCCGGGGGAAGAGGGTGATAAACCAGGAGACCCGGAAGATCATGAAGGAGATTCTCTCCGAGATCCAGAGCGGGAGCTTCGCCCGGGAGTGGATTCTGGAGAACCAGGCGGGAAGGCCAGTATATAACGCCCTGAAGAAGAGGGATGCCGAACACCTGATAGAGCAGGTGGGTCGGGAACTTAGGAAGATGATGAGCTGGATAGGAAAGAAGGGATGAGGGTACCGGTCTTAAGGGAAGGACTCCTCTTCTTGCTCCTTTTCGGTGGGGCAAGCCTCTTTTTCGGCTGGGAGGGAAAACTCATACCCCTTCTTCCTTCCCTCCTCCTCTTCCTCTTCAGCGTGGTCTTCTTCCGCAACCCTCCTCGAGAGGCCCCTGAGGAGGAGGGAGTGATCGTCTCCCCAGCCGATGGGAGGGTGGTGGCCATAGAGGAGACGACCTATCCCTCGAGCCGGGAAAAGAGCAAGAAGGTGAGCGTCTTCATGTCGCTCTTTGACGTCCACGTGAACAGGGTCCCGCTGGATGGAGAGGTGGAAGAGATAAGGTACAGCCCTGGCCGATTCCTCCCGGCCTTTCGTTCCGAGGCCTCCTCCCAAAACGAGCAGAACATGCTCTCCCTCAAGGGAAAGGAGGGGAGGGTGGTAGTGGTCCAGGTGGCAGGGGTCCTGGCCCGAAGGATCGTCTGTTATCTCAGAGCAGGGCAGGAGGTGAGAAAGGGAGATCTCCTGGGAGCGATCCTCCTCGGATCCCGGGTGGACCTCTATCTCCCTCCGGAGGTTACCCTCTCGGTCCGAGTGGGAGAAAGGGTGAAGGGAGGAATAAGCGTGGTGGGAAGGAGGGCGATGTGAGGAGGAGATCGAAGAGGAGGGAGAAAAGGGGGGTATATCTCCTGCCCAATCTGCTGACAGCGGCGAGCTTGCTGTGCGGGTTTTACGCCCTGGTGGCTTCATGGAAGGGGGAGTTCGTCCATGCAGCGGTAGCCATACTTCTGGCTGGTCTCTTTGACGGGATAGACGGAAAGGTGGCGCGACTTACGCACTCGGCGAGCCGCTTCGGGACGGAGTTCGATTCCCTGGCGGACCTGGTATCCTTTGGGGTGGCCCCGGCGATGCTCGCCTACAGTTGGATCCTCCATCCTTACGGCAGGTGGGGGTGGCTTGCTGCCTTCCTTTACGTGATCTGCGGGGCCTTGAGGCTCGCCCGTTTCAACGTCCGAGCCACCGCCGCAGAGATGAGGCACTTCTCAGGGCTTCCCACCCCTGCTGCTGCCTACGGGATAGCCACCACGGTGCTCCTCTCCCAACGGCTGGGCATACCGATAGAAGAGAAGGGGTTGTTCCTCTCGATCCTCCTCTATCTGTTGGCCTTCCTAATGGTGAGCAACTTTCCTTATCCCAGCTTCAAGGACCTGGAGCTCCTTCGCCGCCGTCCCTTCAGCACCCTCGTGACGGGGATCCTCATCATGGTGGTGGTCATCGCCGAGCCCCAGATCACCCTCTTTCTCTGTTCCTGGGCTTACGTGACCTTAGGTCCCCTCAAGAGGGTCAGGATCATGAGGCAGGAAAAGCTCGTAAAGGAGAGGGAACTGGGTTGAAGGAGAATCACCTGCGCCTTTTCGTCGCCGTCCCCCTCCCTCCCCTCCTGAAGGAGGAGATAGGGAAGGTGCTGGATCGCCTGCGGCAAGGGGCAGGGGGGGTGAGATGGGTACGGGCTGAGAACGTCCACATCACCTTGAAGTTCCTCGGGAACGTCCCCGGGGAGAAGGTGAGAGAGGTGGCTCAAGCGATGAGGAGGGCAGCAGAGGGACATGCCCCCTTCGAGATAGAGATCAGGGGGGCGGGCGGGTTCCCCACGGATCGCTCTCCGAGGGTCCTCTGGATCGGAATAGGGGATGAGAGGGGGGGGTTGTTTGAGCTTTACCGAGATCTCCAGAAGGAGCTCTCCCCCTTGGGATTTCCTCCGGAGGAAAGGGAGTTTCGTCCCCATCTCACCCTCGGGAGGGTGAAGGCCGATAAGGATAAGAGGAGGGTCTCCCTGCTCCTTGAGGAGATCAAGGGGAGGGAGTTCGGGAGGATGGAGGTGAAGGAGCTCATCCTCTACGAGAGCCGCCTTAAACCTTCAGGCGCCGAATATCATGACCTCGAGAGGGCGGCCCTTGGAGGATCGAACCCCCATTGAGGGGGAGGGAGGTTTGAGATGGAGGTCGAAAGGGAGAAGGCCTTGAATTTGGCGGTAAGCCAGATAGAGAGGCAGTTCGGCAAAGGGGCGATCATGCGCCTCGGGGCCGGGGTCTCTCCGGCGGAGATCCAGACCATCTCCACCGGTTCCATCGGCCTCGACCTGGCCTTAGGAGTCGGTGGGCTGCCCCGGGGAAGGGTGGTGGAGATCTTCGGGCCGGAGGCCTCGGGGAAGACCACCCTGGCCCTTCACGTGGTGGCCGAGGCCCAGAAGGCAGGGGGGGTGGCCGCTTACATAGATGCGGAACACGCCCTGGACCTGAACTATGCCCGTTCCTTGGGGGTGAACGTGGACGATCTGCTGCTGTCTCAGCCTGACACCGGAGAGCAGGCCCTGGAGATCGCCGAGATCCTGGTCAGAAGCGGGGCGGTGGACGTGATCGTGATCGACTCGGTGGCGGCCCTCGTGCCGAGGGCGGAGATCGAGGGGGAGATGGGGGAACCCCATGTGGGCCTTCAGGCCAGGCTCATGTCCCAGGCCCTCCGAAAGCTCACCGCCACCATAAGCAAGTCCCAGGCGATCGTCATCTTCATCAACCAGATCAGGATGAAGATAGGGGTGATGTTCGGGAACCCGGAGACCACCCCCGGGGGAAATGCACTGAAGTTCTACTCCTCGGTGAGGATCGACATCCGGAAGATCGCCTCGATCAAGCGGGGACAGGAAGCGATCGGGAGCCGTACCAAGGTGAGGGTGGTGAAGAACAAGGTGGCCCCTCCCTTCAAGGAGGCGGAGTTCGACCTGATATACGGGGAAGGGATATCGAGGGAGGGGGAAATCCTCGACCTGGGCACGGACCTGAACATCGTCGAGAAGATAGGCACCTGGTATTCCTTTGGAGACCTGAGGCTGGGGCAGGGAAGGGAGAACGCCAAGGCCTTCCTAAGGGACAACCCCGAGGTGATGAGGGAGATAGAGGAGAAGATATTGAGCCATTATGGTCTCCTGAAGAAGGAGGGATAAGCCATGGAAGTGGAGCTCAACGAACTCCTGCTGGACGCCATAAACAGGAGGGCATCAGACGTTCACCTGAAGGTGGGACAGCCCCCGATCTTCCGGATAGACGGGGAGCTGGTCTCCCTGGATCAGTACCCTCCCCTTAAGGCAAGTGAGGTGGCCAAGATAGCCTACCAGATTATGAGCGAGAGGCAAAGGGAGCACTTCCTGAAACACCGGGAGATAGATATGGGTTACGGAGTGATGGGGCTGGGGAGGTTCCGGGTGAACATCTTCCAGCAGAGGGGGACCATAGCCATCGCCTTCCGGATCGTGCCCTTTGAGATAAAGGGGTTCGAGGAGCTGAACCTGCCCGTGGAGCCTCTGGAACGCCTCTCCATGGAGCAGCGAGGGCTGATCCTGGTAACCGGGACCACCGGCTCAGGCAAAAGCACCACCCTGGCAGC
>CBEVRB010000002.1:0-29696 GCA_965552155.1 uncultured bacterium
GCCACGATGATCAGGTCCGAGGGCTGAAATCCGGCGGTCTTTCTGTCCAGATCCTTGAAGCCGGAAGGGATGCCGGTGATCAGCTCCTTCCTCTCATAGAGCCGCTCTATAGTGCGGAAGCTCTCCTTTATCACCTCCTTGAGGGGGAAGAAGGCGGGCTTTACCCGATGCTCCGAGATGCTGAAGATCGCCTGCTCGGCCTCGTCCAGGAACTCCTCCACATCTTCCCCCTCCTGGTAGCACTGGGTTATGATCTCCGTGGCGGTGGAGATTAGCTTGCGCAGGAGCGATTTCTCCTTGACGATTTTGGCATAGTAGACGGTGTTGGCAGCGGTAGGGACCGCATCGACCAGCTGCGCCAGATAACTCGCTCCCCCCACCTGCTCCAGCAACTTGCGCTTCTTCAGCTCATTGGTCAGGGTTATCAGGTCAAGGGGCTCATTTCTTTCGTAAAGGGAGATCATCGCGCTGAAGATCCGCTGGTGGGCCTCCCGGTAGAAGTCCTCCTCCCTGAGGATCTCAAGCACCTTGTTGATCACGTTGTTGTCGATGAGTACCCCTCCGAGGACCGACTGCTCGGCCTCAAGGCTATGGGGTGGGACCCTTACCGATGCGACCTCCGTCCCGGTGGGAGCGCCCATTTACTGCTCCGCCTTCTCCACCCAGAGCTTGAGGGTTGCGGACACCTCGGGATGGAGCTTAAGGGTGACGCTGTAAGCCCCTATTTCCTTGATGGGCTCTGGGAGCTCTATCTTCTTTTTGTCCACCTCGATCCCCATCCTCTCGAGGGCCTCCTGGATATCGCTGCTGGTGATAGCCCCAAAGAGCTTTCCCTCCTCCCCGGCAGGGGCCTTGATGGTGCAGTTTACCTCCTCTATCTCCTTGGCCAGGGCCTGGGCCCGTTCCAGTTCCCTCCTCTGCTTGAGGGCGATCATCTGGCGATGATGCTCCAAGGCTTTAAGGCCCTTTTTGGTGGCTGGGGTCGCCTTCTTCAGGGGTATGAGGTAATTCCGGGCATAGCCATCGGCCACCTTCACCACCTCTCCCGCCTTCCCCAGAGAGGGGACATCCTCCATCAGGATCACTTCCATCAGTGCCTCCTTTAATCGGGGATGATCGTGAAGGGCAGAAGGGCCAAATGCCTCGCCCTCTTTATCGCCTTGGTGAGCTGACGTTGGTGTTTGGCGCAGTTTCCGGAGATCCTCCTCGGGACGATCTTCGCCCTCTCGGTGAGGAACCCCTTCAGGAGTTCATAGTTCTTGTAGTCGATGACCAGAGAAGGGTCGGCACAAAACCGACAGAACTTCTTGCGATAATATGACCTCGCACCGGGTCTACCCATCCTCTCCTCCCTCCATGAACTTTGTTATAAGGGGGTGATCTTGTGGGCTATTACCTCAAGCCTCCTCCTCACCCCTTCCTCGTCTTCCCATCGCCTCTGGATGATCCCCCCCTCTACCAGGAGATTGGCCCCCTCTCCGATCCCCTCCCATTCCCCTTCCTCTGCCAGGGCCACCACCCTCACCGTCACGTCCTCATGGGGGATCTCCACCCCATCGAGGGTCTCTGAGGGGAACTGCAGGGTGAGGAACATCACCCCCTTTCCCTGGGGGGTGTACCTTATCTCCGGCCCCTCCTTTATCTTTCCGGCCAAAAAGACGCGGTTGAGATAGATCAACGCCTCCTCCCCTTCTTGCTCTCAGGAGGTATCTCCCCCTCAAGCCGCAGGGTCAGGTATCGCAGCACATCTTCCCTCAACTCCAGGTTCCTCTCGTACTCCTTGATGAAGTCGCCTTTCGCACGAAAGTACAGGAGGAAGTAATATCCCTTCTGCTTCTTCTGAATCGGGTAAGCGAGATCCCTTAACCCCCACTCCTCGGACCTCACGAGCTCCCCACCCCGGGAGGTTATTAACCCCCCTATCTCCTCGACCTTCGCCTTTGCCTCTTCAGGGGAGAGATCAGGGATAAGGACGATCATCGACTCGTAATTTCTCATCTTTCCTCCTTTCGGCCTCTGGCCCTGATCGCCTCAGAGCAAGGAGGTGTCCCTTTGAATTACTCTCTGGCCAGGCCTGCTATGGAGTTTTTGCTCACCTTGACGCGCACCTTATCGGCTATCTCGAGGGTGACCACGTTCCCCTCAAGATTGGTTATGGTACCGTAAAGCCCCCCTGCGGTCACCACCCGATCGCCCCTCTTCAGGTTCTCGAGCATGATCCTGTGTTCCTTGGCCCGCTTCTGCTGGGGCCTGATCAGTATAAAGTAGAAGATGGCGAAAAGCAAGATAAGGGGAATGAAGGCGGCAAAACCTCCTCCCCCTCCTTGACCCCCTCCGGCCGGTGCCATGGCATGAGCAATCTCCAGGAACATCTTCACCTCCTGTCTCATTTTGGACCTTACCATACCATATTAGTCCTGGCCTGGCAAAGCCCTCTGGGAGTAGAAGTGGCGACGAAACTCCTCGATCCTCCCCTGCTCGATGGCCTCCCTCAGCTCCTCCATCAGGATGAGATAGTAGTGGAGGTTGTGGATCGTGTTGAGCCAGTAGGAGAGGAGCTCCCGGGAGAGGAAGAGGTGGCGCAGGTAGGCCCGGGAGAAGTTCCGGCAGGTGTAACAAGAGCACTCCGGATCTACGGGCCTCGGGTCCTTGGCGTAGCGGGCGTTCTTTATGTTCATCTTCCCGAAGCGGGTGAAGAGTTCGCCCGTGCGGGCGCATCGGGTGGGAAGGACGCAATCGAACATGTCTACCCCCCTGATCACCCCCTCCACCAGGTCCTCAGGGGCCCCCATCCCCATGAGATAGCGGGGTCTCTCCTCGGGGAGGAGGGAACAGGTGAGCTCCACCATGTCGTAAGTTATGGACTTCTCCTCTCCCACGCTCAGCCCCCCGATGGCGTAGCCGTCAAAGCCTATCTCGACGATCTCCTCCACACTCCTTCGACGCAAGTCCTCGAAGACCCCTCCCTGCACGATGCCGAAAAGGGCTTGCTCATCGCGCCTCTTGGCCTCCTTTCCCCTCCTGGCCCACTCGGAGGTCAGCCTCACCGCCCGCTCCACCTCCTCCCAAGGGGAAGGGTAGGGGAGGCACTCGTCAAGGCTCATGATGATGTCGGCCCCCAGATCCTCCTGGACCTTTATCGCCCTCTCGGGGGTGAAGAGGTGTAGGGAGCCATCTATGTGGGAGCGGAACTCCACCCCTTCGGGGGTGATCCTGCGGAACTTGCAGAGGCTGAAGACCTGGTAGCCGCCGCTGTCGGTAAGGATGGGGCCTCCCCAGCCCATGAAGGAATGGAGCCCTCCCATCTCCCTTATCACCTCCGCACCTGGCCTCAGGTAAAGGTGATAGGCGTTGACCAGGATCGCTTCCACCCCCAGCTCTTCAAGGTCCCTGGGGCTCAGGGACTTGACGCTCCCCAGGCTCCCCACGGGCATGAAGACCGGCGTGCGGACCTTCCCGTGGGGGGTGATGATCTCCCCGATCCTGGAGCGAGAGGATATCTTGAGCAGCTTGAAGGAGAAGCCTTTCATAGGATCAGCATCCCGTCCCCGTAGCTGAAGAACCGATACCGCCTCCTTACGGCTTCCTGATAAGCCCTCATGATCAGCTCCCTGGAGGCGAAGGCCGCCACCAGCACCAGGAGGCTCGAACGCGGAAGGTGAAAGTTGGTGATAAGGGCATCTATGGCCTTAAACCTGTACCCGGGGTAAATGTAAAGGGAGGCCCAGCCCCGTGTAGCCCTCACCTTTCCTTCCCGGGAGGCCACCTCTTCCAGGGCTCGGGTCGTGGTGGTGCCGAGGGCGATGACCTTTTTCCCCTTTCTCTTCGTCTCCTCGATGGCCTCAGATGTCTCCTCCGGTATCTCGAAGTACTCCTCATCGAGGCGGTGCTCCTCCACCCTTTCGGCCCTCAGGGGCCTGAAGGAGGCCCAGCCCGTGTGAAGGGTGAGGAACACAATCCTCACTCCCCTCTCTTTCAGCCTCTCCATGAGGGAAGGGGTGAAGTGGAGGCCTGCGGTGGGTGCGGCTACTGCCCCCTCCTTACGGGCGAAGACGGTCTGGTAGGCCTCCCGATCTACATCCTCGTCCTTCCCCCCCCGGATGTAAGGGGGGAGGGGCACATGTCCCACCTCCTTCAGGACCTCGAGGAAGTCCTCCGAGGGGAAAAAGCGAATGAGCTTCTTCCCCTCGGGGAGGTCCTCAAGAACCTCCCCTCTGAGGCGGGAGGAGAAGGTGAGGGGCGTTCCCGGGGGGATCTTCCTCCCCTTCCTCGCCAGACACTCCCACACCTCCCCTCCATCCCTCCGGCGCAAGAGCAGGATTTCCACCTTACCCCCTGTCCCCTTCCTGCCCCAGATCCTGGCCGGAATGACCCGGGTGTCGTTGGCCACTATCAGATCCCCTTCATCGAGGAAGGAAGGGAGCTCGGAGAAGGAGGAATGGATGATCTCCCCCGTACCCCTCTCAAGGACCATCATCCTCGCCCTATCCCTCGGCTCCACGGGATACTGGGCGATCAGCTCCTTTGGCAGCTCGTAATCGAACTCCTCCGTCCTCATCCCCCATTACGTTTGAGGAGACCCCAGAGAGGTCTCCTCAAGAATTCAGGTCTTTTATCCGAATTTTATTTAGAAAGGGACGAAAATGTCAAATTATCATCAGGGGATAGGTGGATTAAAAATTTTTGGTAAAAAACTTGATTTTTTGGGACGGTTGTAGAATAATTGGTGAGAAATCATCCATCAAAGGAGGAATTGTAATGATAGTTGAGTGTAAAAATTGCGGCGTTAAGTACAGGCTGGACGACTCAAAGGTCAAGCCTGAGGGTGTAAAGGTCAGGTGTTCCCGTTGTGGATATGTGTTTCGCGTATTCCCTGAGGTCGAGAGGCCGGTGGCCGAACTTCAGGAGAGGGTTTTAGGGGAAGAAAGGGCTGAGTCGAGGGCGGCTGTAGAGGAGAAGGTCGAGGAAGGGGTTGGGGGGACAGGCCCCCTTTTTGAGGTCGAAACTCCCGAGGAGGAAAAGGGGGCAGAGGAAGAGGATATCTTTCCCTTCTTTCAGGAGCGGATCGAGGAGGCGGCCGAGGCCAAGCCAAAGTCCAAGCTCCTCAATGTCTTTCTTGTCCTGTTATTCGCCATCATTTTGGTCTTTGCCCTTCTGTACATCTACAAGATGAAGGGCGGGACGATACCGGTCATAGGTGGGATCATCGATAAGGCGACCTCCCTGATCGGGGGAAAAGAGATCCACAACCTCAACATGATGCATCTCAAGGGTTATATGACGGAGGTGGACGGCAAAAAGGTCTTCGTCATCCAGGGGGTGGTGACGAACAAAGGGAAAAAGACGGTGAAGTTCGTCAAGCTCAAGGGGATCCTTTACAACCGGAAGGGTGAAAAGGTGGCAGAGGGAATCGGCTACTCGGGCCGCCATATATCCCTGCGCAACATGAGGGATACCCCCCTTCCTCTTCTGGAGAACCTCTTCTCGAACCCCGAACCCACCGGTGTTACGCCGGTAGCCCCCCATAAATCCTTTCCCTTTACCATTATCTTCTTCTCCCCTCCCTCTGAGGTGGCCAAGTATCAGGTGAAGGTAATAGAGGCCCCACTCCTTTAACCCCCAAGGGGAAACCTCCTGATGATCTCCCGGTACTGGGCCGCTTCTTCGTGTTTTCCCCTCTTCTCAAAGCCGCTTATTAGGATGGAGCATTTCCTGTGAAGCTCAGCCACAGTGAGCTTTCTCCATGAGGGAGGCAGCTCTTTCTGAAGCATCTTAAGGAGGGCCCTTACTCTCCAGATGTCGTTGCCCCAGCTTCGGTGGGAGAGCTGATCGGGGTGTCCTCCCCTTTTCACTATCAACTTTTCGGGTATCAGGTGAATAGGATACCGGAGGGCTACCCTCAGCCAGAGGTCGTAGTCCTCGCAGACGGGAAACTCGGGATCAAATCCCCCGACCTCCTCCAGCAGCTCCCTTCTCATCAGGACCGAAGATGGGCTGATGATGCAGAGGGGAAGGCACTGGGGATAGATCCATCCCGAGTGCTTGGCATGCTTCTTCTTCGGGTTTACCCTCACTCCCCTGCGGATCCAGATCTCGTCGGTGTAGCAGATCATCGCCTCGGGGTTCTGCTGCATGAACTGGACCTGGCGCTCGAGTTTCTTCTTCAGCCACAGGTCATCGGAGTCAAGGAAGGCGATGTACTTTCCCCGCGACAGCTCTATTCCACGGTTTCTCGCTCGGCTCACCCCCTGGTTCTTTTGGTAGAGGTATATGATCCTCTCCCCGAACTTCTCCCTGAGGACCTCCCCGGTGCCGTCCTCTGAGCCGTCGTCCACCACTATGAGCTCGAAGTCCTGATAGGTCTGGGAGAGGACGGACTCTACCGCCTCCTGGACCATCTCCTTCCGGTTGTAGGTGGGAATGACGACCGAGACCTCGGGCATCGTTAAGAGATGATCAGGTCAACGAAGCGCCTCCCCCTGATGTCCACAAGTCCCTGGTCGGTGAGGCGCAAGAAGGGGAGGCCGGTGAAGGCCAGGGTCTGGAAGGTGAGGAAGGGACGCTGGAGGCGAATTCCCAAGTTCCTGCAGCCTTCCTCGAAGCGGGAGATCTCCTCTGCCAACTCCTCCATGGGGCGGTCGGAGATGATCCCGCAGATGGGAAGGGGGAACTCGCTCACCACCCTCTTCCCCCTCACCGCGACAAGCCCCCCTTGTAGCTCCAGGAGCCTCCTTACCGCAAAGACCATCTCTTCGTCTGTGGTCCCCAGGACGAGGACGTTGTTGGTGTCCCAGATGAGGCTTGTGGCCACCGCCCCCTCCCTAAGCCCTGTACCGCGCACAAACCCCACGGCCAGCTTCGGCTCGGGGGAGTGCTTCGATATGTGGGCGATCTTCACGATGTCCTCCTGGGGGCGGGCCCGAAGCTCACCCCCTTCGGTCTCAAGCCTCGCCTCTCCTTCCTTGGTTATGGTCTCGTTGATCACCTCGATGACCCTCACCACTGCCTCCCTTCCCGGATAAGGGACCCTCAGGTCATCGGGGCTGATTCCTCGGAGGGCAAAGGTCCTGTATGCCTCTGGGGGATAACGATGGCGGGGGATCTCCACCAGGGACCTTCCCTCTTCGGCCACAAGCCTCCCCTCCTGGATTACCTTCCTCACCCTGATCTCCCTGAGGCCCTCGAAGAGGACCATATCGGCCCACCGCCCGGGGGCTATCGCCCCGAGGCGCCTCAGGCCGAAGTAGGTGGCCGGGTTGATGGTGGCCATCTGGATGGCGGTCAGGGGATCGAAGCCATAGGCTATGGCCCTCCTCACCAGCTCGTCCATACACCCCTCTTCCATCACCATCCGGGGATCGGCGAAATCGGTGCAGAGCATAACCCCCCTCATATCGAGTCCCGTCTTGGCTATGGGGGAGATGGCCTCGAGTTCCCTCCTGATGTACCCCTCCCTTATCATCACCCCCATCCCCAGCCTCAGCCTCTCCAAGGCCTCCTCCGCCCCTGTCGCTTCGTGACAGGAGGTGGTCCCCGCAGCGCAGTATGCGATGAGCTTCCTTTCCCTTGCCCCAGCCGAATGTCCCTCTAAGGTCTTCCCCAGCGAGATGACCCTGGCGTAACGCCTCATTGCTCGAAGATCCCTATCCACTGCCCTGGGCCAGTAGGTTTCCCCCAGGCCGAGGCAGAAGTCCTCTTCAATGAGGGCCTCGAAGGCCTCGTAAGGGAAGCCCTTGCTGGTCTCGAACTCCGGGAAAGGGGGGATCATGGAGGGAGAAAGGACGTATATTCGCAGGGGGAGCCCCTTCGTGTCCTCTATGAACCACCTGACGCCCTCGCCCCGCGGGGCGTTGGCCACCATGGCAGTCTGGGTTTTGGGGGGGGGGGCCCCCGGGGCGCCCACCCAGCGGGCATACTCGGCACACTGATAGACACTATCTAAGTGGGCATGGGGGTCTATGAAGCCGGGGCACAGGTAGGCCCCCCGGGCCTCTATCACCTCGGTATGGGGACCTATGAGGTCCCTGGCATCTTCCCCCACATACACGATCCATCTCCCCTTCACCCCCACCCACATCCCTTCTTGGATCTCCCGGGTGAGGACGTTAAGGAGGGTGGCATCGGCGATCACCAGATCCGCCTTCTCCTCCCCCAGGGCTGCGGCTATCCTCTCCTCTATTTCCTTCTCTTTCATTCCCCCCAATCATAAAGGAGGAAAAGCAGGAAAGGCAAGGGAAGGACTTTGCCCTTAGAAGGAAACTGTGTTATTTAGTAGTCCACCTTACGGAAAGGAGGAAGAGATGGAGAAGGTCAGGGTAGGAGTCCTGGGGGCCACGGGGATGGTGGGTCAGAGGTTCGTCCAGCTCCTTGAGGATCACCCCTGGTTCGAGCTGGTGGAGGTGGCGGCCTCCGAAAGGAGCGCTGGCCGCTCTTATCGGAAAGTGATGGAGGGCAGATGGAAACTGGAGGGGGACATACCCGAGAAGGCCGCCGGACTTCAGGTGAAGGAGTGCGTGCCAGAGCTGGATTGTCGCTTGGTCTTCTCCGCCCTCGATGCCAAGGTGGCAGGACCCATAGAGGAGGAGTTTGCCCGGGCAGGATATGTGGTGAGCAGCAATGCCCGTAACCACAGGATGGACCCGGATGTACCCCTTCTGATCCCCGAGGTGAACGCCGAGCACACGGAGGCGATCGAGGCCCAGAAAAGCCGTTGGGGGAAGGGGGGATACATCATCACCAATCCCAACTGCTCCACCATAGGGCTGGTCCTGGCCCTTGCCCCCTTACATCGGAGGTTCGGGATAAAGGAGGTGATCGTCACCACCCTGCAGGCCCTGAGCGGGGCGGGCTATCCTGGGGTTGCTTCCCTCGACATCATAGATAACGTCATCCCCTTCATCTCCGGAGAGGAGGAGAAGGTGGAGAGCGAGCCCTTAAAGATCCTGGGCCGATGGGATGGGAAGAAGTTCCTCCCCGCCGAGATAAAGATAAGCGCCTCCTGTACCCGGGTGAACGTGAAGGACGGGCATACGGAGAGCGTGAGCCTCGCCTTCTTCAGGACCCCTTCCCGGGAAGAGATCATAGAGGCCTGGACGGATTACAATCCCCTCAAGGGGCTGGGGCTCCCCTCTGCTCCGGAGCAGCCCATCGTTTACCGGGAAGAGCAGGATCGCCCCCAGCCCCGCCGGGACAGGGACGAGGGGAAGGGGATGAGCTGCGTGGTGGGGAGGCTCCGCCCCTGTAAGGTACTCGATTACAAGTTCTTCGTCCTCAGCCACAACACCATCCGGGGGGCGGCAGGGGCCGCCATCCTGAACGCCGAGTACCTCTACAAGAAGGGCTATCTCTGAAGGGACTCCTCAAAGGAGGGACGGCGGGTGCGGGTCCTGATGCGCCTTTTGCTCACCCAGTGCCACTGATCCGGATACCGGCGGATGAAGGACTCGATCTTCCTGGTCACTTCCCGGGTGATGGTATAGAGATCTTTATCCTTATCCCCCTGTAGGGGAACCTGCAGGGGCGGTTCGATGAGGAGCCTCAAGCCGTCCTCTCCCTCCCGCAGCAGGAAGACCGGGAGGATCGGCGCCCCTGTCCTCAGGTGATAGAAGGCCGGCCCAGGGGGCATGGCCATCCGCCTTCCCATGAAATCGATCAGGATTCCCCCCTTTTTCTGGTTCTCATCGGAGACGAAGAGGACGATTTCCCCCCTTCTTAACGTCCTCATGATCTCCCTCTGGCACCGCATGGGGGGATCGGCGGGGATGGAGCGGGTCCCCTGAATCCGGCGAAATCTCTCGAAGACCTGGGCCATCCGAGGATGCTTCGGGTCCTTGATGATCACCCAGCAGGGATACCCCCGCCTCCTCATCACCCCCCCTATCAGGGTGAAGTTCCCCAGGTGGGCGCTCACCGCTATGATCCCCTTCCCCTCCCTCATCGCTTCCCTGAGATGCTCTTCCCCCTCCCAGCGCAACTTGGACATGATCCTGGGCAGGGAATAAGTGGAATAGATCGTCTCCAAGAACCCCTGAAACATGTTCTTAAGGACCTTCTTCGCTATCCTTTCCTTTTGCTGGGGGGTGAGGTCGTCCCCATAGGAGAGGTCGAGGTTATCGAGCATCTTCCTCCGGTATTTCCCCGCAAAGGGCCAGGCCAAGGGGGAGAGGAGTTTGACGAAGAGGAGGCGGCTCAAGCCCATCGGGACGATGCGGGTCGCTCTCACGATGGCTCGAAAGCCGATGGCCCCTATCAAATAGCGGAACTCCCGTTCAACTCTCCTCCATCCCCTCTTCCTTCTCATGGCCCTTGAGTTTTTAACATAAAAAGCCCTTCAGGCAAAGGTTTTCCGTAGGAGGGTGTTTGTGATAGCTTAAAGGTGAATGGGAATGGTGGACCTGAAGGAGACATTCGGTGAGGGCCGGGCAGTTGGAGATAGCCGAAGCGGTGGGGAGAACGCTCGAGGAAGGGGGGACGCTGAGGAGTTGGGAGGGATGGGCTTCTACAAGGAGTACTCAAGGAGCGAGATAAGGGAGGTCATCCAACGGGTAAAGGGGAGGGAGGACCCCCTCATCCTATGGGTGAAGGAGCCCGAGGTCAAAGAGGGCTCCCTCGGAGTCTTCCCCGCTTCCTTCAATCCCCCCACCTTGGCCCACCTCCGCCTCATAGAGGAGGCGAAAAGGGGTTTTTCCCTCCAGGGGATCGCCCTCCTCCTCGACACGAGGCCCATGGACAAGGAGATCGTCGGGGCTCCCTTGGAGGAGAGGGTGCTCATGCTCCTTGGCCTTTTCGGCAAAAGGAGGGATATCTCCATCGGGATATGCAACGAGGGACTATTTGTGGGGAAACTGAAGGCCCTGCGGGCCTTAACGCCTGAGGCGAAGGTGAGGTTTATCATGGGATATGATACCCTGGTGAGGCTCTTTGATCCCCACTACTATCAGGATATGGGGAAGGCACTGAGGGAGCTCTTCGAAGGGGCCGATCTGCTGGTCGGCTTGAGGGGGAAGGTCACGAGGGATGAGGTACGAGTCTTCCTTTCCCTCCCAGAGGTTCGCCCTTATGCCGAAAGGATCCATCTCTTTGACCTGCCGCCGTCCCTCAAGGGGATATCCTCGACCCAGGTGAGGGAGAAGGTGAAGAGGGGGGAGTCCATCTTGCAGCTTGTGCCCCCTTCAGTGGAGGAGTTCATAAGGGAAAAGGGACTCTACAAGGAGGAAGGATGATCTTTTCACCGTGGAAGATCGGGAAGGTCACCTTCAGGAATCGCCTGGTCCGCTCGGCCACCAATATGAGGATGGCCGGCCCCCAGGGGGAGATCACCGAGGAGCTCATCGAGGTCCACAGGGAGCTCGCCGAAGGGGGGATAGGACTGGATGTGACGGGCCATGCCTTCGTGAGTCCAGAGGGCAGGGCAAATGAAGGCCAGATCGGGGTCCACGAGGACTTCCTCTCCCCGGGCCTGGCGAGGCTCGCTGAGGCTTCTCAGCGGGCCGGAGCCAGGATCTTTCTGCAGCTCGCCCACGCGGGGATGATCGCTCGTCCCCTCTCAGGCTCCAGGATGGGGCCTCACTCCCGACGCGGCTCCAAGGAGATGACCCAGGAGGAGATAGAGAGGGTGATCGCCTCCTTCGTCGAGGGGGGAAGGAGGGCCTGGGAGGCGGGCTTTGACGGGGTGCAGCTTCATGCCGCCCACGGCTACCTCCTCTCCCAGTTCCTCTCCCCCATGATCAATAAGAGGGAAGATGAATACGGAGGCATCCGAGGAGGGGTGAGGGTCCTCAAGAGGATAATCACAGGGATAAAGGAGAGGGTAGGGGAGGGGTTTCCTGTAATCGTCAAAATAGGGGTGGACAAGGGGGATAGGGGGATGGGGGAGGAGGACCTCATCGAGGTCATAGGGGAACTCCTTGAAGCGGGCCTCGATGGGGTGGAGATAAGCCGGGGGGCCACCGATGCCAAGGAGATCATCCGTGAGGGGATTGTCCCTCACCAGAACGAGGCCTATAACCTCGATGTAGCTCGAAGGGTAAAGGGGGCCTTTCCTTCCCTTCCTGTGATCCTGGTGGGAGGGATAAGAAGTGTGGAAGTGATCGAAGAGATCCTCTCGGAAGGAATAGACGCCGTCGCCCTCTGCCGCCCCCTTCTGGCAGAACCCCATCTGCCCAGGAGGTGGCAGGGAGGAAACAGACACCCTTCCGAGTGCATATCCTGCAATCGCTGCATAAGGATCAGAGAGAAAGTGAGGTGCCGACGGGAAAATTGACTTGATCCACTTCTTGGTTTATAATTTGACCATGATTAAGGTCAACATACACGAGATAAAGGCCCATCTCTCCCGATATCTCAGGGAAGTGGAGAAGGGGGAGACGATTCTTCTGTGCAAGAGGAATGTCCCTGTAGCTGAGATCCGTCCCCTTCGGTCGGAGAGGAGGGGGGAGCGTCCTTTAGGGCGGGCCAAGGGAAAGTTCAAGGTGCCGCCCGAGTTCTTCGAGCCATTGCCTCCTGAGGTCATCGAATCCTTTGAGGGGCGAAGAGGTTGAAGATCCTCTTGGATACTTGTACCTTTCTCTGGATCATAACTGATGCCCCTGAGCTATCGGAACGGGCCCGTTCCCTTTTCAGGGACCCCTCGAACGATGTCTATCTCAGTTCGGTCTCTGTATGGGAGATGATGGTCAAGCATTCTCTCGGGCGTCTCCCTTTGCCCGAGCCGCCCGAGGGGTTCATCCCGGCCGAGAGGGAGCGGCACGGCATAGAGCCCCTTCCGTTAGAGGAGGGGGCTGTTTTGTATCTCTCGCGGCTTCCCAGGTTTCACAATGACCCCTTTGACCGGATGCTGATCTGTCAGGCCATAAATCACGGAATGACCATTCTCACCCCTGATAGGTTGATCGTTCAGTATCCGGTAGCCACCATCTGGTGAGGGGAGGAAAGGAGGAGGAAGAGAGATGGAGCGTTCGGCGAGGCTTTTTGAGGAGGCGAAGCGGTTTATCCCCGGGGGGGTGAACAGCCCGGTACGGGCCTTCAAGGCCGTGGGAGGAACCCCTCCCTTCATCGAGAGGGCTAAGGGATCGAGGGTCTGGGATGTGGACGGGAACGAATACATAGACTACGTGGCCTCTTGGGGGCCGATGATCCTAGGCCATGCTCATCCGCAGGTGATCGAGGCAGTAAAGGAGGCGGCAGAGAGGGGCACCAGTTACGGAGCGCCCACGGCCCTTGAAGTGGAGATGGCCCGGATGATCTGCTCCGCCCTTCCTTCGATGGAGATGGTCCGGATGGTCAACTCGGGGACCGAGGCGGTGATGTCGGCGATAAGGCTTGCCCGGGCCTTCACCGGTCGGGACAAGGTGGTGAAGTTCGCCGGTTGTTATCACGGCCACGCCGATGGGCTGCTGGTGCGGGCGGGCTCTGGGGCGACCACCCTGGGGGTCCCGGACAGCCCGGGGGTGCCCGAAGGGTACGCCTCCCTCACCCTGATTGCCCCTTATAATGACCTGGAGGCGCTGAGGGCCCTGATGAAGGAGCACCGGGGGGAGGTGGCCTGCGTGGTGGTGGAGCCCGTAGCGGGGAACATGGGGGTAGTGCCTCCGGAGGAGGGGTTCCTCGAGGGCCTGAGGAAGATATGCGACGAGGAGGGGTGCCTCCTCATCTTCGACGAGGTGATAACCGGCTTCAGGGTCGGCTGGTCAGGGGCCCAGGGACTTTACGGTGTGAGGCCCGATCTCACCTGTCTGGGAAAGATCATCGGCGGTGGATTTCCCGTTGGGGCCTTTGGTGGGAGAAGGGAGGTGATGGAAAGGCTCGCTCCGGTAGGGGATGTCTATCAGGCCGGGACCCTTTCGGGGAATCCCCTGGCGATGGCTGCGGGGCTTAAGACCCTCCAGATCCTGAAGGAGAAGGACCCCTATGGGCGCCTTGAGGAGATGTCCTCATACCTCTGCGAGGAGGCTTCGAAGATCGCCCGCTCATTGGGGCTTGATCTCTTCTTCAGCCGGGTGGGCTCCATGTTCACCTTCTTTTTCACCCGAGGACCGGTGAGGGACTATGAATCCGCCCGGAGGAGCGACACCGCGGCCTACAGCCGCTACTTCTGGACCCTGCTGAGGGAGGGGATATACGTCGCCCCCTCTCAGTTCGAGGCCGCCTTCCTCTCCACCGCCCACACGGAGGAGGACCTCGAAAGGACCCTTTCGGCCCTCGAGAAGGCCTTCCGGGCGGCAAGGGAATAAAAAAATAAGGCAGGCGCTTGGGGCCTGCCCAGATTGATTGAGAAGGGAATTCAGGGGTCGGGATACCCCGACCTTATCAGAGCTTGAATACCATAAGGAGGGATACGAGCAGACTGTAGATGACCAGCGACTCGATCATGGCCAAGCCGATGATCATCGGGGTGACGATCTTACCCGAGGCGGCAGGGTTTCGCGCTATCCCCTCCAGAGCCGAGGTTATGCCGCGGCTCTGCCCGATCGCCCCGCCGAAGGCCGCTATGGCGATGCCGAAGCCAGCAGCGATGGCTATCACCTTCTTCACATCGGGGCTTAAACCGGCCTTCACCGCCCCCTCCTCAGCAGCCAGGGCCACAGCAGCTATCCCTGCCACAAAGACCGCCACCAGAAGAAAAAGGGCCACCCTCTTCATCGTCTCACCTCCTTTCCCCGCTTATTCCTCTTCGTGCATCTCCTCAATGGCTCCGGCAAAGTAGGCCATCGAGAGGAGGATGAAGACCAGCGTCTGAACCAACGCCACAAAGAGCCCTAAGAACATCATGGGCAGGGGAATCAGCAGGGGGATCAAGCCGAAGACGATCCCCAGCACATAGTGGTCGCCGAAGATATTCCCGAAGAGACGGATGGACAGGGATACGGGACGGACCAGATGGCTTATCATCTCTATGGGGGCGAAGAGGGGAGCAAGCCAGATGACCGGTCCCAAGAAGTGCTTCACGTACTTTATCCCATGCTCTCTTATCCCGTAATAGTGGGTGAGGAAGAAGACGGTGAGGGCACAGGCCCCTGTAGTGTTCAGGGTCTCAGTGGGAGAATGGAAGCCAGGGATCAGGCCCCAGATGTTGGAGAAAAAGATGAAAAAGGCGAGGGCGCCGATGATCATCATGAATTCCGGCCCCCGGGGGCCCATGTTGTCCTTGACGAACTTCAGTATCCCCTCCACGGCCAGCTCCAGGAAATTCCTCAGGGTCACCCTCTCCTCGGGGATGATGTACTTCTCGGGGTCCTTCCTCATCTTCCTCAGCCCGGCGTAGGCAAGGACCAGCAGGAAGACCATCACCACGATGGCATTGGAGACATGATGGGGGAGCTGGTTTAGCAACGGGATGACGTCGACGAAGCTGAAAGATCCATGTCCTCCTGCAGCCATCCTCTCCCCTCCTTTATCCCCTCATGTAGCCCTTTATGCCCTCTATGCAGATGGCCAGAAAGATGGTGAAGAGCCCCGCCATAAAGGCAAGGATGTTCACCCACTCCCTCAGAAAGACGACCACCACTACCACTGCCCCCACGAGGCCCAGGAACTTGGCGGCGTACTTTACCGCCACCGATCTCTTCACCTTCCCCTCGGAGAAGCCCTTCTCCAGGATCCGTCTCATGAACCAGAAGTTGAGTGCCATTATCGCCCCTCCGAAGAGGACCCCAGCGGTTACGCGTAAATCGCGGAAGAGGAGACTTGCGGCCAGAAAAATCCCCATGAGGATCAGGTTGGTCCTCTCGATTGAGGAGATCACTCTTCTCTTTCCTCTTTCTCCATCCTCCGTAGGGCCCGGAAGAGGTTCCTGAACCCTGCAGCGATCCCAAAGAAAAGGAAGACGATCAGAAACCATGGTTCGGTGCCCAACCATCTGTCCAGATAATACCCGATCCCCACCCCCACCGCCACTGCTAGCCCCATCTCCAGCCCCAGGGTGCTGTACCGGAGGATCTGCTCCAGGATCTTTATGCGGGGGGTCTTGGGGGCCAAGATCCACCTTCGTCTAAGGTCAGAGATAAGTAACACATTTCACAATGACAAGTCAACATCGGCGATCTGCTATAGTCCCTTGATAGTTCATCCCATATCCTTCTCGAAGGATCTTTCAACCACTCTCTTACCTTTTTGTCTGGGAGGCCGAAGATAACCCCGTAGAATCTCAGGCACCTCTTCTCGATTCCCCTCCCCTTAGTCTTTAAAAGGAATCCCTTAATCTCCTCATCTCCGATGGTCCTTCTGAGCCATTTGAGATCTTCCACACTACCACGGGAGAGGACCCTTCTGATGATCAACATCTTGTCTTCTTCCGCATCGATCGCCTCGGGATCGTAATCTGAGAAAAAGGACCTCAGCTTCTTAGGAAGCTTATCTCCTGGCTTCAGCATCCTTTCCACCATTTTGCTCCTTTTAATTTGATGTTAAAATAAATTGCGTTAAATGTCAAGAACTTTTTCTTAAAGCGTCCAACAGGCGCTGAGGGAGGGAGTCAAAGGAGCCACTGCTCATGACCACCACCACGTCCCCAGGCGTTGCCTCGGATACCACCCGGCGGATGATCTCTCCTGTTTCCTCCACCCAGAGGACGTCGCTTCCCGCTGTGGCCTCCTGAGGATCGAAGGCGAGTTTTCCCCTCACCTCAGGGGAGGAGCCCAGGATCGCCCGATCGGCCAGAGAGAGGGCCTTCAATAAATCCCCCAACAGATACCCCCTCCGGAGGGTTCCTGTGCGGGGTTCAAAGATCGCCCACACCCTGGCCTGAGGGAAAAGGGACTTTAAGGTGGAAAGGGTTTCCCGGACGGCCGTTGGGTGATGGGCAAAATCGTCGATCACCATTACCCCTCGTTCCCTTCCCACCACCTCAAGCCTCCTTCTTACCCCTTTGAAGTCCTTGAGGCCGTTGCGGATCCTATCCCATGGGAGGCCTAAGAGATGGGCAGCTACCATGGCTCCTATGGCGTTCCTCAGGTTGTGACGTCCCCAGAGGGGGAGGTGGAAATCCCCTAAGTCCTCCCCACCTTTGAGGAGGCGAAAGCGTATTCCCCTTTCATCCTCCCTCTCGATCTTATACCACCACTTCCCTGGAGCTACCCTCTCGATGGGGCATGGGACCTGGGAGGAGATCTCCTTGGCTGCCTCCCCTTGGCCAGAGAGGATAAGCCTCCCTCGAGAGGGGAGGAGCCTCATCAGTTGGAGGAAGGCCCCTTTTACGGCCTCTATATCGTGGTAGATATCGGCGTGGTCGTACTCCACATCATTGAGGATTACCATCTGGGGGAGATAGTGGACGAACTTGGGCCTTTTGTCGAAGAAGGCCGAGTCGTATTCGTCTCCCTCGATCACCACCACCTCCCCCCTTCCCAGCCGCCAGCCCCTCTCAAAGTTGCGAGCTACCCCGCCGATAAAGAAAGAGGGATCGAGGCCACCTCGAAAGAGGAACCAGGCGAGAAGGGATGAGGTGGTGGTCTTTCCGTGGGTACCGGCGACTACCAGAGGGGTCCTTCCCTCGATCAAGGTCCTTTTTATGAAGGAGGGAAGCGATATAAAAGGGATGCGCTGGTTCAGCACTTCTTCCACCTCTGGGTTTCCACGCGAAAGGGCGTTCCCAATGATTACCAGATCGGGTTTTGGGGAGAGATGGGACGGGTCGTACCCCAAGTGGATCTCAACGCCTCCTTCCAGGAGCAGCTCACTGGCAGGGGGATAAAGTCCTTGGTCGGCCCCCCTCACCCTGTAGCCCAACTGCTGGGCAAGGAGGGCCGCCTGAGCCATGGCGATACCCCCTATCCCGATAAAGTAAAGGTCTTTACCCTTCAAAGGACCCCTGCCTCCAAAAAACGCAAAAGGCCCTCTTCACCGTCCAGTTCGACCTCCACCCCCAAGGGGATGGTCATGTTTATGGGACCGTGTCCAGAAGGAAGGCCGAAGAGGATGGGGAAGTCGCCCCTGAGGCTATCAAGGATCGCTTCCTTGAGAAGTCCTTCCTTTTCGGGGAGGTCACATCCTGGCATCTGGCCGAAGACAACCCCCCTTACCCCCTCGAGGACACCTGCACTCCTCAGATGGGTTATCATCCGATCTATCCTATAAGGGGACTCGTTCTGATCCTCCAGAAAGAGGATCGCTCCCTGGGCCTGGAGTTGATAGGATGTCCCCAACGTGGTGACGAGGGAGGAGAGGCACCCCCCCTAGATCACCCCCCGGGCCTTTCCCTTGCGGAGCACCTCACAGGGGATAGGGTCAGGGGGCTTGAAGGAAGTGAGGGTTTGGGCGAATGATTTTCTGGTATTCCGCTCCCCTTCGGCAAAGGAAGGGGTTGTTAAGTGAGGGCCGTAAAAGGTCACCCATCCCCACTTTCGCCCCACAAAGGCATGAAGGACAGTGAGATCGCTCCCCCCCACGATCACCTTTGGGGCAATCCCCTCAAGGTCCCCGAGGTAAGGGATCATTCTCTGGGTCCCGTATCCCCCTCTCAAAAAGAAGATCGCCTTTATCGTCGGATCAAGGAGCAGATCGATAAGCTCTTTTGCCCGATCTTCATCCTCCCCAGCGAAGTAGAGGTGTCGACGATCGAGGATATCGGCCCGGTAGTGAACCTCGAACCCCATTTCCTTTAAGGCCTCCACACCCCGGAAGAAGAGCTCACTTTGGTCGCAGCGCAAATGAGAAGCTGGGGCTGCTATCCCCACCCTATCGCCGGGGAGAAGTCGGGAAGGTTTCCGTAATCTCATTCGCTTCCTCCACAAGGGCCCGAAGGCTGCGGAATTCTTTTAAAGGGTCCTCATCCAGGAGCCGGATCATATTCCTTAAGGCCGGACGGATATAAGGAGCAAAACGGTTCTTTCCCCTCTTCACCAGGGTTCCAAAAGCACCCAGTATCTGCATATTCCTGTGCAGGGCGATATAGGGATAACTTCGCAAAAAGGGTTCCTTTTGCTCGGGGAGGGACTCCCTGAGCCTTTCGAGGTAGTAATTGAAGAGCTCCTCCTTGAGGGCTTCTGGCAGTTCCACATAGGGATCTATCAGAAGGGAGGCGAGGTCATAGGCCAGGGGACCGAGCCTTGCGCCCTGAAAGTCAATGAGGTGAAGCTTTCCCTTCTTCAACATGATGTTTCGGGACTGAAAATCCCGATAGAGGAAGAACCCTCCTGGGGCACGGGCGACCTGGGCAGCCGCAAGCTCAAGCTCCCTCCTGGTCTCCTCCTTTACCTTGAGCCCCAGAAACCCTTCTACAAAGCCTCTGCGGAAATACCCTGACTCCCACCTGAGGGCGAATTCCCGATCGTAAGGGGGGTTGTGAGTCCGTGCGAGGTCAAAGCCTCGGGCCCCCTCTATCTGCAGGCGCAAAAGGAGGTCTATGACCTCTTGGTAGATTTTCCCCACCTTTGGGTCGCCCCTTCCCCTCGAGAGGACCTCGTCCTGAAGGTGGTGATCGCCCAGATCCTCCACCAGAAAGAGGCCCCTTTCGTGATCAGCCCCATATATCTCCGGCACTGGGAAGCCCTTCCCCCGTAGGTGGCGGGCTACATAAAGATAGGAGTCGTTTTCGCTCACCCCCTTTTCGTCTCTGGGAGGATGGGGCTCGATGAGGAGGACCCAGCTCCTCTCCCCGTACCTCAGGCGGTAAAAGTCCCTCCTTGAGCCATCCCCCCCAAGCTTCTCCCATTGCAAAAGGGACGGGTCGATCCCTTCGACACGAAGGTGATCGGAAATAAAGGAGAAAAACTCTTCTGAGACCCTCGTCATCCTGGCACGATCCCCTCACCTCTGTGCACCCCCCGCACCACCGCCCCGTCAGCTACAACGCACCCCTCGATCACGCTTCCTTCCTCCACCCTCACCCCCTCCCAGAGGACAGAATCCCGCACGTAGGCCCCGGAGGAAACAAGGGACCCCTTTCCGATCCACACTGCACCCTCGATCTTCGCCCCCTGCTCGATCTGGGCCTCGGGGTGCAGGGGTGAGGCCTCAAAGGGCAAGAGTTGCCTCTCGATTATATCCCTATGAAGGGCCAAATACTCAGGAAGGGAGCCGATATCCCTCCAGTACCCCTCCGCCATATATCCCCCGATGGGGGCTCCTTGCTCGATAAGGAGCTGGTAGAATTCGATGATGGAAAAGGCCCCATCGGGCATCATCTGCAGGAGCTCAGGGGAGATGACTTGGATCCCTGTGAAGGTGAGTGCCCTTTCCCCTTTTATTCCTACCCTTCTTATCTTTCCCCCTTCGTCCACCTCCACCTGATTGGTGGGAGGATGATCGTAAAGCAGGAGGGTGGCGAGGTTGTCGCTCCTTAAGTGATGGTCGTAGGCCCCCTTGAGGTCGAAGGTGTGGAAGACGTCGCTGTTGACCACAAAGAAGGGCGCTCCCCGGAGAAAAGAGGCGCATTTTTTAATCCCACCCCCTGTGTCGAGGATCTGCGGCTCATAGCTTATCTCCACCTTCAATCCCCAATCCCTTCCGGAGAGGAACTCCTCGATCGCCGCTGCGAGATGGTGGGTGTTTATGACAACGGCCTCTACGTCAGCATCTCTTAGCTGAGAGAGGATAATATCGAGGATCGGCCTGTGGCCGACGGGAAAGAGGGCCTTGGGCCTTCTGGCGCTCAGAGGTCTCGCCCTTAGCCCCAGACCCGCCGCAAGGACCATGGCCTGCATGGAAAAACCTAAAACTTCACCCGAGGGGGCTTTTTGGCTTCCTTCGGCGCCTCAAAGAAGGGGGCGGGCTCAAAGCCCAAGAGACGAGCTATTATCACGGTGGGAAAGCTCCTTATCTTCACATTATAGGCCCTTACCGCCTCATTGTACCGCCGTCTCTCCACAGCGATCCGGTTCTCAGTTCCCGCCAGCTCGTCCTGAAGCCGGATGAAGTTCTCGTTGGCCCGCAGGGCCGGATAGTTCTCCACTACCATCATCAAACGGCTCAGGGCACTGGAAAGCTCCCCTTCCGCCTTAAGCCTCTCTTTGAGGGTCCTGGCCCCTGCTGCTTTTGCCCTCGCCTCGGTAACTCTCTCAAAGACTTCCTTTTCATGGGCGGCATAGGCCTTCACCGTCTCCACGTAGTTGGGGATCAGATCCATCCTGCGCTGCAGTTGGTTTTCCACTTGGGCCCAGGCCGCCTTCACCCCTTCATCGAGGGCCACAAGTTGATTATAGGTGCCCTTGATGTACCCGAAGGAGGCCAAAAGGATCAAAAGGACGATCAGAAGGGCGATCAAACCCGTTCTCTTTGCCGCCATCTCAGCCGACCTCCTTTGCGAACTCATCTACCCATAGGGCAAGCCGCCTCACCTCCTCTAAGTAAGAGGCCATAAGCTCCACCGCTTCCTTCTGCGAAGGCTTCCACTCCCCCCTCTTTATCCTCCACACTCCCTCAAAGACCTCCTCCCTCAACCCCACCTTCTTACAGAGGGCAACGGCGGCTTCCTTCCGAGAGATGGGGGCCTCTACATCCATTAGGTAAAGCAGCCCAGAGAAGATTGCAGAGAGGGCGGTGATGGACTGGGAAAAGACCGCAATGAGGGGCTCCTTCTTCCCCTCGCTGCCCACTGCGGCCTCTCGTAGAAGCAGAAGCTTCCCCTTTATCTCCCTTTCGCATTGCAACCTCAGTGCCTTCTTTTCTATCTCTATATCCTTAAAGGGGTCGTCCCCGTAGATGGTTATGTGATGGCATTTCATATCGAGGAACTCCAAAGGAAAGGAGTCCAGGGAGGTCTTGATGTACCACGGGGTGAGAAAGAGGGGGATGGCCACCGCCCTCCTTCTCCACTTGGCTACGAGACGCGTCGCCCCCTCCAGCCTCTTTATCCCCTCTTCGCGAAGGAGGATCAGAAAGTTCAGGTCCGAGCGCCCAGGAATATACTCCCCTCTTGCCCCGCTCCCGTAAAGGGAGATGGAAAGGAGATCTTCTCCGAAGGCCTCTTTATAGTCTTTGGTGAATTCCTCGAATATCTCCTCAGGCCTCCTTGGAGCCTTCGCCATCTTTCGTCCTCCTCAAAACCCCCTTGTTGCGCCACCACCGCCGCTCAGTCCTCCACCAAAGCCTCCGAAGCTACCAAAACCACCTCCGAATCCTCCGAAGCCGCCCCCGAGCCCTCCACCGAAATAGGGACCGATGATCAAGAAAGGCAAAGCCCTTCTACGAAGGGCACGTCTTCTTGCCCCTAAGCTGAAGAAAAAGAGCAGAAAGAAAAGGAGAGGGAAAAAAATGGGGAAGAAGAGGGCAGGGGTTGTCCTTCTCCTCGGCAGAGGAGCCGGTGCTCCCTTGAGCTCCACCCCTTCCTCCTCGGCCACCACCTGTGCAAAGGCCAGAAGGCCGCTGTACAGCCCCTCTCCGATCCTCCCCCTTCGTAGATAGGGGATGATGTAGCGATCCATGATGGCCCCCACCTTCGCATCGGGCAAGATCCCCTCCACCCCGTAGCCTGTCTCCACCCTGATCCTCCTCTCCTTAATGGCGAGGAGGATCAGGAGCCCTTTGTCCTCGCCCTTCTTACCTATTCCCCAGGCCTCGTAGAGCCTGTTGGCGAACTCCTCTATCGGCTCTCCGCCCAGATCGGGAAAGGTGGCGACGACCAGTGCAACTCCTGCCCGCTCCCACACCAAGCGGGCGAGATCGGACATCCGCCTCTCATATTCTGCGGGGATCACTTGGGCAAAATCGTTTACCGCCCCCCGAGGGGCAGGGAACTTCATCTCCTTCGCCCCCGCGGGGAGGGGCAGGAGAAAAAGGAGGCAAACGGTGAGAAGGAGTCTCATAGTAGCAGCAAGATACCATGCTGAGGGAAGAGCTTCAAGGTGGCGACTTTTTCCCTTTCTTATGATATTTATACCCAGACGATGATGGTCTATCTCCTGCCCTTCAATGAGGTCGAAGAAGGACTTTTGTCCCATCTCCAGAAGGAATTGTCAAAGGTAGCAGGGGCTTCCGTGAGGGTAGGGGCCTCCCTTCCCATACCTGGGAATTCCTACCATCCCTGGCGCAGGCAGCATCTGGCCGACCCCTTTCTGGAGGCCCTGCCTCAGGGAGGGGTCGATATCCGATATTTAGGTCTTGTGGATGAGGACCTATATGTGCCCGGTCTCAACTTCGTGTTCGGCGTAGCGGATCCGGATAGAGGAAGGGCGATTGTCGCCTTGGCCAGGCTGAGACAGGAGTTCTACGGCCTTGAGCCCGTTAAGGAGCTCTTTTACGAACGCTCCCTCAAGGAAGTGGTCCATGAACTGGGTCATACTTGGGCCCTCTCCCATTGTCCGGACCCCCGGTGTGTCATGCACTTCTCCAACAGCCTCCATGACACCGATCGAAAGGGAAGCCGATTCTGTGAAAGGTGCTGGCAAAAACTGACTCCCCTTCTGGGAGGTGAAAGATGAGGATAGCCCGTTTTCTTTTTGGCGGAAGGGTGAAATACGGCATCGTTGAGGGAGAAGGGATAAGGCCCTTGGAAGGAACTCCTTTTGAGGGCATCTCCCCTGCTGATGAGCGTCTCCCCTTGGGGGAGGTGAAGCTCCTCTCCCCGGTTTCGCCATCGAAGATCGTGGCCCTCGGGTTGAATTACCGGGATCACGCCGAGGAGATGAAGCAAAGGCTTCCCTCCGAGCCCCTCATCTTCCTGAAGCCTTCCACCGCGGTGATCGGTCCTGAGGAGCCGATCGTCTATCCCCCCTCGGTGGGGAGGCTCGATTATGAGGGGGAGCTGGCCGTGGTGGTGGGGAAGAAGGCGAAGGATGTGCCTCCGGAGGAGGCAAAGGGTTACATCCTCGGATATACCTGTTTTAACGACGTCACCGCCAGGGACATCCAGCGGCGGGACGGGCAGTGGACCCGGGCCAAGGGCTTTGACACCTTTGCTCCTATGGGGCCTTGGATAGAGACGGAATTGGATCCCTTGGATTTGAGGCTGGAGACCTATCTCAACGGCCAGTTGCGCCAGTCCTCCCACACTTCCCGGTTGATCTTCTCCCCCTATGAACTGGTGAGCTTCGTTTCCCACGTGATGACCCTTCTTCCCGGGGACGTGATCGCCACGGGGACCCCCTCTGGAGTAGGTCCCATGGAGGTGGGGGATCGGGTGGAGGTGGTCATCGAGGGGATCGGGCGCCTGGTGAACTCCGTCATAAGAGGTTGTGCTGGGACAGAAGGGATTCCGCTATCCTTAACGCTCGTTCGGCATCCTCTCGCGAGGGCGTCTTCAGGGGCAGGAGTCCTTCTTCAGCCGGATATCGTCCCCTGTAAATGGCGTCGATGAAATCCATGTCTTCATCCTCTATTTTTAGAGAAATCCAGTAATCTTTCGTTATGGTAAGGAGCCTCCTAATATTGTGAATGCGCTCAAGCTCCCAGCCTCGGGCGAGAAGCTCTGCCTTTATCGCCTTTTCCATCGCCTGCTGGGCGTTGAAGCAGACTCCGCGCCAATACCCCCCTTCAAAAAGGTACCTGGCTTGAGCGAAATCTTCCAGAGCCAACTCCCTCCACTGCCTCAGTGAATCCTTCATGTACAGAGCCCTCCCTTCCCTTTGGATGAGCCGCAAAAAGGGGCTTCCTTTTTTGAACTCTTCATCGAGGGTCTTCGCCGTTACGGTCAGGTAGTCTATGGCGAACTGATGGTAAAAAGGCTTTAAGGCCTTTTTGACCGTGTCCTCCTCCTTGTCGGTAACGATCAGGAGGTCGAGGTCCTCCCCCTTCCCCTCCCTGGCCACGGAACCAAAGACTATTAATGCCTCTGGTTCTATTTCCTCGATTAACCTCTTAGCGACTTCTTTTGCCTCTTTTAAAGTGACCATGCTCGGAAATCAGGAATTCAGATCCTCATTTTCAAGGAATTACCTTTCAAGTACTTCTCTTGGTACTGGCGGGCCTGGTACATGAAGGCCTCAAGGCGGGTGAGGATGTTGCTCTGCTCCTGTCCATCGTAGGCCATGTTCAGCACCGGGAAGTTCCCATTCAGGTCCCTGTAACGCTTGAGGATCGCGCTGGTGATGGTTCCAGGCATGCAAGTGAAAGGCATCACGTTTACCACCCCACTTGCCCCTTTCAGGGCGTAATCGACGGTCTTCCCCACCGTAAGGATTGCCTCTCCTTCGAAGGAGTCGTGCAGATATGGGCGGGCCAGCTCCAAGATGGTAGAGGTAGGAGGCTCCTCCGGCTCCTCTATGGAGCCCCTAAAGGTCTCAGCCAGCCTCCTCTCGTCCTTCTTCTGATAGAATTCCTTGAGCAAAAGTCCCAAGTAATTGGACAGATGGCCGCGTTTTAGGGCCCTGCGTTTTGCCATCTTGTTGATGTAGTGGATCCACTCCACCATGGGGGCCAGCCGCGCTTCCCCTCCCAGGGTCTCGATCTTGCGGACCACGTCCTCGTTGCTGAAGCGGTTCATCCTGACATAGATCTCTCCGACCACCCCGATCTTGGGTTTGGTCCCCTTCCCCTTCACCGGGACGGAGTCAAGGCGCCGGCGGGCCTCCCTCAGGATCTCGACCAGTTCCTCCATCTCGCTTCCCTTCCTTATCGCCTCGCAGACCTTCTGGAGGCACTCCCGATAGACCCTGTCGGTCTCTCCAGGGTTCACCTCATAGGGTCGGGTCTCGAGGAGCTTCTTTGTGAGGAGGTCCACCGAGACCAGGGCCCACCAGCCCAAGCGGGTAAAACGACTTCCGAGTATCCCGAGATCCTTATAAAGGGTTTCATCCTGATTGGGGGAATAGATGGGGACCTCGCTGTAGCCCAGCTCATCGAGGACCATCCGGTGGAAGCGGTGGTACTGGCCGAAGCGGCAGGGACCATTCCCCGAGGGCATGAAGAAGGCAGAGCGCTTCGGATCGAAATCAGGGCTTTTCACTAACTTGACCATGTCGCCTGTGGTGAGGATGCAGGGGTAGCACTCGCGGCCCGAAGTGTAGCGACGGCCCCAGTAAAGGGTCTCCTGGTCCGACTCGGGTATCACCCTCGCCTCGACCCCACAGGCTTCAAAGGCCGCGGCGAAGGCGAAGGCGTGATCACACATATAAGGGATGTAGATGATCCGCTGGGGGTCTCCCGCCACCTTCCCGCGTGGGGGCTTCTTCTCCTCGGGACGCCTGGTGGCTTTCAGGCTGTCGAGGAAGGCCTCAAGGCGGGTGATCACTCCTGCATCGGCGCTGTGCTCATCTATCTCTAAGAGGAGGTGAGGCTTCCCCCTCAGGGTGTCCCTGAAGAAATGGCCGATGAAGGAGTCGGCCCCGCAGCCGAAGTTGGAGATGTAGATGGCGAAGAGTCTGGGGTCGTCCTTTACGAAGTGGGCGGCGGCCAGGATCCTCTGACCATACCTCCAGTACATCTCCCTGAGCCCTTCCCGGTCGGCCATCTCTTCCAGGGGAAGCATGTCCATCGGGATGGCCAGAACCCCCAAGTCGAGGAGCTTCTTCGGGATGTCGAGGTTGACCCCGGGGTCACAACTGTTATAGGGCCTCCCCACGATCACCATCGCCCGCTCGCCCTTTCTCAACCCCTCGAGGACTTCCTTTCCCCGGGCCTTAAGGGCGCGGTAGAAACGCCGCTGGTGTTCGGTGGCCCGCTGATAGGCCCAGCGGACCTGAGGGGCGGTCCTACCGAGCCTTCTGCCGAGCTCCACCAGGGCCTTCTCCACCTCGCTCTCCCCGAGGGCAAAGGAGATCACCGGACTCAGTACCTCCACCCCTTTAAAGTCTATCGCCGAGCGGACCACATAGGGGAAGGACTGGACATAGGGGCAGGTCTGAGCATGCTCGAAGCTCGGGTGGAACTTCTCCATGGTGATGATGCTGGGGACAAAGATCCTCTTCACCCCCTTCTCCAAGAGGTTGAGCACGTGTCCATGGGCGACCTTTACAGGGAAGCAGGTCTCGGCCACCACCGACTCCACGCCCTTCCTGACCAGCTCCTTATTGGTGGGATCGGAGAGCACCACCCGGTAGCCCAGCTCGGTGAAAAAGGCCTTCCAGAAGGGCAGGAGCTCGTGGAAGGTGAGGAGACGGGGTATTCCGATAATAGGAGCATCCTCAGGGAGTTCCTCCTCTCCCGGGTAAGGGGCAAGGAGAAGCCTTTCCCTTTCAGCAAAGAGGTCCGGAAGCTGGACCCTCTTTTTCCTCCTCACCACATCATATTTTTCGCAGCGGCTCCCGTAAAAGAGGGGTTTCTCACCCTCTATGCTCACCTTCCGGATCAGGCACATATTGGGACAACCCTTGCATTCGAAGGTGGTGATCTCGTAGCGGCGGTTGTAGAGGTCGAATCCCTTAAAGTTGCTCTTCTCCCAGTTCCTCTCCTTCATGGCGAGAAGGGCTACCCCGATTGCTCCCGTGACGTCGTGGTTCTCCGGCACCGTGATCTTCTTTCCCAGGACCTTCTCGAAAGCCGCCACCACCGCCTTGTTGAAGGCCGTGCCCCCCTGGAAGAAGATCCGTTCCCCGATCCTCCGGTCCCCAACCACCCGGTTCAGGTAGTTCAGCACGATGGAATAGGCCAGGCCCGCCACAAGATCGTCCACTCCAGCCCCCCTCTGCTGATGGTGGACGAGGTCGGACTCGATGAAGACCGTGCATCTCTCCCCCATCTTCACCGGGGAGGTGGCCCGCAGAGCCCTCTGGGCGAATTCCTCCTTGATAGAGATGCCGAGCCGTTCGGCCTGCTCCTCGAGGAAGGAACCCGTGCCCGCGGCACAGACCTTGTTCATCTCGAAATCGACCACCACGCCCCGATCTATGCTTATGTACTTGGAGTCCTGCCCGCCGATCTCAAAGATGGTATCCACCTCAGGGTCTATGTGGATCGCCGCTGTGGCCTGGGCGGTGATCTCGTTCCGGACGATATCCGCCCCCACGAAGTCTCCCGTGAGGTAGCGCCCCGAACCGGTGGTCCCCACTCCCTGGATCTCCACTTGATCTCCTATCTCCTCCCCTATCTCCTTCAGCCCCTGGCGGATCGCCTCGATCGGTCTTCCCGCCGTCATCAGGTAGCGCTTCGCCAGGACCCGGCCCCTCTCATCAATCACCACCAGGTTGGTGCTGATAGAGCCTACATCCAGACCTAAATAAGCAGGGATCTTCTTTTTCCCCGCCGGCAGAGGGTAGACCTTGGATTTCTCCCCTCGATGATGAGGGGCGAGGAAAAGGGGTTCCCACCCTTCTCGTTCCTCCCGGTACTCGGCGATGTAGCGCTTAAGGGGCTCCGTTCCGGGGAACCTCCCTGAGAACTTCCCCTCTTCCAGGGCCAGAAGCACCGCCCCTATGGCCCCCATCGAGGCGAAGTGCTCGGGGATGATCAGCTCCTCCTCCTTTAGCCCCAGTACGTCGAGGAAGGCCCGTCTCATCCCCGCGTTTGCCGCCACCCCCCCCTGAAAGACCACGGGCTTCTTGAACTCGAGCCCCTTTCCTATGTTGCTCTTGAAGTTCCGGGCCAGGGCGTAACAGAGACCCGCCACGATGTCATAGTCAGGGGTAGCGATCTGTTGCAGGTGGATCATGTCCGATTTGGCAAAGACGCTGCAGCGCCCCGCTATCCGGGGAGGGTTCTTTGAGCGGAGGGCGAGCCTTCCGAACTCCTCTATGCTGAGGCCAAGGCGGGTCGCCTGTTGATCGAGGAAGGAGCCCGTGCCCGCAGCACAGAGGGTATTCATCGAGAAATCGGCGATCCGAAACCGGCCATCCTCCTGCTCCACCAGGATCAGCTTCGAGTCCTCACCCCCGATATCTATGATCGTTCGGGCCTCGGGGTGGAAGGCCTCCACGGCCTTCGCCTGGGCGATGATCTCGTTGTAAAAGGCCCCTTCAAGGATCTCGGCCGGGAGCTTCCCCCCTGTTCCGGTAAAGGCAATTCCCCCGATCCGATCAGCGGGCACGCGGTCAAGCAGCTCCTCGAGGACATTGAGGAGGGTCTTTAAGGGCTGGCCTTTAAGGCGCGTATAGTGATCTTCGATGATCCTCTTTTCTCCATCGATCAGGACGGTGTTGGCACTCACCGAGCCTATGTCCACCCCGATGTATAGGTTCCCCATCGCTCCTTTCTCCTAACTTTATTTATTGAAGAGATTATCTTTAAAACCGTGGCCTTTTTCAAGGCCAAGAGCTTTACCGTCCAGGGCCTAAAAAGAAAAAGGGGAAAAATCCCCCTTCTCTTTCTGAACTGGAGCGGGCAACGGGACTCGAACCCGCGACCCCAAGCTTGGGAAGCTTGTGCTCTACCACCTGAGCTATGCCCGCACCAAAAATAAAATTAAAATAATCTTCTCAGTTTGTCAATCCCTGGACCCGGATATTGGGATAATCAGGGCCGACCCCTCGGCCCTGGAGCAGAAAGGACGCGAGAGGAGTATCCCCCCATCGTTCGCCTCCATGATCACCCCGTCAGGGGTCTCGCAGAAGAAGCCGACGTTGATCTTCTCCATGAAGACCTTGTAGAGGTCTATAGGTCGAGGCTTTGTGGTTATCATCCTATACCTCCACAAGCTCGTACTCCCTTCTGCCCAATCCCATCTCCTCCCCATAGCTCAGCTGAACCCCCCAATCCACCTCCTTATGGACAGCCCTGAACTTGTCCGCTCCAGGCCCAAGTCCTCTGGTGTAAGGACTGAAAGGAGAGCCGGGCTGGGCATTGACCAGGTCCACGGAGGCTTGATCTATGGCCACAGGATCGGTTGAGGCGAGGATCCCTATGTCCCCCACGATGGGGGCGTCGCTGTGGCCGTAGCAGTCGCAGTAAGGGCT
>CBEVRB010000003.1:0-28296 GCA_965552155.1 uncultured bacterium
GAAGTGGTGACAGGGGTGGGGATGGTGATTCCCCAGGGGATCGGCATAGATCCCGTTTGGGAGAAGATATGCGAGGGGATTTCAGGGGTGGGCCCCATCACCAAGTTCGACGCCTCAGGGTTCGAGACCCGCATAGCCGCCGAGGTGAAGGACTTCCGGGCGGAGGAGTTCATAGATCCTAAGGAGCTCCGCAAGATGGACCTCTTCATCCATTACGCCTTGGCGGCCACAAAAATCGCCATAGAGGACTCGGGCCTTGAGCTCGAGAAGGAGGATCCCGAGAGGATAGGGGCCTGTGTGGGGACAGGTCTGGGAGGGCTATCTTCCTTAGAAAAATACCATCAGGTCCTCCTGGAGAAGGGACCCCGCAGGATCACCCCCTTCTTCATCCCGATGATCATCGCCAATGAGGCATCAGGCCAGATCTCCATCTTCCACAACCTGAAGGGACCGAACATCTGCGTGGTTACAGCTTGCGCCACCGGGGCCCACTGCATCGGGACCGCCTTCAGGGGGATCCAGTACGGGGATGCCGACGTGATGGTGGCGGGAGGGGTGGAGGCCACCATCACTCCTCTGGCAGTGGCGGGGTTCAACGCCATGAGGGCCATCTCCACCCGTAACGATGAGCCCGAGAAGGCCTCCCGTCCCTTTGATCGGGACCGGGACGGCTTCGTGATGGGGGAGGGAGGGGCGGTGATGATCCTCGAGGAACTGGAAAGGGCCAAGCGCCGCGGGGCCAAGATCTACGCCGAACTGGTGGGATATGGGTACAATTCCGACGCCTATCACCTGGCTGCCCCTGATCCCGAAGGGGACGGGGCCGCGCGCTGCATGAGGATGGCGCTAAAGGATGCGGGGCTCTCTCCCGATGAGGTGGATTACATCAACGCCCACGGGACCTCAACGGAGCTCAACGACATCACCGAGACCCTCGCCATAAAGCGGGTCTTTGGGGAGAGGGCCTACAAGATCCCCGTGAGTTCCACCAAGTCCATGACCGGGCACCTCCTGGGGGCGGCGGGAAGCACCGAGGCGGTCTTCTCCGTCCTCACCATCAGGGATGGGGTGATACCCCCCACCATAAACTATGAGAACCCCGATCCCCGATGTGACCTCGACTACGTGCCCAACGTGGCGAGGGAGAAGAAGGTGAAGGTGGTCATGTCCAACTCCTTCGGGTTCGGGGGCACCAACAGCGTGCTCATCTTCCGCAAGTTTGAGGGATGAGATGAGGATCGCCCTGGCCTCCGATCACGCGGGGTTTAAGCTGAAAGAGGAGATAGCCCTCTTTCTCAGGGAGGAGGGCCATGAGGTACTGGATTTCGGCTGTCATGACGAGACCTCTGTGGACTACCCCGATTACGGGATGGAGGTGGCCCGGCGGGTCTCCTCTCAAGAGGTGGAGAGGGGGATCCTGATATGTGGCACGGGGATCGGGATGTCGATCGTGGCCAACAAGTTTCCAGGGGTGAGGGCAGCACTGGTTTCCCATATCTACACGGCGAGGATGGCCAGGGAGCACAACGATGCCAATATCCTGGTCCTTGCCGGCAGGGTCCTGGGCGGAGGTCTTGCTCGGGAGATGGTGAGGGAGTGGCTTAAGGCCACCTTCCAGGGAGGGAGGCATGCCCGCCGCTTAAAGAAGATAGAGGAGATAGAGAAGAGGAATTTTAAGGGATGGACTGGCTCAAGTCCCCTCTAAGGGTGGTGGACCCGGAGATAGCGGAGGCGATCGAGAAGGAGACCCTCAGGGAGGAGCGGAAGATCGTGCTCATCGCCTCGGAGAACTATACCAGCGAGGCGGTCCTTGAGGCTCAGGGAGGGGTGCTCACCAACAAGTACGCTGAGGGGTATCCCGACCGCCGCTACTACGGTGGCTGCGAGTACGTGGACATCGTGGAGAGGCTTGCCATCGAGAGGGCGAAGAAGCTCTTCGGTGCGGAGCACGCCAACGTGCAGCCCCTCTCCGGCACCGCCGCCAATATGGGGGTCTACTTCGCGGTCCTTGAGCCCGGGGACACCATCATGGGGATGGACCTCGCCCATGGAGGACACCTGAGCCACGGCTCTGCAGCGAGCTTCTCCGGAAAGTTCTACCGGGTGATCTCCTACGGGGTCTCCATCGAGACCGAGATGCTCGATTATGATGAGATAAGGGCCCTTGCTCTCAGGCATCGCCCCAAGCTGATAATCGCCGGGGCGAGTTCCTACTCTCGCATAATAGACTTCGCCCGCTTCCGGGAGATCGCCGATGAGGTGGGGGCCTATCTGATGGCCGACATGGCCCATATCGCCGGATTGGTGGCAGCAGGGGTCCACCCGAGTCCCGTCCCTCACAGCCACTTCGTCACCTCCACAACCCACAAGACCTTAAGGGGCCCCCGGGGGGGATTCATCCTCTGCAAGAGGGAATTCCAGGAGGTAATAGACCAGACGATCTTCCCCGGCATCCAGGGCGGTCCCCTCATGCACGTGATCGCTGCCAAGGGGGTCTGTTTCAAGGAGGCGATGAGCGAGGAGTTCAGAAAATACCAGAGACAGGTGGTGAAGAACGCTCGAAAGCTCGCCTCAGAACTCCAGAAGAGGGGCTTCAGGATAGTATCCGGGGGGACCGACAATCACCTCTTCCTGGTCGACCTCTCCGACAAGGGGATCACCGGGAAGGAGGCCGAGGAGGCCTTAGAGAGGGCGGGCATCACCGTGAACAAGAACGTCATTCCCTTCGATAAGCGCTCCCCCGCCGTGGCAAGCGGCATCCGTTTGGGCACCCCGGTGGTGACCACCCGGGGAATGAAAGAGGGGGAGATGGAGGTGATCGCCTCCCTCATCGCCGAAGTGCTCGAGAGCTATCCCGATCCCCGCACCGAGGAACGGGTCGCCCGCCAGGTGGAAGAGCTCTGTTTGGAGTTTCCCGTCTATTTAGATCGCATCAAGGGTAACACCTATGAGTCGCCCGAGCTGGGATGAGTACTTTATGGAGATCACCAAGCTGGTCGCCACCCGCTCCACCTGCCTGCGCCGCCAGGTAGGGGCAGTCCTGGTGAAGGACAAGAAGATCCTTACTACGGGTTATAACGGCGCCCCTTCCCAGCTCCCCCATTGCCTGGACGTGGGCTGCCTGAGGGAACAGCTGGGCATCCCTCCCGGAGAGCGCCACGAACTCTGCCGGGGCCTTCACGCCGAGCAGAACGCCATCATCCAGGCTGCATACCACGGGGTGAGCATCAAGGGGGCGACCCTCTACTGCACCAACCATCCCTGTATCATCTGCACCAAGATGATCATAAACGCCGGGATCGAGAGGGTGGTCTATCTGGACGGCTATCCCGATCCCCTGGCCGAGGAGATGCTGAAGGAATCACGGGTGAAGGTGGAGAGGTTCAGGAAAGGATGAGGTGCCCTCACTGTCTCAGCACCGACAACCGGGTGATAGATACCCGGATGAGCAAGGACGGCCTGGAGATAAGGAGGAGGAGGGTCTGCAACAACTGTGGCCATCGCTTCACCACCTACGAGAGGGTGGCCGAGGAGAACATCTTCGTGGTGAAGAGGGATGGGAGGCGGGAGCCCTTCAGCCGCGAGAAGGTCCTCATCGGTCTGAGGAAGGCCTGCGAGAAGAGGCCTGTGAGCATAGACATACTGGAGAAGATCGTCGACAGGATCGAGACCTGGGCCCAGGAGAAGGGGAGGGAGATATCCTCCAGCGAGATCGGAGAACGGGTGATGGAAGAGCTCCAGGAGCTGGATGAGGTGGCCTATGTTCGCTTCGCCTCCGTGTACCGCCAGTTCAAGGACATAAACCAGTTCATGCGGGAGCTGAAGGAGCTGCTCGATCGCAGGGAGAGGAGGGATGTTCACGGGGATAGTTGAGGGAAGGGGGAGGATAAGGGCTGCGGAGAGGCGGGGGGAGGTGTTGCGCCTTTCCATCGAGCCCCCGCCTTCGTTGACAGGGTTGGGGGTGGGTGATAGTATTTCTGTAAGTGGCGTATGCCTTACGATAACGGGCATCTCCGGCCCTTCCTTTGAAGTGGAGGTCTCGGAGGAGACCCTTAGAAGGACCAATCTCGGTTCAAAGAGGGTGGGGGATCTGGTCAATCTGGAGCGGGCCCTGGAGGTGGGGTCAAGGGTGGGGGGACATCTGGTGACGGGACATGTGGACGGAGTGGGGGTGGTAACGGAAGTCGAAAGGTTTGGGGAAACCTCACGGATCAGGATAAGGGTCCCTGGGGAGTTTTCCCGTTATCTCATAGAGAAGGGCTCCGTGGCGGTGGAAGGGGTGAGCCTCACGGTGAACGAGCTTAAAGGCGACGAGTTCAGGGTGGATATCATCCCTTACACCGCCCAGAACACCACCCTCTCCCTCCTTCGGGTGGGGGATGAGGTGAACGTGGAGGTGGACATAATCGGGAAGTACATCGAGAAGTTCCTCAAGAGGCCCAAGGGGCTTGACGAGGAGTTTCTCCGAGAACATGGCTTCCTTTGAGGGGAAGAGATGGTCAGTCCCGTAGAGGAGGTATTGGAGGAGATAAAGGCGGGCAAGATGATCATCCTGGTCGACGACAAGGACCGGGAAAACGAGGGGGACCTCTGCATGGCGGCTGAGAAGGTGACCCCGGAGGCGATAAACTTCATGGCCAAGTATGGACGGGGACTCATCTGCCTCGCCTTGACCGAGGAGCAGGTGGACAAGCTCCAGCTTCCCATGATGGTGAACGAGAACACCTCCCCTCATGGGACGGCCTTCACCGTCTCCATAGACGCCAGAAGGGGTGTGACCACGGGCATTTCCGCCGCCGACAGGGCCACGACGATCCTCACCGCCATAGCCGATGACGCCAAGCCCGAGGACCTGGTCCGTCCGGGTCATATCTTCCCCCTTAGGGCAAGGCGGGGAGGGGTGCTGGTCCGGGCAGGACACACCGAGGGTTCGGTGGATCTGGCGAGGCTTGCAGGACTTAAGCCCGCCGCGGTCATCTGCGAGATCATGAACGATGACGGGACCATGGCCCGGATGCCGGAGCTTGAGGTCTTCGCCAAGCAGCACGGTCTTAAGATCGCCACCATTGCCGACATCATCAACTACCGCCTCAGGAAGGAGAGGCTGGTAAAGAGGGTAGCTACGGCGACCCTGCCCACCAAATATGGAGGGGAGTTTCAGGCGATCCTTTACGAGAACGATATCGACAACCAGAATCATATCGCCTTGGTGAAGGGGGAGATAGACCCGGAGGAACCGATCCTGGTGAGGGTCCACTCCGAGTGCCTCACCGGGGACGTCTTCGGGTCCCTCCGCTGTGACTGCGGGGAGCAACTGCACGCCTCCATGAGAATGATAGATGAAGAGGGGAAAGGGGTAATCCTTTACATGCGTCAGGAGGGCAGGGGGATAGGGCTTGCCAACAAGATCAAGGCCTATTTCCTCCAGGAGCACGGCAAGGACACGGTTGAGGCCAACGAGGCCCTGGGGTTCAAGCCCGATCTGAGGGATTACGGGATCGGGGCCCAGATACTGCTCGATCTGGGGGTGAGGAAGATCAGGCTCCTGACCAATAACCCCAAGAAGATCGTGGGCCTTGAGGGTTACGGGATAGAGGTGGTGGAGAGGGTGCCCATTGAGGTGACCCCGAGGAAGGAGAACATCCATTACCTGAAGACCAAGAGGGAGAAGCTGGGGCATGTCCTCACCATAAAGGGAGGTGGCGGATGGGAAAGTACGTAGAGGGTAAGCTTCAGGCCGAGGGTTTCAGGTTTGCGGTGGTGGTTAGCCGTTTCAACAGCTTCGTCACCGATCGACTCCTGGAGGGGGCCCTCGATGCCCTGAGGCGGCACGGTGCCAAGGAGGAGGATGTAGACGTCTTTCGAACCCCGGGCTCCTTCGAAATCCCGGCAGTAGCCCGCAAACTGGTGGGAACGGGGAGATACGATGCCGTCATCTGCCTTGGGGCGGTGATAAGGGGCGGCACCCCTCATTTCCAGTACATAAGCGCTGAGGTAACCAAGGGAATCGCCCAGCTCGCCTCCGAAAGCCCCATCCCCGTCTCCTTCGGGGTGATCACCACCGACACGATAGAACAGGCGATAGAGCGGGCCGGCACCAAGATGGGAAACAAGGGCTGGGACGCCGCCCTAAGTGCCATAGAGCTGGTGAACCTTTACAGGGAGATTGGGTCCTGAGATCTTACAGTGAAGAGGAGGAGGTCACGGGAGATCGCCCTGCAGATACTCTATCAGCTGGAGGTCAACCCCTTGAGGCCCGAAGAGGCGGTGGAGCTTTACTGGAAGAACTTCTCCCCGCCCGAGGACCTTAGGGAGTTCACCGAGAGAGTGGTGAGGGGGGTAGTGGAGAGGAAGGGAGAGATAGATCGGATGATCGCCGGGGCCTCAGAACACTGGCGCCTCGAGCGGATGGACCGGGTGGACAGGAACATCCTGAGGATGGGGGTCTTCGAGATCGTCTACTGCGATGACATACCCTATAAGGTGGCCATAAACGAGGCCATAGAGCTGGGGAAGAGGTTTGGATCGGAGGATTCAGGGGGGTTCATCAACGGGATCCTGGACAGGATTGCCAAAACCACCATGAGCGAGGAGGTCAGGGGTAATGGTCGAGAAGGTAAACAAGATCTGGATGGACGGTGAACTCATCCCTTGGGAGGAGGCCAAGATCCACGTCCTCACCCACACCCTCCATTACGGCCTGGGGGTCTTCGAGGGGATCCGTTGCTACGCCTTGAGCGATGGTCGTTCCGGGATCTTCCGGCTCAAGGAGCATATAGACCGCCTCTATGACTCCGCCCTGATCGGGGAGATAGAGATCCCCTTCAGCCGAGAAGAGATCATGGAGGCCTGCAAGGAGACGGTGAAGGTGAACGGCCTGAAGGAGGCTTACATCCGCCCCATCGTCTTCATCGGCGAGGGGGCCATGGGGGTCCATCCCCAGGACAACCCCATCCACGTGGCGATAGTGACCTGGCGCTGGGGGGCTTACCTGGGCGAGGAGGCCTTAAAGCGGGGCACGAGGATCAAGACCTCCTCCTATACCCGCCATCACGTGAACGCCATGATGACCAAGGCGAAGATCTGTGGGAATTACGTCAACTCGGTGCTCGCCAAGAGGGAGGCGATGCGCCTGGGCTACGATGAGGCCCTGATGCTCGACACCGAGGGTTATGTGGCTGAGGCCTCGGGCGAGAACATCTTCATGGTGAAGGACGGGGTGATAAAGACTACCCCTCCCACCGCCATCCTGGCAGGGATTACCAGAGACTCGGTGATCACCATCGCCCGGGACAAGGGTTACCCCTTGGTGGAAGAGAAGTTCACCAGGGATGAACTCTACACCGCCGATGAGGTCTTCTTTACCGGCACCGCTGCTGAGGTTACCCCCATCAGGGAGATAGACGACAGGAAGATAGGGGCCGGGGTGCCAGGGCCCGTGACCAGGGATATTCAGGAGACCTACTTCAGGGTCGTCCGGGGAGAGGTGGAGGAGTACCGCCACTGGATTACCTACCTGTGAGGATCATCGTAGACGGTTATAACCTGATCCGATGCTCCCCCTCCCTCAGGGAGAGGGAACGGGAGGGCCTGGAAGAAGGGAGGGAGGCGCTCCTCGAGGAGCTCGCTCGCTACAGGAGGCTTAAGGGACATGAGATCACGGTGGTCTTCGATGGAATGGGAAATCCCCATCTGGGGACAAGGGCTTATACCGAGAGGGGGATAAGGGTCATCTTCACCGGAAGCAGCAGGGCCGATGACTGGATAAAGAAGGAAGTGAGGAGGGGGAAGAGGGTGGTGGTCGTCACCTCCGACAGGGAGATAAGGGAGCATGTGGAGAGGGCGGGTAGCGTTGCCATCGGCTCCGGGGAGTTTGAGGAGATCATGATGAGGGCCTTCCTGCGGGAGGTAAAAGGAGAAGAAGAGGGGAGGCCCGAGAAGCGAGGCCCTGCCCGCAGACTCCCCAAGAGGGAGCGAGAGAGGGAGAGGGTCCTGGCCAAGTTATGACCTCTCGCCAAGCTTCCTCTCCTCCCCCCTGATGATCCTCCTGATATTGTCCTTATGCTTCAGGAAAATAAGGGCTCCGATAACCCCTGAAAGGGCGATGAGCTGAGGGGGATAGCCGAAGAGGGTCAGGAAGGCGGGCATCCACCCAGCCCCAAGCAGCGATCCCACTGACACCATCCTGCTTAGCGCCACGGCCAGCACGAAGAGGGCAGCTGCAGGCAGCAGGGCCAGAGGGGAGAGGGCCAGATACACCCCCATGGCGGTGGCCACCCCCTTTCCTCCCCGGAACCTCAGATATATGGGGAAGAGGTGGCCGAGGAAGCTGGCGAACCCGCAGCCGGCCACAACCCACAAAGGCCCTCCCCATGCCCTGGCGAGCATGACGGGCAGGAACCCCTTGGCCATGTCCCCCAGGAGGGTGAGGACCCCAAGGGCTTTCCCCGTGGTGCGCAGGACGTTGGTCGCTCCGATATTCCCGCTCCCTCTCTCCCTCGGGTCCACCCCGGCGATCCCCTTGGCCAATAAGAGTCCTATGGGGACGGAGCCGAGAAAGTAAGATGCGAAGATCAACAGGAGCTTCATCTGGCATTAACTTTAGGATCAAACCTCAGGGAGGTCAAGGGACAGGATCTCCTCAAGCTCCTTGGCGTTCTGCACGGCATAGGCCGCGTAATCGTTGTCGAAGTAGATGAAGGCATCCCCCTGGGTGAGATGTCCCCTGATGAAGGAGGCCCAGTCCCTGAGCTCCTCCTCTGTGTAACAGGAGGCATAAAGCTTTGTGCTCCCGTGGAGGCGAACATAGAGCAGGGAGGAGGTCACGAGGCGTACGGAGGGGAACCGGGGGGAGTCGGCCACGCAGAGGGCAATTCCCCTTTCCCTGAGGAGTTCATAGATCTCGTCGCAAAACCACGAGGGATGACGGAACTCGAAGGCGTACCTTCCCGGGGGAAGCTGGGCAAGGAAGCCCTCAAGCCTCGCCCGATCCTTCCTCAGGCTGGGAGGGAGCTGGAAGAGGATGGGCCCGAGCTTCTCCCCGAGCCCTCTGGCCGCATAAAAGAACCTCTCCAGTTCCCCTTCCACTTCCCTGAGCCTCCTCAGGTGGGTGATCGTCCGATTTGCCTTCACGGCGAACACGAACCCCTCCGGCGTCCTGTCCTTCCATCCCTCGAAGGTCTTCCTCGAAGGGAGACGGTAAAAGGGGCTGTTCAGCTCCACCGTGGAGAAGTGCTCCGCATAGTACTCCAGATAGCGGCGAGGGGAAAGGTCTGCCGGGTAAAATCTCCCTTTCCAGTGCCTGTAGATCCAGCCGGAGGTCCCTATCCTCAGATCCCCCATTAGCCCTGAAGGAAGCTCACATCCCCCTTCCCTACCCGCAGCACCTTCGGCTCTTCTGCGGTCATGTCGATGATGGAAGAGTGCTGGGGCACGATGATCCCCCCGTCTATGATCAGGTCCACCTCCTTTCCGAACCTCTCCTCCAGCTCCTGGGGATCGTTATAGAGGGTCTCATCGGGCTTGGTCACGCTGGTGGTGATGATCGGTCCTCCCAGCTCCTTCACCAGGGCGAGGGGGATGGGGTGGTCGGGAACCCTTATCCCGATGGTCCTCTGGTTGGTCAGCATGATCTTGGGTACGAGCTTCGTCGCCTCCAGGATGAAGGTGTAGGGACCGGGTACAAGCTTCTTCATGATCCGGTAGGCATAGTCGGGGACCTGGGCATAACGGCTTATGTCCTTCAGGTCGGAGCAGATTATGCTCAGGCGTTTGTTCTTGCTGTGCCTCTTCAGATGATAAATTTTCTCGATTGCCCCCCTGTTATAAAGATCACAGCCGAGACCGTATATGGTATCGGTGGGGTAAGCGATGACACCCCCTTCTTTCAGGACCTCCACTGCCCTTCTGATCGCCCTTTTCTGTGGGTTCTGGGGATTTACCTTCAGGATCATTGCACTCCTCCAAGTATAGATTGGGATATATGTGTGTCAAGGGCCCTTCTCCAGGCCCAGTACCCTTTCAGCCAGCTCCTTTCCCTGACGGCAGCAATCGCTTATGCCGACACCGTAGAAGGCCCCGCCGGTGAGGAAGAGCCCTGGATGTTCCTTTATTCTCTCCTCGAGGGCCCGGACCCTCCCCTCGTGTCCCACCCGGTACTGGGCCATGGAGGCGGGGAAGCGGAAGATCCACTGGTGCAGGGGCCTGCTCCTTATCCCCAGGATCTCCCTGAGCTCGGTCATGACCAGCCTGAGAAGCTCTTCGTCATCCAAAAGGACCGCCCCCTCATCCTTGGCCCCGCCGATGAAGGCCCTGATGAGGACCTTCCCCTCAGGCGCCCTGAAGGGGAACTTTCGGGAGGAAAAGGTCACCGCCATGAGCCTCCTCCCTTCCCTCCTCGGCACCACGAAGCCATGTCCCCGCAGCAGAGGGAGGACTTCCTGGGCTTCATAGGCGAGGGACACTGTCGCTGTGGAAGAGTAGGGGATCATGAGGAGGGTCTCGGAAAGCCACTGATCGAGCCCCTGGAGCAGCCTCGAGGATACATGGGAAGGGGTGGCCAAGATCAGGTAATCGGCCTCCCACGTCCCACCCCTCCCCCTCACCCGGTACCTCCCCCCCTCTCGCTCCACCGCCAGTACCTCCTCCCCCAACCTCACGCTCTCCGGGGGGAGGTGTTCAAGGATTCCTTCTACCATCTCCCCCATTCCCCCACGGAGGGAGACGAAAGGGACCTTATAGGGTCTGTTTGCAGGGGATGCCTTCCTTCTGACCTTCCAGAGGCCCAGCAGGAGACTGCCATATCTGGACTCAAGATCCGCAAATCGGGGGAAGGTCGCCCGAAGGCTCATGGTCTCGGGCTCTGCCGCGTGGATTCCGGCTACTAAGGGCTCTGCTACCTTCTCGAGGACCTCCCTCCCCAGCCGTCGGAGCACGAAGGAGGCGAGGCTCTCATCCCCCTGCCCCCTCCTTCGGGGCACAAGGGGCTCGAGGGCCACCCTCAGCTTTGCCCGCCAGCTTAAGAGCCTGGACCGGAGAAAGGGTGAAAGGGCGGTGGGGACCAGCAGGAAGAAGCCCTCGGGCAGGGGATGAAGCTGCCCATCCCAGAGAATATAGGTGCCCCGAGTTTCAGGGCGGGCTTCAACGAGCTGATCTCCCAACCCTATTTCCCTGCATAACTCCAGCCCCCAGGGCTTCTCAGCGTAAAGGCAATCGGGCCCTCCCTCGACCACGAACCCCTCGGCCCTCTCCGTGAGGATGCACCCCCCGGCTCTCTGCTCCTTTTCCACGAGGACCACATCGAGCTGAACCCCCTTCCTTTGAGTGTGGGCCCTCAGGTAATAGGCTGCTGCAAGCCCGGCTATCCCTCCTCCGACGATGACCGCTCGCTTCATGCCTCTATCAATTCCTTCAGAAAGGAGAGGAAGTCCGGGGAGTCGTTGAGGCAGGAGAGACGCACAAGCTCCAGCCCCTCTCCCCTTCCCCATTCTAAGAGCTCTACATCCAGGTCATAGAGGGTCTCCAGGTGATCGCACACAAAGCCGATGGGAAGGACGATGATCCTCCTGTGACCCTCCCCCTTTAACTGGAGGATGGCTTCTCTTCCCCCTGGTCCCACCCACCCAGGGGAGGACGGGGCGCCCACGAAGGCGAGTCTCCAGGGAAATTTCCCCAGCGCCTCCCTAACCCCCCCTATCGTTTCCTTCAGGTCCTGAAGGTATGGAGACCCCCGAGCCACATCCTCTCTCAGGGAATGGGCGATAAAGACCACGGGAGTTCTTCCGCCCACTCTCTCCCATTCCTCCTTTACCCTCTCGGCCCAGAGGGAGCAATATGAAGGGTGGGCATGCCACGGGGGAAGGCGAACTGGATTTATCCCTTTCTTCCTGAGGGCCTCCTCTGCCCTCGCGCTGAAATCGGTGTACGGGGAGCGGTAGGGGGAGAGGTTAATAATGGAGACCTCCTTTATTCCCCCTTCCCCGATCTGCTCGATCACCTCCTCGAGGGATGGCCTCCCAAAGGCAACCCCCCAAAATACCTTCCTTCCCGCGAGGACCTCCTCAAGCCCCCGGGCGATCCTGGAAAGGGTGGGATAGAGAGGGAATGACCCTATCCGACGATACTTCTGGCGCACCCTTTCGGTGAGCCCTTCGGGTGGTTCTCTCCCCATCAGGTCTTTCAAGAACCCCTCCACCTCTTCCTCGTTCCCCGCCCCCCCGAAGGTGCACAACAGTACCCCTTTCCTTACCTTTACCTTCTGCTCCATTCCTTCACCCCTTGCACCAGGAATCGGACATTCTCCTCGGGGGTCTGGGGGAGGACCCCGTGCCCCAAGTTGAAGATGTGGCCGGGACGCCCTCCAGCGGCCTCAAGCACCCTCTTCGCCTCCCGTTCTATGAGCTCCTTCGGACCGAGGAGCACGGCAGGATCGAGGTTTCCCTGGATACCCACCTCATATCCTATCCTCCTCCAGGCTTCCCCCAGATCCGTTCGCCAATCGATCCCGATCACGTCTCCTCCTGCCTCCTTAATCAGCTCCAGGATGCCCGCGGTACCGGTGGAGAAATGGATGCACGGGACCCTCCCTCCTATTCGATCGAAGATCTCTCTGGTATAGGGGAGGGCGAATTCCCGGTAGGCAAAAGGGGGGAGAGATCCTGCCCAGCTGTCGAAGAGCTGCACGGCATGGCATCCGGCCTCTATCTGGAGATTCAGGAAGGTGATGACCGCCTCCGTCACCTTCCCCATCAGCTGATGCCACCTCTCAGGGGCACCGTACATGAAGGCCCTTGTGCGCGAGAAATCTTTGGAGCCACCTCCCTCTATCATGTAACTCAGGAGGGTAAAGGGAGCGCCGGCAAAACCGATGAGGGGGACTCCTTCGGGAAGAAGTCTTCGGATCTCCTTTATGGCCTGGGTAAGGAAGGTGAAGGAGTCAGGGCTTAAAGGGCGGAGTTCTGCGATCCTTTCACCCTCAATACCCCTCACAATAGGCCCTTCGCCCTTGGTGTAGCTTACCTCAAGGCCCATCGCCTCCAGGGGCAGGAGCAGATCGGAGAAGAGGATGGCGGCATCCACTCCGAATTTCTCCACCGGAAGGAGGGTTATCTGGACGATCAGTTCCGGGGTCTTGCAGAGGGTGAGGAAACCGTAGCGGCGCCTCAACCTCCGGTACTCCCTCATGTACCTTCCTGCCTGGCGCATGAGCCAGATCGGGGTATGAGGAGTGGGTCTCCTCTGGCAAGCCTCTAAGAACGTCGAGCCCATTTCCCCTCAGGATGCGGGGAAATGATGGTTTTTTTTCTTCGGGGTGTCAAGGGGAGAGTTCAGCGGTCCCTTGAATTTTGCCCGAAAGGATGAAAGAATTTGGGATCGAAAAAGTTGAGAGGCCGGATTGGGGCGCATAGAGTTTGTCCTTAACTACCTGAGGATATTCCACGAGGTAGCCAGGCATCGCTCCTTTACCAGGGCTGCCGAAAGGATCCACATATCCCAACCGGCCATAACCAGGCAGATCAAGGGCTTAGAGGAGCAGTTAGGGGTAACCCTCTTTCGCCGGAACAAGACCCCCATAGAGCTGACCGAGGCGGGAAAGGAGCTTCTAAGGTACACGGAGAAGGTCTTTTCCTTGCTGGAGGATGCGGAGGCGGCCCTGAACGCCTACCGCGAGGAGAAAGTCTCGGTCCTCAGGATCGGGACGACCAAGGGTTATTCCAAGACGGTCATGCCAAAGGTGATCTCTCCCCTGCAGGAGCAGAACCCCGGGATAAGGATCATCCTTCACGTGGACAGCTCGCAAGGTCTCCAGAGGGCGGTAAAGGAGAGGGAGATCGATATAGCCTTTTTGGCCGATCCGGACTTTGACGAGAAGTCCCTGACTTTCATCCCCTTCCGTGAGGAGGAGCTTGTCTGCATCTCCGCTCCGGAGTATCCCCTGGAGATCTCGGGGGGCCTTTCCCTGAGAAAGGTGGTGGAGTTCCCCTTTATCATACGGGAGAAGGGCTCAGGGACCCACAAGGCGATAATGGGGGCCTTTGACAAAGAGGGGGTGAAGCCGAAGATCCTGGTGGAGGCCTCAAGCCCCGAGTTCATAAAGGAATGGGTGAAGGCCGGGAAAGGTATCTCCATCGTCACCGCCAGCTCTGTCAGAGAGGAACTTAAGGAAGGAAAACTCAAGGCCTTGCCCCTTGAGCCCCCCTTGTACCTTCACGTCTATATCATCTTCCTCAGGGGACGCCATGCCGACCCCCTCCTCGAGTCCTTTCTGCGATTCTTGGGGGTGAGGGCATAAAAAAGGGGACCTTCCGGTCCCCCGACCTCCTACAGGGTGATATTGGAGTACTTTCTCCAGGGCCTTGCCACCTGTTTGTTCTTCAAGACCTCGAGAGATTGGCAGATATACTTCCTGGTGTCGTGGGGCATGATCACGTCGTCCACGTAGCCCCTCTCAGCCGCCTGATATGGGTGCTCAAACTTGACGCGGTACTCCTCGATCCTCTTCCTCGCCGTCTCCTTGGGATCTTCTGAGGCCTTTATCTCTTTGGCGAAGATCACGCTTGCGGCGGTCTCCGCCCCCACGATGTTGATCTTCGCGGTGGGCCAGGCGAAGACCAGATCGGCCCCTATGCTCTTGTCAAGCATGGCATAATGGGCCCCTGCATAGGACTTCCCGATGATGATGGAGATGAGGGGGACGGTGGCATCGGCCCAGGCAAAGAGGGTCTTGGCCCCATGGCGCAGGATCCCCTTCCACTCCTGTTCAGATCCGATCCAGAACCCGGGGCAATCCTGGAAGGTGACCAGGGGGATGTTGAAGAGATCGCAGAACCGCACGAACCTCGCCAGCTTATCCGAGGCATCTACATCGAGCCCGCCCGCCTTCCACATGGGATTGTTGGCCACGATGCCCACTACATAGCCATTAAACCGGGCAAAACCGACGATCAGGTTCCTGGCAAAGTACTTGTGTATCTCGAAAAAGCTCCCCTTATCCACTACCTTTTCTATTATGGTGTGCATGTCATAGGGAACCCGGAGCATGGGGTCGGGAAGGATATCGTCCAGTTCGGGGATTTCCCTGTTGGGGTCATCGTCCGTCTCGATCCGCGGAGGTTTTTCCCGGTTATTTGAGGGCAGATAAGAGAGGAGGTTCCTGCAAAGCTCTATGCACTCCTTGTCGTCCTCGCCCACTATGTGGGTCTGCCCGGCCTTCACCGCATGGGCCTCCCATCCGGCGAGCTTCTCTAAGGTGATCTCCTCCCCGGTCTGGGTCTTCACGAAGGCAGGCCCCGCAATCCCCATAAACCCGGTGGTCTTGCTCTGGATGAGGAAGTCGTTCATTATCGGATGATAGGCCTGTCCACCGAGGCAGGGCCCGAGGAGGAGGGCTATCTGGGGCACAATTCCAGAAGCCAATATCTGGGCCCGGAAACACCAGCCGTAGGCCTCAAGGGTGTCCATCCCCTCCTGAAGCCTTGCTCCTCCGGAATCATTTATCCCCACAAAGGGCCAGCCTTTTTCTTTGGCGAAGTCGAGGGCCCAAACGAACTTCTTCCCGTGATATTCACCGAAGGTCCCCGCCATGGCGGTGTAATCCTCCGAGGCGACCACCACGTACCTGCCGTTTACCTTGCCATATCCCGTCACCACCCCTTCAGCGGGGACGAACCTCTTGTCCATCCCGAACTGGGTCGTACGATGTCTGACAAAGGGGCCGATCTCCACAAAGGTCCCCGGATCAAAGAGGAGGTCTATCCTTTCCCGCGCGGTGAGCTTCCCCCTCTTTCGCTGCTTCTCTACCTCTTCAGGTCCTCCCATCACCAATATCTTCTTTCGCCTCTCTCTGTACTCCTCATAGGCTTTGTCAAACTTTCCCATCGATTAAAACCTCCTTTCCCGCGTTCTATACACTTTTTACCTCTTTTCAGAGTATGTTCAAAATATCACAAGATGAGATGCCTTGTCAACTGACTCTTCTCACCGAGAGCTGGACGTATAAGAGAAACCTTATATAAGGAGAAATTGTTATTAAAATTTTCTATTTGACATATTTTGAAAAATAATCTATTTTCCGAAAAACGTGAGGAGGGAGAGATGAGGGTTACGCCGGCTCAAGCGGGTTTGGTGGTGGGTTTTTTGGCTGCTTCCCTTCAGGCCTTCTTTCATGTTTTACCGCCCCCCGCCTATGGGATATGCATAGCGTGTCATATGAGGGATCTGGTCAACTGGGTCTTAGCCCATATCTATCCCATCTATGGGCTTGTGAAGGGCTCTCCCAAGATACCAGGGGCCCCTGTATCCCATTTCATCCCTCTGCTGACCATTGTAGGGATATTGATCGGGGCAACTGTGGCGGCAAGGGCTCACGGGGAGTTTCGGTGGAAGGTGATGAGGGTCGGCTGGCAGAGGCCGTGGGCCGAGTTCTTCTGGGGGATGGGGGTGATGATATGCGCCCTGATGATGGGAGGGTGTCCTGTGAGAACTGCCTTGAAGACCGCCTATCTGGATCTGACCGCCTTGATCGGAGAGGTGATGATCTTTGTGGGGGTGGCGGTCGGCTGCCAGGTGCTGAGGAAAATCAGTTAGGAGGGAGGAGATGAAGGTATTGCCAGCGATAGCGACTTTATGTTTGGGGTTTATCCTGGGATATCTGGGCCAGAGGGCAAGGCTCTGTTTCATCGGAGGGATGAGGGACTGGGTTCTGGTAAGGGATACCCATCTCATAAAGGGGTTATTTTCGTTTATAGTAGCTGCTTTTGTCGGGTTTCTGATCTTTTACTTTATCTCCCCAGCGATTAAGACCTTCCCCTGGTTCCTCAACGGAGGTGTGGTCTTTACCAAAAAGTGGGCCGCTATAGGGATAAAGGAGAGTCCCAGTTTCATGCTCCCTGTGCCAGGGGACCCGATCACCTGGTCCCCCAAGGTGGGGGCACATCTCCTCTTGGCAGTTATAGGTGGATTGGGGGTGGGGTTCTTTTCGGTTTTTGCAGGGGGTTGTCCCTTCAGACAGCACGTAATGGCGGCAGAGGGTTCCCGAAGCGCCATCGCGTATATCGTGGGCTTTGCAGTAGGGGCTGTGATCTTTCACAAGGTTATAGCCCCCTTAGTGAAGGCGATACTCCTTTGAGGAGGTTTTGCTATGGTGGATAAGACCCTGGATGTATGTGGCGAAGTCTGTCCCATGCCGGTCCTGAGGACCAAAAGGGCCCTTGAGGAGATGAAGGCAGGGGAGACTTTGGAGGTGATAGTGGATTACCCGCCCTCTAAGGAGAACGTCAGAAGGCTCGCCCTCTCCGAGGGCAACGAGGTCCTTGAAATAAAGGAGGAGGGGAACCTCATTAAGATCCTGATAAGGAAGAGATAGTCGATGGTGCTAAAGGGGCTCTTTCGCAGGAAGAGAGAGGAACAAAGGGGGCGAGCCCTCATCATCTTCCAGGAGGTCTCCCAGGCGATAAAGGCCGAGAAGGTTTTGGGAGAGGCGGGGTATGAGATCAGAATGGTGGCACCACCTCCCCAATTCAGGAAGGGCTGTGATCTCTCTGTAGAATTTGATCTGATGGAGCAGTTGGGGGTCGAGCGGGCGTTACGTCAAGGGGGGTGTGAGTATCTCGAAGTTATCCCTGTCTCGGAGGAGGCCCTTTCGCCATTGGAGATCTGTCAGAGGAGGGACTTCGGTCGCTGGGAGATGATTAAGGCGGCCAACATGAAGATCACCTATGATAAGGAGACTTACCAGATCGTAAACGTCTCGGGCGGCGGATGCCCTGATGTCCCATATCTGGCCTGGCAGATGGTGGGAAGGAAGCTCCATGATGCACCGTCTCCTAAGGACCTCGGCCACACTGTATGCGCTTATGCGCTGTGGCGGGCCTGGGAGGAGGCGAAAGAAGGAGTGGGCAGATGATCCTTGTAGTAGGCACATTGCCCCTGGAAGGAGTCGATCTGGTATGGGGAAGAGTAGAAGTTCAAGAAAAATCCATCAAGATAGGGGGCGAGGAGTTCCCTCTGGGCAGGGGAACGGCGGCGATGATGGCCGCATGCGCCATGGTCCTTGATGGAGACCAGCTTTACGGTGTTACAGTAGGCGATATCGGAACAGGGGAAGGAAGCGTAAAACTCTATCGTTTTCTGGCCGAAGAAGTGCCGAAATTATCTCCTGCGGTCATATGTTTCGGTTATGTGATGCCGAACAGAACCCTCCATGACGCCGCTTTTGAGGCCATCCAGGATATGAAGCCGCGTCCTATGCTTTTAGCTGATGCCGGTTTTATGTATGTGGCGAAGATGAGTGGAAAGGCCCCTCAGTACGATCTTTTCACGCCTGATCTCGGAGAGCTCGCCTTTCTGGCTGATGATAAGTCCCCCCATCCCTTCTACACCCGTGGATTCATCTTTCACATGACGGAAAGGGTCCCTGAACTCATAAAAGGGGCCTACGAGACAGGGGGAGCGGCAAAGGTGTTGTTGGTGAAAGGAGAAAGGGACTACGTATGTGAGGACGGCGAGATACTGGAGGTGATCGAGGAACCGAAGGTTCCTGAGCTTGAACCCATAGGGGGGACAGGGGATACCATCACCGGGATGACGGCGGCGCTCATCGACCAAGGGTTTTCCCTGGTAGATGCGGCAGCTCGGGCAGCAAGGGCCAACCGTCGGGCAGGAGAGCTTGCTCGCCCAAACCCCGCGACACAAATAGAGGAGATCATTCATCATATACCGAGGGCCTTGGAGGAGGTGCTTAAATGAGGATAGATGCACGGGGTAAAAGCGTTGAGGAAAGTCTCGGCAGTTTGAGGCAGATCTTTGAAGGAGTGGCTGAGGGGATCGTGACGGTGATCCTTGAGGAACGGGATAAGGCCGAGCAGCTTGATAGGCTCGTCCGCAAGGAAGGATATTGCACAGGAGGAGTGGAGGAGACTGAAGAGGGGTTCCGCCTGGATGTGGTCAAAGGGTACAGTTGCAGCCTGCAGAGGGGATGATTATGGCGAGAAAAAGGCTTACTGAGAGCGTGCGGGGGGCGGGCTGAGCCTCAAAGCTGGGTCCGGGCGACCTCGATAGAGCACTTTGCGGGCTCGAGCTCCCTCAGGACAGGAACCTGATCGTCGGTATAGAGAGGGCGGATGATGCGGGGGTGTATAAGATCTCAGAGGAGGTAGCCCTCGTTCAGACCATCGACTTCTTCACCCCCATCGTGGACGATCCCTACTGGTTCGGCCAGATAGCGGCGGCCAATGCGCTGTCTGATGTATACGCCATGGGGGGAAGGCCCCTTACGGCCATGAACGTGGTCTGCTTCCCCATCAAAGAGATGCCCCTCACGGTCCTTCAGGAGATCCTGAGGGGAGGACTCGACAAGATGAAGGAGGCGGCGGTGGTGCTTGTAGGGGGGCACTCCGTGGAGGACCCCGAGTTGAAGTACGGCCTTTCGGTCACAGGGATCGTACACCCCGAGCGTGTCATCAGGAACCAGGGGGCAAGGCCTGGGGATCGCCTCATCCTCACCAAACCCCTGGGTACCGGGATAATCAATACAGCCATAAAGGCGGGGCTGGCTGAGGGGGAGACGGTAGAGAGAGTCACCAGGACGATGGCCGCCCTGAACCGGGGGGCCTCGGAAGCGATGCAGGAGGTGGGGGCCAGTGCCTGCACCGACATAACAGGCTTTGGCCTCTTAGGGCACGCCTGCGAGATGATCGAGGGGACGGAGGTGGGGATGGTCATCTATGCCTCAAAGGTCCCCTATTTCCCTGAGGCCGAGGAGTTCGCCAAGATGGGCCTCGTTCCGGGGGGGACCTACAGAAACAGGGAGTTCAGGGAACAGATGGTGAACCTGCACCCAGAGATACCTCCCTGGCTTGTGGACATCCTCTTCGATGCCCAGACCTCAGGGGGGCTCCTCATCTCGGTGCCGTCCTCCAAGGTCGAGGCGCTCCTTGAGAGGTTGAGGAAGAGAGGAGTGGAGGCGGCTTTGATCGGCGAGGTCACTCGAGAGCACCCCGGAAGGATAGTGGTTAAGGAGTGAATCAGGGACTTCTGTAATGGGCCAAGAGATCGTTACCATCCCTGAGGGCCCAGTCCGTGCTGACCCGGTCAAGCACTAACGGTAAGAACACGGCAAACTTCTCTGGCAGATCCCATCCCAGTTCCCGTAATCTCCAAAAGGGGGGGCTTTCCATCCATCTTCATGATAAGGCCGCTTGAGGTTGTAATAGCACACCCAATCCGGTACATTTGCAATTTCTTGAGGCCCTCAAGGCCGCTGGGAGGACGGACCCCCTGGGAGTACCTGATGGAGAACCATAGAGGAGTGGTCTCATTTGAACCCCAAGTGTCTCATATCTACTGGGGACACGGCATTGACAAGGGTCCAAAAATGCATTAAAAATATGCGAGCGGTCTGGGTGGGAACCCGGCTGCTTCTCTTTTTACGGAAACGAGGGGAAAGGGAGATGAAGACCTTTCATCTGAGAAAAGAGGACGTGGAGAGGAAGTGGTATCTGGTGGATGCCTCGGGAAAGGTCCTGGGGAGGCTTGCCAGCGCCATAGCTCGCATCCTCAGGGGGAAACACAAACCCACCTTCAGCCCCCACATCGACACGGGGGACTTCGTCGTGGTGGTAAACGCCAAGAAGATCCGCCTTACCGGGGCAAAGTGGAAGAAGAAGGTCTATTATCGGCACTCGGGATACCCCGGGGGTCTAAAGAGCTTCACCGCCGAGGAGCTCTTCTCCCGTAAACCGGAGGAATTGATCCGCCTGGCCGTTAAGGGGATGCTGCCGAAGAATCGGCTCGGCAGAAAGCTCCTCAAGAAGCTGAAGGTTTACGCCGGGCCTGACCATCCCCACCAGGCGCAGAAGCCAGAGCCTCTGGAGCTCAATCTATGAGGAGAGGGAGATGGAGGTAGAGAGGTATTACGGGACGGGAAAGAGGAAGACGGCCGTTGCCCGGGTATGGCTCTCCTCTCCAGGAGAGGGGAAGATAGTGGTGAACAAGCGGCCGATGGAGGACTACTTCCCGCGGGAGACCTTGCGTTTGATGATCCTTCAGCCCTTCAAGCTCACCGACACCCTAGGGAAGTTCGACGTTTACGTGAACGTGAGGGGAGGGGGACTCTCGGGACAGGCAGGGGCGATCCGCCACGGCATCTCCCGAGCCCTCACCCAGTACAGTCTGGACCTCCGTCCCATCCTCAAGAAGGCAGGCCTCCTGACCCGGGACGCCCGGAAGAAAGAGAGGAAGAAGTACGGGCAGCGGGGTGCCAGGGCCAGGTTCCAGTACTCGAAGAGGTAGTGGTCCCTTCTTCCGGTCTTTAAATGAAGGTCGGGATAATAGGCGCCAGCGGCTATACGGGCTATGAGCTTCTGCGTCTCCTCCTCTCTCATCCCGAGGGGGAGATAACCGTCCTTACGGCCGAAAGGCACGCCGGGAAAGAGATCTCGGAGGTCTTCCCCGGGCTCTCTCGTCTCCTGGACCTTCCCCTCATACCCTTGCGACCTGAGAAGGTGGCAGAGGAGGCCGATCTCTTCTTCGTCGCCCTCCCCCACGGTGCCTCCATGAAGACGGTCAAGGCCCTCCTCGAGAGGGGAAAGAGGGTCATCGACCTGAGCGCCGATTTTCGCCTCAAGGACCCATCAACCTATGGGAAGTACTACGGCCCTCACCGTTTCCCCGAACTGCTCCAGGAAGCGGTCTACGGCCTCCCGGAGGTACATCGGGATCTTATAAGGAGGGCACGCCTTGTCGCCAATCCTGGTTGTTATCCCACAGGAGTGATCCTGGGGCTCTTGCCCTTGGCAGAGGAAGGACTGCTGCCCCCGAAGGGGGTGGTGGTTGACGCCAAGTCAGGGGTGAGCGGGGCGGGCCGCAATCCCACCGAGAGGACCCACTTCCCCGAGGTGGCCGAGGCCATCAGGCCTTACAACGTGGGCACTCATCGCCACATCCCTGAGATGGAACAGGAACTTAGCCTTCTCGCAGGGGAGCAGATAAGGGTCCTCTTCGCCCCTCACCTGGTCCCCATGAACCGGGGTATCCTTTCCACCATCTACGTCCCCCTCGGGAAGGAGATCTCCCCCGACGAGATACACCGCATTTACCGCCACCGATACGGGGGAGAACCCTTCATAAGGCTCCTTCCCCCAGGGGTCCTCCCCTCCACTTCCCAGGTGAGGGGGACGAATTACTGCGACATAGGGGTCCAGTGCTTCGAGGAGCAGCTGGTGGTGGTGACGGCCATAGATAACCTGACGAAGGGGGCGTCAGGGCAGGCGATCCAGAACATGAACCTGATGATCGGGCTCCCGGAGGCCACAGGGCTCCTCTCCACACCTCTCTTCCCTTAAACCTTTTTTCACCCCCGGTGTCCAAAGGGCAGAAATCCGAGAAAGGAGGGAGAAGATGAAGGGGAGAAGGGGTATTATCGGCTTGGGGCTGACGATCGTCTTCGTGATCCTCCTCTTCCATACGGGGGCTGCCTTCTCGATGCCCGCAGGGAAGGCATGGGGGAAGCCCCCCTTTCCCCCGGGAAGCCCGGTCAATTACCAGATATGGCACGACGAGGACGGGTGGCACATTCGCTGGACCAGCGCCGTGCGGTGGAGGCACTTCCGTGGAAGGGTCTGGAGCCCTGACGGGGAGATCTTTTTGGTCCGGAAGGTGGCCAAAGAGCAGGATGACATCATCCGCAAGAGGGGAAACGCCATCGTCTTTAACGCCCACACCTGTGGGGGATGGGACGGCTTCGATTTTCGCTTCAGCGGAAGGGAGGTGGTCTTCGACCTGAAGATAGATGGGAGATACTGCCCGGGGAGGGTCTTTATAGGTGCTTCAGCCCTTAATCCCCATCATATCCCCTTCGCAATAAGGCGCTATCCGAGGGGATACCATTACAATAGGCCGAAGACCCGCACCTGCGTTGCCTACTACTATTGCTACTACCCTTATTGCTGCTATTACTACTTCCCCTACAGGTGGGGGATGAGCTTCTACTTCGACTTCTGAGCGAGCAGGGCCCTGGGCTTTATCTTGAGAAGCCTGCCCGGGGGTGGGATGGGGTGATCGCCCAGGCCGTTGAAGAGCTGTATCTCCTCGGCATAGCGCGGTGTCCCATAAAAGCGGGAAGAGATGGCCGGGTAGGTATCTCCCACCCTGGCCATGTATACCTTCAGGCGATAGAGGGGAATCCTCTGGGCTTCCCTCGCGGAGAGGGGGCGAAAAGAGTGAAGGAAGAGGTTAAAGAATCCCCTCCCCTGGGGGAAGGCCTTCTGAGGCGCTATTAGGGCGAGGAGGAAGGCAGTCCTTCCCCGAGTTATGTAGGCCACCCTCATCCTTATGGCCCTTTCCTTGATGAGGTAATCGACCATCAAGGCCGGCAAACCCTTTGACCTCCCCCTTGCAGCCCCAAGCCTGAGCCATCCCGACCCCTTCTCTACCCGCCGGGCCACCTCCTCGGGCCTCAGGGGGACGGGGAACTCCATGGGGATGGCCTGAAGGAGGAAGCGCCTCCGGGGATCCTGGGCCTCCACCGAACCCATCCTCTCCCCTCGCCGCATCTTCCAGCCTTCAGGCACCCTGACCTGAAAGCGGAAGTGACGGTTCCGAAAGACCTCCCCCTCAATCACCCCGTCCCTCTCTCCGGGGCCGAAGACCAGGCCATCGAGATGGGAGAGATAATGGTTCGCCTTCACCACAAGCCCCCTCCGCCTGCCCCCTGTGAGCTCTTCGGCCCATGCCCTCACCCTCTTCACCCTCTCCGAGGTCAAGGGATGGGAGGAGAAGATCTGCTCCACCAGGCTTGGCTCCCTCCTCTCCAGATTTCTCAGGACTTCCAAGAAGCGGGCCATCTGAAAGGGGTCATATCCAGCCCGGTACATGTAGAGGGTCCCCAGGCGGTCGGCCTGGTACTCGTCCCGGCGGCTGTACCCCTGGAGGATGGCCCCGATCAAAAGGTTCGTCCCCAAGACGATCCCCCTGGATTTGGTGGCCATCGCCACCCCTGCAAGGATGAGCTGAGCTCCCAGGGCCTGCTGGTATTTCTTTACCCCGTGACGGGCGGCGATGTGGCCTGCCTCATGTCCCAGGACCCCTGCCAACTGAGCCTCATTGTTGAGGTAAGCGAGGAGCCCTCGATTCACGTAGATATAGCCCCCGGGAAGGGCAAAGGCGTTTATCACAGCAGAATCGGTCACCGTGAAGTGATGGGGGAGGTAGTTGCGGTGGGAAACCCGGGCGATCCTGCCCCCTACCTCAAGGACATACCTTTGTAACTCCCTGTCCCTGTAATACCCAAATTCCTCAAGGACTGAACGATGGGATTTCTCCCCTATCCTCATCTCCTCTTCTTCACTGAAGATGAGGAACTCTCGCTCGTGCGTGACCGGATTAACCGCACAGCTTGCCATCAAGAGGACGATGAGGAAGGATATCAACGCGCCCTTCATCACCTTTTCAAAATACAGACTTTCTCCCCTCCCTTCAATCCCCTGGGGACCTTGTCTTTCGGATAACGGTCATATAAACTCTTTCCGGGAACGATGAGCATCATAATCATAGGGGCAGGAGAGGTCGGCTATAACGTCGCCCGCAAGCTCTCCCAGGAGAGGAAGGACATCATCGTCATAGACAAGGATGAAGAGAAGGTAGAGCGGGTGGCGGAGACCCTGGATGTGCAGGCCATCCACGGAAGCGGGAGCAGTATTTCGGTGCTGAAGGAGGCCGGCATAGAAAGGGCGGAGATACTGATAGCCGCCACCAACAGTGATGAGGTCAACATGGTATCCTGCCTCGTGGCCGGAGTCCAGGCGATAGTCCCGGTGAAGATCGCCCGGATACGGGACCCTGAGTACGCTTCTAACGAGAAGATCCTGGGGAAGGAGAAGCTGGACATCGATCTGGTGATCAACACCGATCAGGAGATGGTCAACTCCCTGCTGCGGATCCTCGACATCCCCGGGGCCAGGGACGTGGTGGACTTCGCCGAAGGGAGGATAAGGATCGCCAGCTTCATGGTGGAGGCGGGGAGCCCGGTGGCGGGTAAGAGCCTGGCAGAGCTGAGGAAGGACTATTCCAACCTCGAACTGGTGGTGGTGGCCATATATCGGGATCATCGGGTGATCATCCCGAGGGGGAAGGATCGGCTGAAGGAGCGAGATCTGGTATATGTGCTGGGGGAGAGTGCCGCCATCTCCCAATTCCTCGCCTCCTTCAGGGACAGGAAGGAGGTCACTCCGCCCAGCAAGGTGATGATCTTCGGAGGAGGGAACGTCAGCCTCCTTCTGGCCAAGGCCTTAGAGGAAAGGGGAGTGGCCACGAAGGTGATAGAGCCTGATATCGAGAGGTGCCAGTACCTCGCCCAGCAACTGGACAAGGCCATTGTGCTGAAAGGCGACTTCACCTCCCACGATCTGCTGGAAGAGGAGCACGTCCGCGAGATGGACGCCTTCATCGCCCTGACCGAGGATGAGGACAGGAACATCCTCCTTGCCCTCCTGGCAAAGACGATGGGGGCCAGGAGGGTGATAGCCTCCATAAACAGGGTCTCCTTCGCCCCCCTGGCCTACCAGACAGGGGTCGATGTGGTGGTGAGCCCTCCTCTTCTGGCGGTAAACCGCATCCTCCAGTACATCCGAAAGGGAAAGATCCTGAACGTGGCCATCCTCCCCGAGGAACAGGCCGAGGTGATCGAGACGGTGGCCATGGAGACCTCGGATATCATCGAGCGCCCCCTGAAGGACCTGAAGCTGCCCGCGGGGATACTGATAGGGGCCATCCTCAGGGAAGGCCAGGTCATCATCCCCCGGGGGGAGAGCGTGATCCTTCCCGGCGACAAGGTCACCCTGGTGGCCTCCTCAGCGGCCATTCCCCAGCTGGAAAAGTTCCTCATGGTGAAATTGGAGTACTGGTAAAGGTATCCTTGCCTCCGCCTCCTTGGCCATGATATTCTCTGGCCCAAAAAGTCCCCTCTGAGCGATGGTCGCCGTTATCCCCATCATAGGGGTGCTCAATCTGTTTCTCGCCTCCACCATGTTCCTTCCTGCCTTAACCTCCCTTCTCTTCGGGGAGGAGATAAAACCCTTCATCCTGGCCATCCTGATTACCTCCCTTTGCGGCCTGCTCCTTTATCTGCCCTTCCGGGGCAGGATCCGGGAGATCACCCAGAAGGAGGCCTTCCTCATCGTCTCCTTGGGATGGATGAACGCCTCTTTCTTCGGGGCCCTTCCCTTCTTCCTCTCCCCCCACTTCCCCTCGGCGGTCGACACCCTCTTTGAGACGGTCTCCGGGTTCACCACCACAGGGGCCTCGATCCTGCAGTCGGTGGAGGAGCTGCCCAAAGGGATACTGCTCTGGCGCTCCATGATCCAGTGGCTCGGGGGGATGGGAATAATCCTATTCTCCATAGCCATCCTCCCCTTTCTGGGAGTGGGGGGGATGCAGCTTTACAAGGCCGAAGTGCCTGGCCCTTTCGTGGACAAGCTCAGGCCCCGAATCGCGGAGACGGCCAAGATCCTCTGGCAGACTTACCTGCTCATCTCCGCCGCCGAGGTATTGCTGCTGACCCTCGGTGGAATGGACCTCTTTGATTCCCTCTGTCACACCTTCACCACCATGGCCACTGGCGGTTTCTCCACCAAGAACCGTAGCATTGGCCACTTCGGCACCTACCACCGCCTGATCATAACCCTCTTCATGTTCATGGCGGGAAGCAACTTCGCCCTCCATTACCAGCTCCTGAGGGGCAAGCTCGAGGGGTACTGGAAAAACAGGGAGTTCCGGTTTTATACGGCTGTGGTGACCTTCACCGTCATCACCATCACCATCGATCTGCTCCTTCATCAGGGAGGCGGATGGGCAAAGAGGCTGGAGGAGGCCCTCTTCCAGGGGGTCTCCATCCTCACCACCACGGGCTACTCCACCGCCGACTTCGGCTCCTGGCCTCACTACTCCCAGGCCCTGCTCCTTCTGCTCATGTTCATCGGGGGCTGCGCCGGCTCTACGGGCGGGGGGATAAAGTGCGTGAGGGTCCTGCTTCTTGTCCGTTACATTCGGGCAGAGATGCAGAAGATCGTCCATCCGAAGGCGGTGGTGGCGGTAAAATTGGACGGACACATCGTCTCTTCAGCGGTCCTGCACGGAATAGTGGGGATGGTCCTCCTCTACATCGGCCTTTTTGTAGTCTGCACCCTGATCATGGGGGCCCTGGGGATTGATCTCATCACGGGGGCCTCGGCGGTGGCCGCCTCCCTGGGGAACATCGGTCCCGGCCTGGGAAGGGTCGGCCCTGCCTTGAATTACTCCTTTCTCCCCCCCCTGGCCAAGCTCATCCTCACCTTCTGCATGCTCGTGGGACGATTGGAGATCTACACCGTCCTGATCCTCCTCTTCCCCGGGTTCTGGAAGAAGTAAAAAGGCATTTAGATGGCCAAACCCTTGTTCTCAGAGGAGGCGATCGAAGAGATAGCCGCGGGGGAGGAAAAGGTGAAGGAGGGGATGTTGTGAACGGGGAAGGATGGAGGGAGGTCGCAGTTCCCTTTGGTGAAGGAGAGTTGAGGGTGAAGGTTCCTCCTCAGACGGAGGTCCTGCGGATGGCCGAAGAGGTTCCCCTCGCTGACCCGGAGCGGGCGATCCGAGAGGCCCTGGAGCACCCCATAGGTTCCCCTCCCCTCCAGGAAGTGGTGAAGGCCAAGGGAGAAACCGGGAAATTGAAGGTGGCGATAGCGGTCTCGGATATCACCCGTCCCGTCCCCTACAGGGGACCCACAGGGATCCTGCCCCCGCTCCTTGAGGCCCTCGAGAGGGCGGGAATAAGGAGGGAAAGGATTACGCTGGTGGTCGCCACCGGGATGCACCGGCCAAGCACCCCTGAGGAGAAGGTGCGGATGTTCGGAGAGGAGGTGGTTCAGGGCTTCAGGATCGAGGATCACGACTGTCGGGATCGCTCCAGGCTCCGTTATGTGGGAGAGACATCCAAGGGGACAGAGGTCTGGGTGAACTCCACCTTCTACGAAGCAGACCTCAGGATCCTGACCGGCCTGGTGGAGGCCCACTTTATGGCCGGCTTTTCCGGGGGAAGGAAGTCGGTGTGCCCGGGGCTCGTGGACGAAAGGTCGGTACAGCGCTTCCACGGGCCGGAGTTCCTCGAGGACCCGCGGGCCGATAACCTGATCCTCGAGGGGAACCCCTGTCATGAGGAGGCCCTGGAGGTGGCTCAGAAGGTGGGGGTCGACTTCATCCTCAACGTCACCGTGGACAGGGCCTTCGGGATCACGGGGGTGTATGCCGGGGACATGGTGGGGGCGCACC
>CBEVRB010000004.1:0-27971 GCA_965552155.1 uncultured bacterium
ACTTCAGGAGAAAGGCCCCGAAGAGGATGAAGAGATAGACGTAGGTGGCAGAGACCGTACAGACTATCCCGAACATCCCCTCGTCGGTGAGATACATCCTGTAAAGTAATCTTCCTAAGTTAATACCACGGTGATAAAAAACACCGGGAATAATCCTACCGAGGAAAAGGGCATATGCAAGGAAGAAAAGGGAAAGGACGGGTATAATCCAACCAGCAGCTCTCTGAGTTCCCACCAAAAGCACAAATAGAGCCATTGCTGCGAAGATATAATCCCTCAAAATAGGTATGGAGGCCCTCTCTAAATGAAGTTCTTCTTCAAACAACAAAATATACAAAGCTACAATGATTGCCAGAGAAGCAAGAAAGATATCGAAATAAAAACCCTTCTTGGGGTCTTTCTTGGACATTGGATAAAAAAGAAAAGTTAAGGCCATAATAAAACCGAGGTGAACAGCATTGCGATAAATACCTGGCATTACCCCTATGGTGTTCACCCAGATGTGAAAGATGGAGGCGGCGACCCCCAGGAGGTAACCGACCACTCTCCATCCTCCGTGAAGTTCCCGGAAGGCGGTGGTCACCTCCCCGGTGTCTTCCAAATCCCTGACCTTTCCTCCTTCCTCCGCAGCCAAAAAGGACCCTCCGGTTAATAAAAAATCGGGGGTCATGACCGGAAAATCGAGCCATGACCCCGGGTCGATCCTTAACTTGCCTCAGGCGGGATCAGGTTCTTGGGTATCTTCAAGCCTTTCTCTTTGTAAAACCTGTAAGCACCGGGATGAAGGGGCGCAGGGAGACCACTTAAGGCGTTCTTCAGCGTGATGAAGGCCCCCATCTTGTGAACGTTCTTCAAGTAATCGGGGTTCTCAAAGAGGGTCTTGGTGAGGAGGTAGACCACATTGGGATCGACATCTGCCCTCACCGCCAAGAAGTTGGGCTGAGCGATGGAGCGGACAGGCTTCGTCTGGCCGGGATAGGTATTGGCAGGGATGATGTAACGGAAACCAGGATAGGCGGTGTTCTTGTTGATCTTCTCCAGCTGCTCATCGGTGAACTCCAGGATCACCACCTCCCCGCTTAAGGTGGCGAAGATATCGGTAACCGCAGCCACAGGGGGCCCTGCACAGAGGTTCGCCCCCTCTATCCTCCTGTCCTTCATCGCCTTGGCTGACTCGAAATAGCCGAGGTATTCAGGCTTGATGTCCTTAATGGACATCCCCAGACCCTTCATGATGGTGAGCCCTGAACGCTCGGTACCGCTTCCGGCCCTGCCAATGGAAAACCTGAGACCCTTAATATCGGTCACCGTCCCGGTCTTCACCTTGCTCTTGAAGATCACGAAATGCTCCACGTTGGGCCAGAGCATGGTGATGGCCCGAAGTTCCTTGTAAGGCTTGCCCTTGTATATTCCGATGCCGTTCCAGGCCATCTTCCCGAAAAGCCCCTGCAGGATGGCCAGCTCCACCTCCTTCCCCCTGAGCATGTTGACGTTCTCGCCGGAGCCGGCTGAGGTGATCGCCTGGACCTGGATCCCGTGCTTTTTCACCAGCCTGATCGTCCAGAGGGAGGCCATTCCGACACCCATGGGATAGTAGGTTCCGCCCGTTGTGGCCGTGGCGATCACCAAGGAGATGGTCTTCTTTTTCCCCTTGGCGGATGCCCCGGTGGGGAAGGCGATAACGGTCAGCACAAACAGAAGAACGATGGCCAATGCCATAAAACCCTTCTTTTTCCTCCAAAACATCTCAACCCCCTCCTTTCTTGTTTTTTGGCTCCCCAGAGCCTCCCTCTTTATATGGGAATACCCGTTTTCTGTCAAGAAGGGGAAAGGGGGGTGGAATTAACCAGTTTTGTTGACACAAAGATGGCAAGAACATAAAATATTTTTTGAAAAACTTTCGGGAGGGGTGGCGATGGTCCCTCGAGAAATAGAGGAAAAGGTGAAGAAATTGAGGAAGGAGATCGAATACCACAATTACAGGTACTACGTCCTGAACGACCCGGTCATCTCCGACCCCGAATACGATGCCCTTATGAGGGAACTGGAGGAACTTGAGCGGCAGTACCCCGAACTCATCACCCCCAACTCCCCCACCCAGAGGGTTGGGGCTCCCCCGGTGGAGGAGTTCGGTACGGTAGTTCACACCATTCCCATGCTCAGCCTCGCCAATGCCTTTGATGAGCGGGAGGTGATAGAGTTCGACCAGCGGGTGAAACGGTTTCTCAGGACCGAGGAGGAGATAGAGTACGTGGCGGAGCCGAAGATGGACGGGGTGGCGGTGGAGGTAGTATATGAGCGGGGAGAGCTTGTGGTGGGCTCGACCAGGGGTGACGGTTATCAGGGGGAGGACATAACGCAGAATATCCGTACGATAAAGACCATTCCCCTCATCTTGGTGGACGAGGAAGAGGAGGTGCCGGAGAAGATCGCGGTGAGGGGAGAGGTATACATGGAGATAGAAGACTTCAAGAAGCTGAACCGGATGAGGGAGGAAAGGGGTGAACCCCTCTTCGCCAACCCCCGGAACGCCGCTGCCGGCTCCCTCCGCCAGCTCGACCCCTCGATCACCGCCCAGAGGCCCCTGAAAATCTACTTCTACGCCGTCGGGGAAGTGGTGGGGAGGGAGTTCGAAAGCCAGTGGGAAGTGCTTCAGACCCTTCCCAAATGGGGCCTGCGGGTGAACCCGATGGTGGAGCTCTGCCCCAACATCCTGAAGGCGATCGACTATTACCGTCGCATCCTGGAGGTGAAGGACGAGGTACCCTATGAGATGGACGGGGTGGTGCTTAAGGTCAACAGCTTCGAGCTTCAAAGGCGCTTGGGAGAGGTCTCCCGCAGCCCTCGCTGGGCGGTCGCCTTCAAGTTTCCCGCCCATGAGGCGACGAGCCAGATCCTCGACATCGTGGTGCAGGTCGGCCGTACCGGAGTCCTCACCCCTGTGGCGGTCCTCAGGCCGGTGCAGGTGGGAGGGGTGGAGGTGAAGCGGGCGACGCTGCACAACCAGGACGAGATAGACCGAAAGGACGTCCGCATCGGAGACCACGTGCTTGTGCGCCGGGCAGGGGACGTGATCCCCGAGGTGGTGAAGGTGATAAAGGAGCGTCGTACAGGGAAGGAACGGAAGTTCAGGATGCCGGAGAGATGCCCGGTATGCGGCTCGGAGGTGGTGAGGCTTCCCGGGGAAGTGGCTTTCAGGTGCGTGGGCCTCTCCTGCCCTGCGCAACTCAAAGGGCGCATCCGCCATTTCGCCTCCCGCAGGGCGATGGACATAGAGGGCCTCGGGGTGAAGCTGATAGATCAATTGGTGGATAAGGGCCTGGTGAAGGACCTCTCGGACATCTACTACCTCACCAAGGAGGAACTGGCAGGGCTTGAGCGGATGGCGGATAAATCGGCCCAGAACATCATCGACGCCATCGAGAGGAGCAAGAAGACCACCCTCGCCCGCTTCCTCAACGCCCTGGGGATAAGGCTGGTGGGAGAGCATCTCTCGCAGGTCCTGGCAGAGAAGTTCGGCTCCTTGGAACGACTTTATACGGTCACCGAAGAGGAGCTTATGGCCGTGCCAGAGATAGGGCCTGAGGTGGCCCAGAGCGTGGTCCGCTTCTTCCGGGACGAGAGAAACCGAGAGACCATCAAGAGAATCGTTGAGGCAGGGGTGAGCTTCGAGGAAGCTGCGCCCGAGGAAGAGAGACCCTTAGAGGGGAAGGTCTTCGTCTTCACCGGTGCCCTGGAGAGCATGACGAGGGAGGAGGCCAAAAACCTGGTGGAACGCCTGGGGGGGAGGGCCGCCTCCAGCGTGAGCCGGAAGGTAGATTACGTGGTGGTCGGAAAGGATCCGGGATCAAAGTACGATAAGGCAAGGGAACTTGGCCTTACTATCATCGACGAAGAGGAGTTTAAGAAGTTGGTGGACCTTACAGAGTGAAGGAGCTCCTTTTAAAGAATAAAACCATCGCCGTAGTTGATGATGAACCTGACATCGTGGAACTTGTCTCCTTACATCTCCGGCGGGCGGGATTCGAGGTAGAAGGTTTTTACAGTGGAGGAGACTTCCTGAGCTTCCTCCAGAGAAAGGTCCCCGATCTGGTAGTACTCGACCTAATGTTGCCAGATATAGATGGCCTTGAGGTATGCAAATACCTGAGGTCTAATGAACGCTACCGCTCTATCGCCATCATCATGCTTACGGCTAAAGCTGAAGAGGAAGATCGTATTGTGGGTCTGGAGCTTGGAGCGGATGACTATGTTGTGAAGCCCTTTTCCCCTAAGGAACTGGTGGCCCGAGCGAAGGCCGTGTTGAGGAGAGGTATACCTCAAAATGGAGAGGGCGGGGTCTGGATAGGAGGTATCCTGTACGTAGATTTCAGCAGATACGAGGCCTCGCTCATGGGCGAAAAAGTGGAGCTGACCCCTACGGAGTTTAGGATCCTGAAGATCCTCAGCGGAAGAAAGGGCTGGGTCTTCAGCAGGGGACAATTGCTCGATCTGCTCTGGGGTAATGAGAAGGCGGTGACCGAGCGCACCATTGATGTGCACATCAAGAAGTTGCGGGAGAAACTCGGGGAGGCCGGTTCCTTCATTAAAAGCGTCCGGGGAGTGGGGTACAAGCTGGAGGAGGAGTGAAGGGTTCCATATTTAGGCAAATCTTTGGGGGGCACCTCATAATCATTCTACTTCTTACTCTTTCCTTTGGCCTTTCCATTTCTCATCTGATAGAAAGCTTCTCTTTTGATCTTCTCAAGAGACACCTGAAAAATCTTGCTTACGGATTAAAACCTCAAGTCCAAGGCCTTATTCTCCGCGGGGATTACGGAACCCTCAATTCCCTCGCCAGAAAAGTGGGGGAGACTACCGGGGTAAGGATTACCATAATAGATCCCCAAGGGGTCGTATTGGCCGACTCAGAAGAGGATCCCGCTTTTATGGAAAATCACGGTGACCGCCCTGAGGTGATAATGGCCATGGCCGGAAGAGTGGGCAGTTCACTCCGTTGGAGTGCAACCCTCAAAGAGGAGATGCTCTACGTAGCCATCCCCATGAAGCTGACGGAAGGGGTGGCCGTTCTTAGAACCAGCTTCTTCTTGAGGGACGTTAACCAGTTCCTTGGCGCCTTCAAGAAGAGGGTAACTGTAGTAGCTGTAGCTTTGGGCCTGTTTTCCCTCATTTACGCCTTTTTTTCTTCTAAAAGGCTATCCGATCCCATCAAAGAATTGGTGCAAGCTACCTCACGCGTGGCCCAAGGGGACTTTGACGTAAGGGTCCTGCCGAAGGGTAGGGGTGAATTGGGAGAACTGGCCGAACGCTTCAACGAGATGGCCGCAAAGTTAAAGGAGCTTTTTCAGGAAAATCTGCAGAGGAAGGAAGAACTGGAGAGGATCTTTTCTTCATTAGAGGACGGATTACTGGTACTGGACAGAGAGGGAAAGGTGATCTTTTTCAATAAGAAAGCACAAGAGATTCTGGAAGGAAAGGAACTTTCGGATAGATCCTTCTGGGAGATTGGCGATCCCGCCTTTCGAGAAACCATAAGCAGGGTGAGGAAGACCGAAGGGAATCTGGCAGAGGAGCTGGAGATAAGTGGAGGGGTCTTCCTCTTAAGCGCCACCTACTTACCAACGACTGGCCAGATACTGGTGCTACTTCACGACATTACTCATTTGAGGAGGATGCAGGAGCTAAAGCGTGATCTTGTGGCAAATGTCTCGCACGAGCTGCGGACTCCTCTGACCGCCATAAAGGGGTTCCTCGAGGCCTTCGAAGATGAAGACTCCAGGGAAGCAAGATCACATTATCTCGAGATAATAAAGAAGCACGTGGATAGGCTCACTAACATCGTCCAAGATCTCTTGGTGCTTTCGGAACTGGAGGACAAGAAGACGAAACTCGATTTAGAGGATGTAGACCTGAAGGCCCTCCTTCAAGAGGTCCTGAGACCCTTCGAGGAGAAAGCGAAGAAAAAGGGCCTTACCCTAAAGGTGGATTTCGATCCCGGCCTCCCCCCCATAAAAGCTGATCCCTTTAGGCTGCAGCAAGCCTTCTTCAACCTTATTGACAATGCTGTAAAGTATACTGAGCAAGGAGAAATCCGCATCTCCACCAAGGGGAAAGCGGATCATGTAGAGATAGAAGTGGCTGACACGGGGATAGGAATCCCGAAGGAACACCTCCCGAGGATATTTGAGCGCTTTTACGTGGTGGACAAATCTCGCTCCCGTCGCCTGGGTGGCACGGGCCTTGGGCTCTCGATAGTGAAGCACATCGTGTTGCTGCAAGGGGGAGAAATAGATGTAGAAAGCACCCCCGGAGTGGGAACCCGTTTCAGGGTTCGCCTTCCCCTCTAAGGAGGAAAAAGGCCCTTTTGCCTTCACAACCGTCCAGCCTCAAGGATCAAAGCAATTCCTTAACGAAAACTTAACAGAGGGTTTATCCTTCCTTAACACAGGGGGTCTATTTATCTCGGAAAAACCACAAGGAGGTGAAACATGAAAAAGTTGCTGGGACCTTTGGCGGTTTTGGTTCTGGCGGGGTTCGCCCTGGCCGGTGAAAGAATAGTTCTTCAGGGCTCCACCACCGTCTTTCCCATCGCCCAGAGGTGTGCGGAGGAGTTCAGGAGACTGCATCCGGAGGTGAACATCTCCGTCAGGGGTGGAGGAAGTGGTGTGGGGATCGCTGGGCTCATTGACGGCACCTGTGACATCGCTGATGCCTCCCGCCCCATGAAGGAGAAGGAGATCGAGAAGGCCAGACGGCAAGGCTTCATCCCGAAGGAGTTCGTCATCGCCAGGGATGCCATCGCTGTGATCGTCCATCGGACAAACCCCTTGGAGGGGATGACCCTTGAGGACCTGAAGAAGATCTATTCTGGCCAGATCACCAACTGGAAGGCCCTCGGAGGGCCTGACCGCAGGATCGTGGTGGTCTCGAGGGACTCTGCCTCAGGGACCTTTGAGACCTTCAACAAGCTCGTGCTGAGGGAAGCCCGCCTCACCCCTCGTGCCCTCTATCAGGCCTCCAACAAGGCGGTGCTCCTGACAGTGGCCAAGTCCAAAGGGGCCATCGGCTATATCGGCTTGGGTTACCTCACCGGGGAAGTGAAGGCCTTAAAAGTAGAAGGCGTTTACCCCTCCAGGGAAACGGTCCTTAAGGGGACCTACCCCTTACAGAGGCCGCTTTTCATGTACACCAGGGGAGAACCCAGAGGGGTGGTGAGGGAGTTTATCAAGTTTGTGCTCTCCGAGAGGGGCCAGAAGATCGTAGAGGAGGTGGGTTTCATCCCCGTGAAGTAGGGGGCAGATCGGAATGAGGAGAAGGTGGGAGCGGCTGATGGAATGGGCCCTGGGGTTGGTGGCCCTCTCTTGTGTTATTGCCCTGGCTTGTATCCTTTTGTTCCTCTTCAAAGAAGGAGAGGGAATCATCGGGATTGTAGGGCTTGGCGACTTCCTCTTTGGCAAAAGCTGGTCCCCGACCTCAGAGCCCCCCTCCTTCGGCATCCTCCCCCTGATCTGGGGATCCCTGATGGTGACCGCAGGGGCCCTTGCCTTCAGCATCCCCATGGGGCTGGCCTTAGCCATCTACATAGCGGAGGTGGCCCCTCCCAAGGTCAAGGATCTCTTGAAGCCCGCCGTTGAGGTCATGGCAGGGATCCCATCGGTGGTTTTCGGCTTCTTTGGGATGGTGATCTCGGGGCCGCTCCTTCAGATCCTCTTCGACATACCCACGGGCCTCTGCGCCCTTAATGCCTCGCTCCTCCTGGGACTCATGGCCCTGCCCACCATAGTGAGCATCTCAGAGGACGCCCTTTCTGCCATCCCTCGAACCTTCAAAGAGGCCTCCTTGGCCCTGGGCGCCACCCACTGGCAGACCATAAGACATGTGCTTCTTCCCGCTGCCTCCTCCGGCATCATCTGTTCCTTCATCCTGGGGATGGGGCGGGCCATCGGTGAGACCATGACGGTCCTGATGGTCGCGGGCAACGCCCCAATCTTCGCCACCTCTTATCTCGAACCCATACGGACCCTCACGGCCACAATCGCGCTGGAGATGGGGGAGACGGTGAAGGGGTCGCCGCACTACAGGGCCCTCTTCGCCATAGGGGCTGTGCTCTTCCTCATGAACCTGTTTTTCAACGTGGTTGCCGAACGGATGAGGGAGGGCTTCAAGGAGCGGTTCCGATGATCTCCAGGAGCGCCCAGGAGCGGATGTGGTTTGCCGTCTTCAGGATCGCAGCCCTGACCGTCCTCCTCTTCCTCTTCGCCTTCCTTCTGATTCTGTCCCTCAAGGGAGCAAGGGTGATCAACTGGGAGTTCCTCACCCAGTCCCCGAGGGAGGGGATGACCGAGGGGGGGATCTTTCCCGCCATCCTGGGCACCCTCTACCTCAGCCTGGGGGCAGTCCTTCTGGCCTTCCCCGTAGGGGTGATGACCGCCATCTACCTCACCTTCTACGCCCCACGCAATCCTTTGACTCAGGCCATAAGGGTGAGCATAAGCAACCTGGCCGGGACCCCCTCCATCGTCTTCGGACTCTTCGGCCTCGCCCTCTTCGTCAAGACCTTCGGTTTCGGGGTCTCGATCCTCTCCGGGGTCCTCACCCTGGGGTTGCTGGTCCTTCCTATCATGATCAGGGCCTCAGAGGAGGCCCTGAGGGCAGTCCCGCAGGAGTTCCTTGAAGCAAGCTACGCCCTTGGGGCCACGAAGCTTCAGACCATCCGCAGCGTGGTGCTCCCTGCGGCCTCGGGGGGGATCCTTACAGGGGTGATCCTTTCCCTCGCCAGGGCTGCAGGAGAGACCGCCCCAATTCTGTTCACCGCCGCCTCCTTCTACACCACAGAGCTACCAAAATCGCCCTTTGATGAAACCCTTGCCCTGCCCTTTCATATCTTCGCCCTCATGACCGAGGGGACCGCCCCTGAAGCCCATACAAGGATCGCCTTTGGAGCTACCCTGGTGCTCCTGGCCCTGGTGCTTTCGTTGAACCTTGTAGCCATCATCCAGAGATACCGCCTCCAGAGGGGGAAGAAATGGTAGAGAAGCCCAAGATCGTGGTGGAAGACCTCACTTTCTGGTTCCGGGATCTTAGGGTCCTGAAGGGGGTGAGCCTGAAGATCCCCGAAAACAAGATCACCGCCATCATGGGCCCCTCTGGCTGTGGCAAATCGACCTTTCTCAGGTGCCTCAACAGGATGAACGACCTGATCGAAGGGGCAAAGTTGCAGGGAAGGGTCCTCCTTGACGGTGAGGAGATCTATGGGGAAGGTGTTGACGTCTTTGAGCTGCGCAAGAGGGTGGGCATGGTCTTTCAGAAGCCCAACCCCTTGCCCAAATCCATCTTTGAGAACGTAGCCTATGGTCTGAGGGTCCACGGCATGAAAGACGAGATAGAGGAGCGAGTTGAACGGGCATTGAAGGACGTCAACCTCTGGGAAGAGGTAAGGGACAAGCTTTCAAGGAGCGCCTTTGAACTGTCCGGAGGGCAGCAGCAGCGGCTATGTATCGCCAGGTGTCTGGTCCTCGAACCGGAAGTGCTGCTGCTGGACGAGCCGGCCAGCGCCCTCGATCCCGTCTCCACGGCGAAACTGGAGGAGTTGCTCAACAAGCTCAAGGAACGATACACCATCATCATAGTCACTCACAACCTACAGCAGGCGGCAAGGATTTCGGACCTGGTGGCCTTTATGTACCTGGGCGAGATCGTGGAGTTCGGGGAGACCGCCCGAGTGTTCACCAATCCCAAAGACGAAAGGACCGAACGCTACCTTACGGGTAGGTTCGGTTGAAGGAGGAAAAGATGCTCAGGGAAGAACTTCACAGCTTGCAGGAGCGACTCTTGGAAAGCGCAACCCTGGTGGAGAGCATGATAGAGAAGAGCATAAGGGGCCTCAGCGGGAGGGATCGTGACCTTCTCCTTCAGGTGATGGAAGAAGATGAGACCAGGGAGAACGAGATCGAAGTGGAGATTGAAGAGAGCTGCATCGAGCTCCTTGCCCGTTATCAGCCCCAGGCCAGGGACCTGAGGGGTATCCTGATGATCCTGAAGATGAACAACGACCTGGAGAGGATGGGAGATGAGGCGGTTAACATCGCAGAAAGCTCCCTCTTTCTGATAGAGAGGCCCCCCGTGAAACCCCTAATAGACATCCCCCGAATGGCCCAGGAGGCCATGGGGATGCTGAGAGACAGCCTTTCTTCTTTCATAAGGGAGGATACGGCCCTTGCCAGCAGCGTCTGTCAACGGGACGACGTGGTGGATGGCCTTAGGGACCAAATATTGAGGGAGCTCATCACCTACATGGCCTCCGATCCCTCGACCATAGAACGGTCGCTACACCTTCTCAGGATCTCCCGCAGCCTGGAACGTATTGCAGACCTCTCCACCAATATCTGCGAGGATGTGATCTACATGGTAGAAGGAAAAGTGATAAAACATCATAGGTTCGTGAAAGAAGAAGATTAGAAGGAGTATCAGCCTGATGAGCAGGCGACATCCCCTTCCCTTACCGGCAACCTTTAAATTTTATACTTGACATAAATTGCTTTTATGTGATATGGTTCACATAAAAATCTTTGGGCGGAAAGGAGAGGAGGATGAAGGTTTCGAGAAGGCAATTTTTGAAGCTTTGTGGGCTTTCAGGGGTGGCCCTGAGCGTCTCGCCGACGCTCTTGCCGAAGTTCGCTGAGGCGCTCGAGAGGGCCCTCGGTGGCAATCCTCCTGTCATCTGGATCCAGGGAGCAGGTTGCACGGGTTGCTCGGTATCGCTGCTTAACGCAGTCTCCCCTGACATTCAGGACATCCTGCTCAAGATCATCAGCCTCAAATTCCACCCCACCGTGATGGCTGCCCAGGGAGAGACGGCCATAGATTATGCCAACGAGATGGCCAGTAAGTACAAGGGCAAGTTCTTCCTCGTCGTGGAGGGTGCCATCCCTACAGGGAGCCATGGCGCCTTTTGCGTGGTGGGCGAAAAGGGCGGCAAGGAGGTCACTATCGTCGACTGGACCAAGGATCTGGCCAAGAAGGCCGCGGGAGTGCTGGCCTTCGGCACCTGTGCTGCCTATGGAGGGCTCCCTGCTGCCAAGCCCAACCCTACCAATGCCAAGGGGGTGGGTGACATCCTCAAGGAGGCCGAGATCAGGACACCCTGTATCAACGTCCCCGGCTGTCCGCCCCACCCGGATTGGATGGCTGGAACCATTGCCCATGTCCTGCTCTACGGCATACCGGAACTTGACGAGGTCGGACGTCCTGTTCTCTTCTACGGCTCCCTGGTCCACGACAACTGTCCTTACCGCTCCTACTTCGAAGAGGAGGAGTTCTGCGAACACTTCGGCGAGACGGGCTGCCGGTACGAACTCGGCTGCAAGGGCCCCATGTCCCACTGCGACTCCTGGAAGAGGAAGTGGAACAACGGGGTCAATTGGTGTGTAGAGAACGCCCTGTGCATAGGCTGCACGGAGCCCAACTTCTGGGATGAATTCGCACCGCTTTACGAGCCCAGTTAAACCATAAAGGAGGTCTTCGTCATGGCCAGGATCAGCATAGACCCCGTAACCAGAATAGAGGGACACCTCAAGATAGAGGTCGACGTAAAGGGGGGAAAGGTCAAGAACTCGTGGAGTCATGGCTTGCTCTTCAGGGGCTTTGAGTTGATCCTCAAGGGGCGGGACCCTCGGGACGCCGTTCAGATCACCCAGAGGATATGCGGCGTTTGCCCCACCGCCCACGGTACCGCTTCGTCAAGGGCCCTGGACGCCGCCTTTGGGGTGAAGCCCCCTACCAACGGCCGCATCATAAGGAACCTCATCCTCGGGGCCAACTATATCCAGTCCCACATCCTCCACTTCTACCACCTCGCGGCCCTCGACTACGTGAAGGGCCCTGGGGTCTCCCCCTTCATCCCGCGCTACGAGGGTCCGGACATCTATAGGCTACCCCCTGCTGTGAATCAGAAGGCGGTGGAGGGCTACCTTAAGGCCCTGGAGATGAGGAGGAAGGCCCAGGAGATGCTCGCCATCTTCGGCGGCAGGATGCCCCATGTACAGGGGTTCATCCCCGGAGGGGCGACAGAGCCGGTGACCCCCGACAAGATCGTCAATTACTACTGGAGGCTCCAAGAACTTAAGGAGTTCGTCGAGAAGATATATCTGCCCACCGTCTATGTCGTGGGAAAGGTCTACAGCGAGCTCTTCGAGGTAGGGAGGGGCCACAGGAACGTCCTCTCCTACGGGGTCTTCCCGCTGGACGACGAGGAGAAGGACTTCCTGCTCAAGCCTGGGGTCTACACTAAGGGCAAGGACTACCCGCTGTATGTGGCCAAGATCACCGAGTCGGTGAAGAGGTCCTGGTACGAAGATGTGGGAGACCGCAACCCCGCCAAGGGGGTGACCAAGGTGAAGCCCAACAAGGGCAATGGCTACTCCTTCATCAAGGCCCCTCGTTACAACGGCCTGCCCCACGAGGTGGGTCCCCTGGCCAGGATGTGGATCACCAACCCCGTGCTGAGCAAGGAGGCCAACAAGTTCTTGGGGGTCCCCATGGACAAGGAAGTGAGGATGAGGGACCTCGGGGAGAAGGCCTTCTCGATCATGGGGCGGCACGTGGCCAGGGCTGAGGAATGCTACCTGGTGGCGAAGGCGCTCGAGAAGTGGCTTTCGGAACTTAAGCCAGGGGACCCCGTCAACGTCCCCGCAGAGGTACCGAAGACCGGAGAGGGATACGGATTATCCGAGGCCCCTCGCGGCTCAGTGGGACACTGGATCAAGATAAAGGATGGGGTAATTGATCATTATCAGATCATTGCCCCAACTACCTGGAATGCCTCGCCACGAGACTCAAAAGGGCAGCGAGGCCCCATCGAAGAGGCCCTTATAGGGGTTCCTGTGCCTGACCCCAGGGCTCCCATAAATATACTCAGACTCGTTCGCGCCTTTGACCCTTGACTTGCGTGCTCAGTGCACGTGTTGCACGTCGGGAAGATCATCGAGGCTAAGGCGGTTTAAAATCTCTCCGATCTCCAATCCCCCCTCAAGAGGAGGGAAGTTTCTTCCCTCCTCTTTCTTTTTCCCCTTTACCAAGGGCCCAACTTGACAGCGTGAGGAGAAAGGTGTTTCAATCCCGTTGAGATGAAATACTACCGCAACATCTTGGAACTGATAGGGAAAACCCCCTTAGTCGAGATAAGGAAGCTAAATCCCAACCCCCGGGTAAGGCTTCTGGCGAAGCTCGAGTCCTTCAACCCTGGCGGATCGGTTAAGGACCGGATAGCCCTGAGCATGATAGAGGAGGCGGAGAAGCGGGGAGAGCTCACCCCAGAGAAGGTCATCCTCGAGGCGACCAGTGGCAACACGGGGATCGGCCTGGCGATGGTCGCCGCGGTCAAGGGGTACAGGGTGCTTCTGATCATGCCCGAGTCGGTGAGCCTGGAACGGCGAAGGATCCTTCAGGCCTATGGGGCAGAGATCCTCCTCACCCCTGCCCATCTGGGCACTGACGGGGCGATAGAGGAGGCCTATCGCTTAGCTCGGGAAGAACCTGACAGGTTCTTCCTCACCGATCAGTACAACAACCCCGACAACCCCCTGGCCCACTACCGGGGGACCGCTGAGGAGATATGGGAGGAGACGGAAGGGAAGGTGGACGTCGTGGTGATCGCCATGGGCACGACAGGGACCCTCATGGGAGTGGCCCGCCGCCTGAAGGAATACAACCCCGAGATCAAGGTGATCGGCGTGGAGCCCACCCTCGGCCACAGGATCCAGGGGCTCAAGAACCTAAAGGAATCTTACGTCCCCGGGATATTTGACAGGGAGCTCATCGACGAGAAGATGACGGTGGAGGACGAGGACGCCTACAGGACCTCGAGGAGGCTCGCCCGGGAGGAGGGGATCCTCGCCGGGATGAGCTCGGGGGCAGCGGTCTGGGCGGCCTGCAAGGTGGCCGAGAGGATGTCCGAAGGGGTGATCGTGACCATCCTCCCGGATTCCGGGGAGCGGTACCTCAGCACTCCCCTCTTCGAGGAGAGGCCTGCTCTGAGTTTGCATCTCTATAACACCCTGACCCGGAGTACCGAACCCCTTCGCCTGCAGGACCCCAAACGGGCCCTCATGTACACCTGTGGTCCCACCGTCCACGGCCCCCTTCATCTGGGGGAGTGGAGGAGGCTGGTGGTGGCCGATCTCCTAAGGCGCCTCCTCGAGGCGAAGGGGATCCAGGTGCTCCATGTGGTAAACATCACCGATATAGACGATAAGACCATCGCTCGGGCGCAACGGGAAGGGATGACCCTACGGGAGCTCACCGAGAGGTACACTGAGGAGTTCTTCCAGGGAGCAAAGGAGCTCGGGCTCCTGCCGGCAAATCGCTACCCCAGGGCCAGCGAGCACGTAGATGAGATGATAAAGCTTACCGAGCAGTTGATAAAGAAAGGATATGCCTATGAGAGGCTTCGTTCGGTCTATTTCGCCATCTCCCGCTTTCGAGAATATGGGAAGCTCTCGAAGGTGGACCTAAGGGGCATAAAGGTCGGCCATACAGTGGACCTAGACAGCTACGAGAAGGAGAACCCCCGAGATTTCACGCTCTTTAAGCGCTGCACCCTTTCGGAGTTGAAGGCGGGGATCTACTACGAAACCCCCTGGGGGAAGGTGAGGCCGGGGTGGCACATAGAGTGTGTGGCCATGGCCATGAAACACCTGGGGGAGACCCTTGACCTGCACACCGCAAGTACCGATCTAATCTTCCCCCACAACGAGAACGAGATCGCCATCGCCGAGGCCCTGACCGAGAAGCCCTTCTCCCTCCATTGGGTCCATGCCGAGCTGGTCTACCAGGGGGGAAAGAAGATGTCCCACGAGGGAGGAAACGCTGTGACCCTGGGGGAGCTCCTGGAGAAGGGCTTCACCGGAAGGGAAATCCGCTACTTCCTCCTCTCCACCCACTATAGGAAGCCCCTTCACTTCTCCTACAAGGCCCTTTACGGAAGCGTGCGGGCCTGGGAAAGGCTCAACGACTTCTTGGTGTTGCTCACCTACTGTAGGGAGGGTCCTGACTATCCTCCCCTCAAGGACGCCGTTCAACAGATGGAGGAGGACTTTTCCCGGGCCCTGGACGACGACCTGAACGTCTCAGCGGCCCTGGCGGCAATCTTCCGCTTCATCCGCTGGGCATCCCCGCGGATCCAGAAGGAGGGGTTATCCCCTGCGGACAGGGAGATGATCCTTCGCTCCATAAGACAGATGGATAAGGTCCTCGCCGTGATGGAGTTCCCCTCTCAGGATCTCCGCAGCCGGGTAAGGGAGCTACTCGGGCGGAGGGTGGAGGCGAGGAGGAGAAAGGACTTCGGACTCTCGGACAGGCTCCGCGATGAAATACTCGCTCTTGGGATCGAGGTGATCGATACTCTCGAGGGGGAGTTCTTACGGCGCCGGAGAGCTAAGCGCTCAACTTCCTGAGGGCCTTCCTCCCAATGTCCTTCCTGAAGTGAACCCCCTCCCAGGATATCTTGGCCACCGCCTCGTAGGTCCTCCTCATCGCCTCGGCGATCCCATCCCCCACACCGGTGACCCCCAGGACCCTGCCTCCTGCCGTGTAAAACTTCCCATCCCTGAGGACGGTCCCGGCATGAAACACCACCACCCCCTCCATCCCCTCCACCTCCTCAAGTCCCCTTATCTCCTTTCCCTTCTCGTACCTTCCGGGGTAACCCCCTGAGGCCATGACCACGCAGACAGCCGCTCCCGAAGAGAGGCGAAGTTCCCTCTCGGGAAGCTCCCCCTCCACACACGCCTCAAGGAGCGGTACCATGTCCTCCTCAACCCTTACCACCTGGGGCTGGGTCTCGGGGTCGCCGAAACGGCAGTTGAACTCGAGGACCCAGGGGTTCCCTGCCTCGTCTATCATCAGGCCGGCATAAAGGACACCGCGATAGGGCCTCCCCTCCTCCGCCATCCCCCTGATGGCCGGGGCCATGATCTCCTGGAGGATGCGCCGCTCAAGTTCAGGCGTGACCAGGGGGGCAGGGCTGTAGGCGCCCATTCCCCCGGTGTTGGGTCCCTTGTCGTCGTCGAAGACCGGCTTATGGTCCTGGGAGGTGGGAAGGGGAATGAACCTCTCACCGTCAGTGAGAACGATGAAGGAGGCCTCCTCTCCGTAGAGTCGCCTCTCCACCACCACCCTCTCCCCTGCATCGCCAAAGGCCTTCTTCACCATGATCAGATCTACGGCCTTCAGGGCCTCCTCACGGGTATCGGTAACGATGGCCCCTTTCCCCCCTGCCAGCCCGTCGGCCTTCACCACAAAGGGCCCCTCCTCCTCCCTGATGTAGGAGATCGCCTCAGCGGGATCGGAAAAGATGCGGTAGGGGGCGGTAGGGATGCCGTGCCTCTCCATAAACTGCTTGGCGAAGGCCTTGCTCGCCTCGATCTGGGCAGCGGCCCGTGTGGGGCCGAAGATCTTAAGCCCTCTTTCCCTGAAGAAATCCACAATCCCCATGGCCAAGGGAAGTTCAGGGCCCACCACCGTTAGGTCTATCTCCCTCTCGGAGGCGAAACGGCAGAGGCCCTCTATATCGGTGGGAGAAATGGGCACGCACTCGGCCACCCTGCTTATCCCCCCGTTTCCCGGGGTACAGTAGACCTCTTTCACTTCAGGGCTCTGGGAGAGCTTCCAGCAGAGGGCGTGCTCCCTCCCCCCTCCCCCCACCAGCAGGACCTTCACCCCTCTACCTCCACCCCTCTCAGGTACTGGACGATAGCCCCATCGTAGCGATGGGTATGGAAGAAGGCCTTCTGTGCCAACTCCAGGTTGGTCCTGAGGGATATGCGCCCCTTGTTTTCCTTCAGCTCCTCCACGACCCGGGAGTAATCCGCGGGGTCCACTATCACCGTCACATACTTGAAGTTTTTGGCCGCCGCCCTTATCAAGGTGGGACCGCCGATATCGATGTTGGAGATCGCTTCCTCCAGGGTGCATCCCTCCTTGGCCACCGTGGCCTCAAAGGGATAGAGGTTGACCGCCACCAAGTCGATGGGCTTTATCCCCAAGGAGTCCATCTGGCGACGATGCTCCCGTCTCCCCCTGTCGGCGAGGATCCCTCCGTGGATCAGGGGATGGAGGGTCTTGACCCTCCCATCCATTATCTCCGGGAACCCGGTATAGGAGGATACCTCGATCACCTCTACACCTGCTGCTCTTAGGGCCCTTGCCGTTCCTCCCGAGGAGAGGATCTCCACCCCGAAGGAAGAAAGGGCCTGGGCAAACTCCACTACCCCTGTCTTATCGGAGACGCTGATAAGTGCCCTCTTTATTTCCGCCATCAAGGCCTCCTCTTGGCGTTTTTGGCCATTCTATCAGAATCAAGAGAGGGGAAAAACCCGAATTTCTCCCGAAGGCGGCGAAGGAGCTCCCTCAGCTCCTCGCTCTTCACCAGCTCCTTCGCCTCGGCCTCGACCTCCTCGTCGTGCCGGATCACTCCTTCGGAGAGGAAATAGTATATGCTTAGGAGTTCATGGGCCCAGGTCACCTCCTCCTCTGCCGGAGGGAGGTTCCTGTCAAGGTATATCTTTCCCTCGTCGAACCTGACCACCGCCCCTATCCCCCGAAGCCGGTAGGGGAGAAAGCCCTCCTCGGTGAAGTCCACGTAATGCACCGAGAACCCCGGGAGGATGGCCTCCAGCGCAGAGATCATCTCCTCGAGACCCATTTATCTCCTCCTGAAGAGCTCAAGGAGGACGAACATCCCTCCCCCGACCAGGATGATGGTCGCCCCGGAAGGGAGGTTGAAGAGGTAAGAGAGGAGGAGGCCGGCGATGACGAAGATCATCCCGAAAAGGACGGAAAGGACCATCATCCGCTTCATCCCTGTGCTGAAGCGGCGGGCGGTGGCCGCGGGAATGGTGATGAGGGCGAGGACTAAGATGATGCCGACGATCCTTATCAGCATCACCACCGTAAAGGCCACCATCGCCAAAATTAGCAGATAAAGGGTTCGGGTGGGGAGGCCTGCCACGGTGGCGAACTCCTCGTCGAAGCAGACGGCCACAAGTTCCCTGTAAAGGGCGAGGGTCACCAGCAGGATGAAGAGATCGAGGACCCCCATCAGTATCAGGTCACCCGTGGGGACCATGAGGATGTTCCCGAAGAGGTAGCTGAAGAGGTCAGGGGCATAACCCGGAGAGAGACCCACGAAGAGAATCCCCAGGGCCATCCCTATGGTCCAGAGGATCCCGATGGCAGCATCCTCTGAAACCCTCATCCTCTTCACCGTCGCCCCCATCCCCATGGCCGAAAGGAGGCTGAAGGCCAGGGCGGAATGCACCGGGTTCACCCCGAGCAGGTATCCGAGGCCTATCCCCCCGAAGGAGGCGTGGGCGATCCCCCCGGCCATGAAGACTATCCTCTTCACCAGGACGAAGCTGCCGACGATCCCACAGGCCACGGAAGCGAGGACCCCGGCCAGGAGGGCGTTCCTCAGGAACTCATACTGGAAGATCTCCATCAGTGTTCCTTCAGGACCCGATGAGGCGCCCCGTGGGCTATCAGGGCCACGGGGCACTGATAGACCTCCTCCAGCTCCTCGGGCCTTATCTCTTTGGAGTCGTGGTAGAAGAGGCGGCGGTTCAGGCAGGCTATCTTATCCACATATACCGAGAGGGCACCTATGTCATGGGTCACCATCACTATGGTCACATCGCCCCGCAGGCGATGGAGGATCTCGAAGATCTCCGTCTGGACGGGGAGGTCTATGCTTGAGGTAGGCTCATCCATCAGGAGGAGCTTGGGCTCTGTGGCCAGGGCCCTGGCGATAAGCACCCTCTGAAGCTGCCCCCCTGAAAGGCCCTTCACCTCCCGGTCCTTGAACTCCTCCATCTCCACCATCTCCAGGGCTCGAAGGGCCCTCTCTTCATCCTCGGGACGGTACCTATGGAAAAGTCCTCGCTTCTCCAGTCGACCCATCAGCACCACGTCCCAGACCCGGATGGGGAAATCGAGGTCAAAGGTGGTGTACTGGGGGACATAGCCGACGAACTTCCTCCCCTCCTCGGGCTCCATCCCGAAGACCCTCACCTTCCCCCTCTCAGGTCTCACCAGTCCAAGGATGACGCGAAGAAGAGTCGTCTTCCCCCCTCCGTTGGGGCCAATGATGCCGAGAAAGTCCCCTTTCTTAATGGAGAGGTTGACGTCCTCGAGAACCACTGAGGCCCCGATCCTGACCCAGACCCCTTCTATCCTCACCACCTCTTCAGCCATCTCGCCTGAGAAAGATAACACGCCCCCTCCTGGGATTCAAGGAGTTTACAAAACGCCCCAAACACGTATACTTAACCCCATGAAGGTTGAAGTGGCCGGGAGGGAGGTGGAGGTGCCGAGGAGGAGGGTAAGGGTAGAGAAGCTCCTCAGGGATCTGGGGATAAACCCTGAGGTGGCTCTGGTATTGAAGAACGGGGAGCTGGTCCCGGAGGACGAGGAGATAAGGGAGGGGGATCGCTGCCAGATCCTCCTCACGGTGGAGACGGGATGAAGTGCCGAAAGTGCGATGAGAGGGCCGTCATCAGGATAAGGGCCCATAACCTGGCCCTTTGCAGGGAGGATTTCCTCGACTTCGTCCTGGACCGCGTCCAGAAGGCCATCAGGACCTATCGCCTCCTGCAGAAGGGGGAGAGGGTCCTCGTTGCCCTTTCGGGGGGGAAGGACAGCCTCGCCGCCTTCGACATCCTTCAGAGGCTGGGCTATCAGGTGGAGGCCTTCCACATAGATCTGGGCATAGATGGCTTTTCGGAGGCCTCCCTCGAAGCGGTCAAGGCATTTGTGAAGGAACGAGGCGCCACCCTCCACCTCCTTCGGGTGGAGGATGAACTGGGGATGGGGGTGGTGGAGGCAGCGAGAAGGCTTCGCCGCCCACCTTGCTCCCTCTGCGGGATGATAAAACGTTACCTGATGAATCGCTTTGCATACGAGAGGGGATTCAGCGCTGTGGTCACGGGACACAACCTCGACGATGAGGGGGCCACCCTCTTAGGAAACCTGCTCCGCTGGCAGACAGGCTACCTCTCCCGTCAGGCCCCCCTCCTTCCTTCCAGCCACCCCCGCCTTATCAAGAAGGTAAAGCCGCTGGTATTGCTTTCTGAGCGGGAGGTCCTCGCCTATTGCCTGCTCAGGCCCATCTCCTATCTTCCCGATCGATGCCCCTATGCAAAGGGAGCGACCTCCATCCCCCAGAAGGAGGCCCTGAACCTGCTGGAGCTTCACTCCCCTGGCACAAAGCTCCGGTTCTATCAGGGGTTTCTCGAGGCGAGGGGATCCCTCCCGCAGGAGGAGGGGGAACTGAGGGAGTGCGAGATCTGTGGTTTCCTCACCGTGAGGGAAAAGTGCCAGTTCTGTACCTTAAAGGAGCGCCTGAACGCAACAGAAGGGAGGGAAAGATGAAGAGATCGTACAGGATAGCCGTCATCCCTGGGGACGGCACGGGTCCGGAGGTGATCAGGGAGGGGATAAAAGTGCTTGAGGCCGTGGCCTCAAGGGAGGGCTTTGAAGTGGAGCTTCAGCACTATGACCTGGGAGGGGAGCGATACCTTAGGACGGGGGAGACCCTTCCGGACAGCGTGCTGGAGGAACTCAAACAGATGGACGCCATCTACCTGGGGGCGATCGGCCACCCCGATGTAAAGCCGGGGATCTTGGAGAAGGGAATCCTGTTGAGAATCAGGTTCGAACTGGATCAGTACATAAACCTGCGACCGGTGAAGCTCTATCCGGGAGTGGACTGCCCTCTGAAGGACAAGGGGCCTGAGGACATAGACTTTGTGGTGGTGAGGGAGAACACGGAGGGGCTTTACGCGGGGACCGGGGGTTTTCTGCGCCGCGGGACCCCTCATGAGGTGGCCATTCAGACATCCATCAACACGCGGATGGGGGTGGAGCGCTGTATCAGGTACGCCTTTGAATACTGCCGCAAGAGGAATAAGGCAAAGAAGGTGACCCTTTGTGGAAAGACCAACGTCCTCACCTATGCCTTCGATCTATGGGAGAGGGTCTTTCGCGAGGTCTCAAAGGAGTACCCCGAGATCACCACTGACTATGCCCATGTGGATGCCATCTGCATGTGGATGGTGAAGAACCCGGAATGGTTCGACGTGATCGTGACCGATAACATGTTCGGAGACATCATCACCGACCTCGGGGCCATTATCCAGGGGGGAATGGGGATAGCGGCCGGAGCGAACATCAACCCTCAAGGGGTCTCGATGTTCGAACCCATAGGGGGATCTGCCCCCAAATATGCGGGGAAAGGGGTGATCAATCCCTTGGCCGCCATTTCCGCCTGTCAGATGATGCTGGATCACTTGGGAGAGAAAGAGGCGGCTTCCAAGATCGAGAAGGCCATCGTTAAGGTGATCACCCAGCACCTGAAGGGGCTTGGCGCTGGAGAGATGGGATATTCTACCTCTGAGGTGGGAGATTTGGTGGCGGAGTATGCCGGAGGCTAAGGGACCTTTATCCCCAGCTCCTTTATCTTTTTCCGCAGGGTGTTTCGGTTGATGCCCAGGAGCCTGGCGGCAGCTATTTGGACCCCATTGGTCTTCTGCAGGGCGGCCTTGATCAGGCCCCGCTCCACCAAGGCGACGATCTCGGCCATAAGGCTCGCTCCCCTCTCCACCTGGGGGTCCATCTTGGTGGTCACCATCTCAAGCTTTTTGCGAATCAGTTCGTCCAGACTCGGCCTCTCCCACAGAATCATGGCAGCTAAGGCAGGGGCGAGTATCGAGGCGACGGTACCCATCGTCTCGATCAAGAGCTCCCTCTCCCAGACAGGGTGGGGATGGTGAGTGCCCAGGAGGCCCAGCGGCTCCCCGAGCCAGAAGAGAGGGGCCCAGATAAAAAGGGCATGAGGGGCATCGCCCAGGGAGGAACAGCCGCCGAGGAGCGGCTCATCAGAGGGATCATGGAGGGCAAGGGGACGTCGATGACGGAGGCTCTCGCCCCCCCGACCCTGATAAAGGGGAAGGTGGTTTCCCCGAGTTCCCTGCAGATCGGATCCGTATATGTACTCCACCACGAGATAACGCCCCTCGTCGATCAGGGCGAGCAACCCGGAGCGGACCTCTATTGCCTTCTCCAGAAAGGACATGACCCCATAAAAAAGCTCATGGATATCCCTTCCCATCGGAAGGAGGTGAGAGAGCCTGTCGAAAAAGGCGGAGAGGAAATCCTGGAAAGGAGAGTGGGAATCACTTTGTTCCATAAGTTTTCTGCCTTGGAAAGGGATAGCAGCCCTATGATAGAACTCTCCCTTGACCATTTCAAGGGTTCAATATTTTGGAGGAAAGATGCGCAATGGAGGTGACGGTTCTTGGTTCAGGGACTGGAGTCCCCTCCTTGAGAAGGGGATCGCCGGGGATATTGGTCAAAGTCTCTGATAAAGTCATCGTCATGGACATGGGATCAGGGACGCTGGGGAAGCTGCTGAAGGTGGGAGTGAAGTATACGGATCCTGACGCGATCCTTCTGAGCCATTTCCATCCGGACCATACGGCAGACCTGGTTCCCTTTCTTTTCGCATGCAAGTACAGCCTCGAGCCGAGGGAGAAGGACCTGCTGTTGCTGGGGGGGAAAGGGCTCAGGGAATATTACGAGGGTTTGAAAAGCGTCCACGGCCACTGGGTGAAAGCGGAGGGGTTCAGGCTTCGCATCCAGGAGGTCTTCTATGGAGAGAGAGACCTCGGGGGAATCAGGCTTATCACCCTGCCCATGGACCACACGAGGGGGAGCATCGGCTATAGGTTGGAGGCCGAAGGAAAAAGCATCGCTTACTCCGGCGACACCGATTACGCCCCCGAGGTGGTGGAGCTGGTAAAGGAGGTCGATCTGGCCATCCTGGAATGTTCCTTCCCGGAGGGGCGCAAGGTGAAGGGACATTTAACTCCTCACCTGGCCGGAAGGATCGCCCAAGAGGGAGGGGCGAAGAAACTTCTCCTCACCCACTTTTACCCTCCCTGTGACGAGGTGGATGTGGTCGCCCAGTGCCAGGAAGTGTACGATGGGGAGGTGATAAAGGCTGAGGATCTATTGAGCCTTAAGGTATAGCGAAGATCATTGACGTATCGTCTATATCCTGTTATCTCTAAGGTGTCGATCCTAAGCAAGGAGAGAGGATGTTCGGGATAGGTTCAACAGAGCTTCTGGTGATATTTATCTTGGCCCTCCTCATCCTCGGTCCGAAGAAGATCCCGGAGCTGGCTCGCTCCATAGGGAGGACCCTGGGAGAGCTGAGGAGGACGGCTGACGAGCTGAGGGAGACGATAGAGGAGGAGGTGGAGCCCTTAAAGGATGAGATCCCTGCGGAGCAGTTCCGAAAGATGATCGAGGAGGGCATGGAAGAAGGAAAGGAGGAAGAAAAGGGGAAGAAGGAGGAGAGTGGAGGAGAAAAAGCAGACCTTCATTGAGCACTTAGAGGAACTCCGCCAGAGGATCATCAGGTCCCTCATCGCTGTCGGCATCGCTTTCATCATCTGTTATGTCTTCTCAAAGCAGATCTTCGCCTTTTTGATGATCACGCTTAAGAAGACCCTCCCTCCCGATGCCACCATGATCTTCACCAGCCTCCCTGAAGCCTTCATCACCTACCTGAAGGTGGCTCTTCTCGCTGGGCTCTTCCTCGCTTCCCCCTATGTCCTCTATCAGGCCTGGCTCTTCGTCGCCCCTGCCCTTTACAGCCACGAGAAACGCTATGTGATCCCCTTCCTGATCTTCTCCACCCTTTTTTTCGTTGGAGGGGCGGCCTTCGGCTACTTCGTGGTCTTTCCCTTCGGGTTTCGTTTTTTCATCGGCTTTGCCACCGATTTCATCCGCCCGGCCCCGAAGATCAAGGAATACCTCTCATTCTGTTCCACCCTGCTTCTGGCCTTCGGTCTGGTGTTCGAGCTGCCCGTTTTCATCTTCTTCCTCTCCAAACTGGGGGTGGTGGATGCCAAGATGCTGGCCCGCTCTCGCAAATACGCCATCCTTATCATCTTCACCGCGGCCGCCCTCTTCACCCCTCCTGATGTGATGACCCAGGTGATGATGGCCCTTCCCCTTTTGGCCCTCTATGAGCTGAGCATCTGGGTGGCAAAGATCTTTGGCAGGAGAAAGGAGGCGGACTAAGGAAGTCCCTTAAGGAACTCCTCCTCCAAGAATTTCGGCAGGTCCTCAGTTATCAGATACCCCTTTCCAGAAGGGCCAATCCTCGCATAGCGCAGCCCTTTCCTGCCGGGCACCTCTTCCCCCACGGAGAGGACCTCCTCTTCGGTCCCAACCCTTAAGCCGATTCGATAAAGGGGCGAGAAGGCCTCTGCAGACTCCTCCTCAAACTCCAGATCCCGCAGGCGCCAAAGAAGGGTATCCACGAGCAGGTCATCCACCACCCTCCCCTCCCCGGTCTCCCATATCCCCTTGCTCCTCCGCACCACGACCGTCCTTTGCGGCGATCTGATTCTTATCTCCCTCACCCGGGAGGGATCGAAGGAGAGGACCTTCCTCGAGCGGAGATCCTTCAAGGAGCGACCGAACACCTCCTCGGAGGCTTCGGCCACAAGATATATCTCCTCCTCACCCTCCTTGTATGCGTAGATGCGCCCCCCTTCCTTTTTCCCTATACGGAGCCTCAGAGGAGAGGCTCCCCCTTTAAGCCAGACCTCCACCATCCCCAAGGGAGGGGAGAGACCCTTCTCAGCGAGTCCCTTCTCAGCGTAGGGGAGGAAGGTCTTCACCTTGATTCCTTTGAGATCCCAGAGGAGGGAGTTTATCTTCTCCGGGTCCCCCTTCACCCGCTCCGGGGCGGTTATCAGCCATCCCTCAGCCTCCTTCCTCTCGCAGATCACCCCCTTCCCCCTCCAGCGGAGGGAGAACTTCATCACCTTATCGTTATCGAAGGAGAAGATGTCCTTTTTGCGCCAATCGTATGCCCTCGAGGGGACGAACTTGAGGAGTTCTTTGGAAAGCAGCACCACCCCCTGAGCGGTATGGAGGGCATAGACCCCCCGCTCTCCCGGAGAGAGGTCCCCAAGCTTAAGCGTCTTCTCCCCCGCTTCAGTTATCTGAATCTCAACCTTTGGGGGGTCAAGGCCGTAGGATGAGAGGTCCTGGGGAGCGTCGTCTACGAACTCCCACACCCTCTGGTACTCGAGGGCTATGAGGAGCCCTTCCACCTCATCGCCGTCTGCCTCGGTCTCCAGCGGCCTCCTCATCCACCACTTTTCCCCCTCTCTCTCAACCCATATCTCCAGTTTCCCCCTCCTCACCCTGACCGCCCTCACTCTGTCTCTATCGAAGACCAGCAGGGTCCTGTCCCTCAAATCGTCCGCCGGACGGTTAACCTTGTACCAGAGAAATACGGGCAGAAGCCATATCTTCTTTCCTCCCTCTTTCATCGCATAAAGCGACCCCCCGGTGGGGTTCTCGGAGCCGATGAGGACCGTCCGCCACTTCCCTCCCGCCTTCACCGACAACTTCGCCCTGGGCTCCAGGAGGCCCAAGGCCTTCTGAGCATCCTCCGTCGCCTCGCCCACTTCCCTGCTGAAGGTGACCTTTCGAATATCCTCAAGGAGCCTATTGAGCACCCCCTGGTCGCAGTTGGCCTTAACGGGCCTGGTGAGCATCCAGCGACCCCCTTCCCTTCTGACCTCCCACTCCTTCCCTTCTCCCTTGAAGCGGAAGGCCTCTATTCCCTGATCCGCTATGATCCCGAAGGGCCTCATCTCCTCCTCCCGCTCCCTCTCCCTCTTTCCGACGAACTTGATCTCATAGAGGTAGTAAAAGAGGGCAAAGAGGAGGAAGGAGAAGAGTAGGAAGAGAGTCCTGCGTCCCATAGTCCCTTAAGCTTATGTCAAACCCCTCTCCCTTTCAAGCCACTCCCTTGACTCGCCCCTATCCATTCCTTACACTTCCCTCGGAGGTCGAGGGATGAAGCAGGTGATCCTGGGGACAGCTGGACATATAGATCACGGAAAGACCGCCCTCATTAAGGCCCTAACGGGCATAGATACCGATCGGCTTAAGGAGGAAAAGAGGAGGGGGATAACCATAGAGCTGGGCTTCGCCCACATGGAGCTTCCCAGCGGCATAAGGGTGGGGATCGTGGATGTCCCCGGTCATGAGAAGTTCGTGAAACACATGGTGGCCGGGGCCGCCGGCATAGATATCGTGGCCCTGATCATCGCCGCCGATGAGGGGGTGATGCCCCAGACCCGGGAGCACCTGGACATCTGCACCCTCCTTGGGGTGAAGAAAGGATTTGTGGCCCTCACCAAGATAGACCTGGTGGATGAGGAGCTCCTCGAGCTGGCAAAGGACGAGATAAGGGAGTTCCTCAAGGGGAGCTTCCTGGAAGGGGCACCCATCGTCCCGGTGTCTGCTGTAACGGGTGAGGGGCTCGAGGAGTTCGTCAGGACCTTGGACGGGATCGCTCAGGAGGTCGAGGAGCGATCCACCGATGGCCTCCTCCGCATCCCCATAGATCGGGTCTTCACCATGAAGGGTTTCGGGACGGTGATCACCGGGACTCTGATCGCCGGGAAGCTGAGGACAGGGGAGCAGGTGGAGATCCTCCCTTCAGGGCTCCGGGGGAAGGTGAGGGGGATAGAGGTCCACAATAGGAAGGTGGAGGAGGCCGTTGCGGGCCAGAGGACGGCGGTAAACCTCCTGGGGATAGAGAAGGAGGAGATAAAAAGGGGGGATGTCCTTCTGAGGCCTTCAAGCTGTGAGCCCACCCAGATGCTCGACGTGAAGATCCATTACCTCTCTTCCTCCCCCCGCCCCCTCCGCAACGGGGCCACCCTCCGCTTTCACATCGGGACCTCCATGGAGATGGCCACGGTGATCCTCCTGGGGAGGAACGAACTGGCCCCCGGTGAGGAGGGATATGCCCAGCTGAGGCTCAGTGGCCCCGTGGTCGCCCTCCCCTCTGATCGCTTTGTCCTCAGGGGATCGGCTGCCATCCAGACATTGGGGGGAGGGGTGGTCCTTGATGCTCATCCCGAGCGCCATAAGCGTTTCCGGGCCGAGGTGCTCCAGTCCCTCGGGGAGCTGGAGAAGGGGGATCCCGCATCGGCCCTCCTCCTTCACCTGAAGAGGAGGGGAGTTGAGGGGGCCCTGGAAGACGCCCTCCCCGCCCTCACGGGGTTAGCTCCCTCGGTCATAAAGGAGACGCTCAGGGGGCTCCGGGAAAAGGGCCAGGTGGTCCTCGTTGACGAGGAGAAGGGGCGCTGGGTGGAGAAAGGGGTGTTTGAGAAGCTCTGGGAAATCCTCAGGGAAGAGCTGGATAGGTTTCATCAGGCTTTCCCCCTCCGGGCGGGGATCCCGAAGGAAGAGCTGAGGGGAAAGCTCCCCCCGGAGACGGATCAGAGGCTCTTCAACCTGCTTCTCGAGGAGCTGGAAGGGGAAGGAGTGATCGAGCAGGAGAAGGAGTTGGTGAGGATGGCCTCCCACAGGGTCTCCCTCAGGGAAAGGGAGAGGAAGCTTGCCGAGGAAGTGGAGGGGGTATTCCTGGAGGCGGGCCTCACCCCCCCAACTCTAAAAGAGTTAAGGGAGAGGGTGCCCAACGAGGGACTCGAGGAGGTGATCCAGTTCCTCTTGGATGAGGGAAAGCTCATCAAGCTGAAGGAGGACCTCCTGATCCACGCCGAGCCCCTGGAGGGATTGAAGGAGAAGCTCGTCTTTTACCTGAAGGAGAAGGGGAAGATATCCACCCAGGAGCTTAAGGCCTTGATCGGCGCCTCCCGCAAGTACGTAATCCCCATCGCCGAATACTTCGACAGGATCAAACTGACCCTGAGGGTGGGGGATGAACGGATCCTGAGGGGGGGCTAACTGCGATAGGAAGCGTTTATCCGCACGTAATCGTAGCTCAGGTCAGTACTCCAGACCCAGTAACTCCCCTCCCCGAGGTGCAGGTCCACCACGATGGATTTCTCCTTTCCCTTGAGAGAGGCCGAAAC
>CBEVRB010000005.1:0-27025 GCA_965552155.1 uncultured bacterium
GCGGTTCCTTGACCATTCTGATTTTTTCTGATACCTTTGAGGAGGCGAGGGTCCTTTCAGGTGTTTTTCTTACCTTAACCTATAACTTAGCTTCTCAAATGATCGAAGGTCTCTGGAATCAAGTATTAGACAAACTAAAAGAACGCATCAGTCATAATAGTTTTGAGACATGGATAAAACCCATCGTGCCCAAAAAGGGAAAGGATGACCGTTTGATCCTCGAAGTGCCCAATAACTTCTTTCTCGACTGGATTAAAGAGAATTACTGGGAGATATTATCCGATGCGGTCAGTGATGTCTTTGGCGACCAGACCCTTTTGACCTTAAAGATAAGGAAAGAAAAAAGAGATTATTTGAGATATCTCAGAGAGGAGGGGGAAGAAGAGGCAGAAGAAGACGAGAGAATAAGGCAGGCTTTAAGAAATTTTAACCCACGTTATACCTTTGAGAACTTCGTCGTCGGTTCAGGCAATCAGTTCGCCCATGCAGTGGCCATGGCAGTAGCTGATTCCCCGGGTCAAAGATATAATCCTCTGTTCATTTACGGTGGTGTTGGATTGGGGAAGACGCATTTGTTAAATGCTATAGGACACAGGATAATTAAAAACAGGACCATAAAAGACCCAACAAAGGTCTGCTATCTCTCGGCTGAAGAGTTCACCAACGAACTGATAAATTCGATACGTTATGAAAGGACCGATCAGTTTCGGAAAAAGTTCAGAAATATAGACGTTCTACTCATTGATGACATTCAATTTTTGGCGGGAAAAGAACGCACGCAAATAGAATTCTTCCATACCTTTAACTCTTTATATGAAAATAAGAAACAGATAGTGCTTACCAGTGATCGCTTTCCCCGCGAAATCTCCCCCATTGAGGAGCGACTGCGATCGAGGTTTGAATGGGGGTTGATTGCGGATATTCAGCCCCCAGACATCGAGACAAAGGTCGCCATCCTGAAAAAGAAAGCGGAGCTGGAAAACATCTCTCTGCCGAACGATGTGGCCTTTTATCTTGCCTCACGGATAGATTCCAATATAAGGGTCTTGGAAGGATGCCTTATCCGTCTGGGGGCCTTTGCTTCCCTTACAAAAAAGGAAATAACGTTGGAGATGGCAAAGGAGGTCCTCAAACACATCATACCAGAAAGGGAAAGGATCAAAATTGAAAGGGTTCAGGAAATTGTGGCAAATTACTTCAATATAAAAGTTAGGGAATTGAAATCAAAGAAGAGGTTGAGACAACTGGTCATTCCAAGGCAGGTGGCCATGTACCTATCAAAAGAGCTAACAGATGCCTCCCTTGTGGAAATCGGGGAAAAATTCGGTGGAAAAGATCATTCTACAGTGATTTACGCCATTAAAAAGGTAGAAGAAAAAATTGAAAAAGATCCCGCTTTTCAAAGATTTCTTGAAGATATTAAGCGAAAGATCATCTCTTGATCATGTTAAAATTTTTCCTTTCTCTTTCGACAAAGAAAGGGAAGTGATTTAAAATTCTTAAACAGTTTTTTCACATTTAAAGGAGGTTGTGCTTTGACTATGAAAATAGTAGTTAAAAAGGAATTGTTTCAGCAGGCACTTTCTAACATACAGGGAATTGTAGAGAAGAAAAGTACCTTCCCTGTTTTATCCCATGTCCTTCTCAAAGCTGAGGAGATGCTTTCCCTCCAAGCCACAGACCTGGAGATAGCCTTCACGAAGAAGTTAAAGGATGCAGAAATAATTGAGGAAGGAAGCTTATGCATCCCTGCGAAGAAACTTTATGACTTAGTAAGGGAACTCCCGGCTCAAAAAGAAATAAGGATTGAAGGAAAGGAAAACTTCTGGTCAAACATAAGATTGGAAGGCATAAGCCTGGAGCTTCCGGGAATAGATCCCAAGGATTTCCCCAAGATTGACGACGAAGAAAGGGGAGAAAGTTTCAATTTTTCCTTGCCCGAAATCAAATCCATGATAGAGAAGACGATCTTTGCGGCCTCCGTTCAGGAATCGCGCTTTAACCTGAATGGGGTATACATGGAAGCGGTAGAGAAGGACGGAGAGCGATATCTTCGCTTTGTGGCGACTGACGGGCACCGGCTTTCCCTCATAGACAGAAAGATGGAAGAAGGTGGGCTGAGCGGAGGCGTAATAATACCCAGAAGAGGGCTGACAGAACTGAGAAGGATAGCATCTGAAGGGAGTGTGAGGATCCGACTGAAGGCGAATAAGATAGAGTTCTCCGGTGAAGACTTTTCCCTCATTATAAGGTTGCTGGAAGGCGAATTTCCCGATTATAAACATGTGATACCTTCCATAAATGACAAGATACTCACTGCTCCGAGAAGAGACCTTGTAAGCGCCCTGAGGAGGGCTCATGTGATAGCGAGTGAAAAGGGAGAGGGGGTTCACTTTTCGATAAAGGAAAAGGAGATGGTGATGAGGGCAGGAGGGGCAGACACAGGACAGATGACCGAGAACCTTCCCGTCCAGTATGAAGGAGAACCCCTGGAGATAAACTTCAATGCCCGATATCTCTTGGAGGCATTGAATGTAATGGAAGGAGATGAGGTGAGGATAGAGCTTAGAGATGAAGAAAGTGCAGCTCTTATGCGTCCTTTGGCAGATCAGGATCACCTCTATGTGATTATGCCCATGCGGATGCAGGTGTAAGGAAAATGCCATACGATGCCAGTCAGATAAAGGTTCTTGATGGGCTTACGGCGGTAAGAAAAAGGCCGGCTATGTACATAGGTAACACCGGCCTTGAAGGCATGCATCATCTGGTCGAGGAGTTGGTCGATAACAGTATCGATGAGGCCCTTGTGGGTTGCTGTGATGAGATAAAGGTGACCATTCACTTGGACAACAGCGTGAGCGTTGAGGACAATGGGAGGGGCATCCCCGTAGACCTTCACCCCCAGGAGGGAAAGTCGGCACTGGAAGTGGTCCTCACAAAGCTTCACGCTGGGGGAAAGTTTGATACCAGGTCTTACAAGATATCAGGAGGTCTTCATGGTGTGGGCCTCTCCGTGGTGAACGCCCTCTCAGAGTACTTAGAGGTGGAGGTGAAGAGGGGGGGCAAGAGATACTCTCAAAGGTATGAGGGGGGAAAAAAGGTTACGGCCTTAGAGGTGGTGGGAAAGACCGAAAAGACGGGAACCTATATCCGCTTTAAGCCCGATCCAACAATTTTCGGGAACCTCGAGTTCGATTATGATCTTTTGAACCACAGGCTTCGCGAGCTCGCTTTCCTGAACAAAGGGGTCAAGATTAACATAAAGGATGAGAGGACGGAGAAGGAGGAGAGCTTTCTCTATGAAGGGGGGATCGTTTCCTTTGTCATTTACCTCAACAAGAACAAAACACCTCTGCATACTCCCATATATTTTGAAGGGTGGAAGGAGAACTGTTATATAGAGGTAGCGATCCAGTACAATGATGGCTATAATGAAAACATCGTCACCTTTGCCAATTGTATAAAGACCAATGAAGGGGGTACTCACCTAAGCGGCCTTAAATCTGCCCTTACCCGGACGATCCACTCTTATGCCGCACAAAATGGTCTCTTAAAGGATGTTAAAGAGGGCCTTGTGGGTGATGACATAAGGGAGGGTTTGACAGCGGTCTTAAGCGTAAGGCTCCCTCAGCCTCAATTTGAGGGACAGACCAAAACAAAGCTGGGAAATAGCGAGGTCAAAGGATATGTAGAGGCCCTCGTGAACGAGAAGCTGGGGAGGTTCTTGGAGGAGAACCCTCAGGTCGCGAAGAGGATCGTGGCCAAGGTGATAGAGGCCGCCCGGGCCAGGATTGCAGCGAGAAAGGCAAAGGAGTTGGCGCGAAAGAAAGGAGGGCTGGATCAGAGCCTTTTGCCGGGGAAGCTGGCAGATTGTCAGGAAAAGGACCCGGAGAAGAGGGAACTTTACATCGTGGAAGGGGACTCGGCAGGGGGTTCTGCGAAACAAGGGAGGGACAGACGTTATCAGGCCATCCTCCCCCTCAAAGGGAAGATCTTGAACGTGGAGAAGGCCCGTTTTGACAAGATGCTCTCTAACGATGAGATAAAGACCATCTTTGCTGCCTTAGGCGCAGGTCCTGGAAAGGGATCGGACGACCTCGACCAGGTCCGTTATCATCGGGTGATCATCATGACTGATGCCGATGTGGACGGTTCTCATATAAGGACCCTCTTGCTGACGTTTTTCTATCGCCAGTTGGTGGGATTGATAGAAAGGGGATATCTCTATATAGCCCAACCTCCCCTCTATAGGGTCAAGAAGGGGGAGAGGAGCTTTTATCTCAAGGACGATGGAGAGCTCGGGGACTTCCTCCTGAAGGAGGCGGTGCAGAAGATAGAGCTGGGAGTGGACGGGAGGTGCCTCAAAGGGGAGGAGCTCCGTTCGCTGTTGAAAAAGTTTGTCGAGGTCGATCAGCACATAACTAAATTTGAAAGGAGGGGTTTCCCTCGCGAGGTGATCTTTCATCTCCTGAGGAAGGGGATCTCCGGGAAGGAGGCCTTTAAGGAAAGGGAATGGCTTCTTGAGATGCAGAAGGAATTGGAGGATGAAGGGGCCGAGCTGGGCGAGGAGGGGGGATATTATTACCTTTCCATCATCGGCAAGATAAACGGCAGAAGGGTCCGAAGAAAGGTAAATTGGGAACTGGTCACATCCAATGACTATGAGCAGCTTCTCTCCGTATATCTGAACACACGATCGTTGAGCCGTCCGCCCTTTTCTCTGATTTACCGTGGGAGGAGGACGAAGCTCCTCTCAGCCTCAGAGGTCCTGGAGAGGGTGAAGGAGATCGGCAAAGAAGGCCTTTACATCCAAAGGTACAAGGGGCTGGGGGAGATGAACCCGGAGCAGCTATGGGAGACCACCATGAACCCCGATACCCGTCATCTCCTTCGGGTGAGGGTGGAAGATGCGGTAGTGGCTGACGAGATATTCACCGTCCTGATGGGAGATCAGGTGGAAGAGAGGAGGCGTTTTATCGAAGAGCATGCCCTAATGGTGGAGAATCTGGACATATGATACAGACTTCCTGAGTCCTGCCTCAAATCCTGGCATAAAGTTTGTGACATAATGATCATAGGAGTGACAGGGGGTATCTGCTCGGGAAAGAGTTCGGTGGCGAAAATGATAGAGGGAGCCGGATTTCATAGGGTGGATGCCGACTCCATAGCCCACCGCCTCCTGAGGAGGGGAAAAGGGGGATGGAGGAGGGTGGTGGAGGCCTTTGGCAGAGGGATCCTCGATGAGGAGGGGGAGATCAGGAGGAAGATCTTGGGGGAGATGGTCTTCTCTGATCCTAAAAAACGGGCCCTCTTGGAGGAGATCCTTCACCCCATGATAGAGAGGGAACTGAGGGGGGAGTTGGCCAAGGGGGAGAAAGTGGTGCTGGATGCTCCCCTTCTCATCGAGAAGGGATTTCATCAACTGGTGGACGTCTTGATAGTCGTTTACGCCACCGAAGAGCTTCAGGTAGCGAGGATGGCCGCAAGGGACGGGATCGGGCTTGAGGAGGCCAAAAGGAGGATAGAGGCCCAGATGCCCCTCTTGGAGAAGGTCTCTTATACCGATTACATAGTGAACAACTGCGCAGATCTTCCCTATACTCAGGAGCAAGTGGAAAGGATATTAAAAGAAATCCAGAAAGGAGGGATTGGATAGAGATGGCACCTGAGGTCATAAACTTGCGAGAGCTGAAAAAAAAGAAGATCAACGAGCTCACGGAGATAGCGAAGGAGCTGAACGTTGAAGGGGCAAGCAGTATGCGTAAGCAGGATCTGATCTACGCCATCCTTCAGGCCCAGGCGGAAAAGGACGGGGTAATCTATGGAGAGGGGGTGTTGGAGATCCTCCCCGATGGGTTTGGCTTTTTGCGATCCCCTGATTACAACTACCTTCCCGGTCCAGACGATATCTATGTCTCCCCTTCTCAGATACGTCGCTTTAACCTCCGTACCGGAGACACCGTCGCGGGGCAGGTTCGTCCCCCGAAGGACAATGAGCGATATTTTGCCCTTCTGAAGGTCGAGAAGATAAACTATGAACCCCCTGAGGTGGCGAAGGAGAAGATCCTCTTCGACAACCTCACCCCCATTTATCCCCTGGAGAAGATAAAGCTCGAATATGATCCTGAGGACTACTCCACTAGGATCATGGACCTACTCACCCCTATAGGGAAGGGGCAAAGGGGACTGATCGTCGCCCCTCCGAGGACGGGTAAGACAATGCTCCTTCAGGCCATCGCCCATGCGATAATGGCCAACCATAATGAGATGGAACTGATAGTCCTCCTCATAGATGAGAGGCCTGAAGAGGTGACCGACATGGAGAGGACGGTGGACGGGGAGGTGATAAGCTCCACCTTCGATGAGCCGGCTCAGCGCCACATACAGGTGGCAGAGATGGTCATAGAGAAGGCCAAGAGGATGGTGGAACACAAAAAAGACGTGATAATACTCCTTGACAGCATAACCCGCCTGGCCAGGGCCTACAACGCTGTGGTCCCTTCCAGCGGCAAGGTCCTGTCCGGGGGAATAGAGGCGAGCGCCCTTCAGAAGCCGAAGCGCTTCTTCGGCGCGGCGAGAAACATCGAAGAGGGAGGAAGCCTTACCATCATCGCCACGGCCCTGATCGAGACCGGGAGCCGGATGGATGAGGTCATCTTCGAGGAATTCAAGGGGACAGGGAACATGGAGCTGGTACTGGACAGGCGCCTGGCCGACCGCAGGATCTTTCCCGCCATGGACATCCACCGCTCGGGGACCCGAAAGGAGGAGCTGCTGCTCGATGAGAGGGTCCTTCACCGGGTGTGGCTCTTGAGGAAGGTCCTCACCAACATGAATCCCGTGGACGCCATGGAGTTTCTCCTCGACAAGTTGCGGGTCACCTCCTCCAACGACGAGTTCTTGGACAGCATGAATCAGTAGACCTAAAGGATCCCCCTCTCCCTGAAGCTGAAATACCCCCTCTTTCCCACGATTATGTGATCGAGGAGCCTTATCTCAAGGGGTCTTAAGGCCTCGACGAGCTCGCGGGTTATCCTCCTGTCTTCAGGCGAGGGGTCAGGATGGCCGCTCGGGTGATTGTGCACCACGATCACCGAGGCCGCCCTCCTCCGTAGGGCCTTTTCAGCCACCCGGCGGGGGTATACCACCGAACGGTCCACCGTCCCCTCCTGTATAACCTCGTAGTCCATCACCTCGTTCTTGACGTTCAGGTAGATGACCATGAACTTCTCCTCGCCTTCCCCTTTCAGGCGGAAGAGGCAGAAGTCGACGACCCGGGAAGGCGAACTCAGCACGTCCACCCCCCTCATCCGCTCACCGAGGTAGACTTCGCCCATCTCTTTTGCGAGGCGCAGGAGGGCGGCTGCCCGGGGACCAATCCCCTTCACCTCCTGAACCTCTTCAAGGGGAGCATCCAGTACTCCTGCCAAGGAGCCGAAGCGCCTAAGAAGCTCCTTCGCCTGAGGCTTCACATCCTTTCGGGGGATGGCATAGCTGAGGAGCAGCTCGAGGAGCTCGTAGTCCTGAAGCCCCTTGGCCCCTGTCCTGAGAAAGCGCTCCCTGAGCCTCTCCCTGTGCCCCCACCAGTGAGGCCTCCCTTCCCCCACCTTCATCCCCTCACCGCCGGGTTGAAATAGCCGAAGCCTATCTGGGGAAAGGTCTCCTTCACCCTTCGAATCAGCCCCTTTATCCCGATCCCCTCCCGGGAAGTCTGAAATCCCACGGAGCGCATGAACCAGAGGGGATCTATGTTGAAGTTGCGAAGCTGGATGAAGTCCACTCCCTCACCCAGGATCTCGAGGAGCGCCTCGACCTCCTCCTCCTGGTCGGTGAAGCCGGGAAGGATGAAATAGTTGAGGCTCACGAACCGCCCCTCCCCCCTCATCATCCGGATGGATTGCCGCACTTCCTCGAGCCCGAAGCCCTGGGGGCGCACATATGCCCGGTAGTATCTCTCCCTGGCCGTGGGGAGGGTAACCCTCAGGGAGTCCAGACCCGCCCGGGCAAGCCGCCCCACCTCCTCTGGCAGGCTGGCGTTGGAGTTGAGGTTTATGGTCCCCCGGGAGGTCTGGGACCGAATTCTCCTTATCGCTCCTTCGACCCTTCGCGCCTGAAGGAGGGGCTCCCCTTCACAGCCTTGCCCGAAGCTCACGATCGCCTTGGATGCCTTCCTCAGGTGGGGGACGGCCACCTCCGCTATCTCCTCCTCCGTGGGGACGAACTCTATCCGGGGCTGGGTCACCGGGATGGGACCCTCCTGGTAGGATATGCAGCCCAGGCAACGGGCGTTACAGTGAGGGGAGGTGGGCAGGGGGGCCTCGTAACGGCTGAGGAAGAGGTTCTTTGCGGCAGGACAGCCGTAGGTGAGGCAGCATCGCCATCCCAAGTGCTGAAGGAGGCGGTTATGGGGATGGGACCTGAGCCTCCTCAGGGTCTTCGACCTTATCTTTTTCATCTCAAAGCCATCGGGATCTTGCCGGGGATCGGGGTCAGAGCGGAAGGCCGTGACCCAAAAGCGCCCCTCCGACCATCCCACGGCGGTGTAGGAGAAGAGGGGAAGGGGGGAGGCTCCGTCCTCTTCCTCATAAGCCGCTATCCCGAGCTGGGTATGGGCCGGGGCGATGAAGGCGGCCACGGCCCAGGCAGCCCCCTCCCCATAGGGGTTCTCCCTCAAGGTGACGGCCTTTCCTGAAGGGTCCAGGCCGACAGGATGCCTCTGGGGGAGCATGAAGAGCTCACTGCCCGGAGGGAGAGGGATGAAGTCCTCCTTGGGGGGCAGGATGAAGCCGGTCGCTCCTTTTGCCATAGCGAAGAGATCCGGCAGGTCGTAGATCTTCCCCTCCGAATCGGCAAAGACGAGGAAAGGTTGCTTTTGAGGATGGAGTCCGCTCATGAGGGAGGAAAGTCCTCAGTGAATCTCTCCCCAGTTCTTTCCTGCGGAGATCTCCACCTTAAGGGGGACGCGCAGCTCGCTCACCCCCTCCATCTCCTCCTTCACCATCTCCTTCGCCCTCTCCAGCTCCTCCTCCTTTACTTCCAGGATCAGCTCATCGTGCACCTGAATAATGAGCTTTGCCTGAAGCCCCTCTTTCCTGATCCGTCTGTAGATGTTCACCATTGCCATCTTTATCAGGTCCGCGGCCGTCCCCTGCACCGGGGTGTTGATGGCAGTCCGCTCGGCAAACTGCCGGGCGGTGCGGTTGGAGCTGTTTATCTCCGGCAGGGGCCTCCTCCTGCCGAAAAGGGTAGTGACATACCCCCTTTTTTTCGCCTCCGAGATGACCCCCTCTATGAAGGCTTTAACCCCTTGGTATCTCTTGAAGTAATCCTCGATGTAGCGGGCCGCCACCTTGGGCTCTACCCCCAGCTCCTTCGATAGCCCATAGGGGCTCATCCCGTAGATTATCCCGAAGTTTATCACCTTCGCCTCCCGCCTCATCTCCGGGGTCACCTCATCGGGCCCCACACCGAAGACCTCACAGGCGGTGCGGGTGTGGATATCCTCCTCCCTCCGGAACGCCTCGATCAGGGTGGGGTCGGCCGAGAGGTGGGCCAGGATCCTCAGCTCGATCTGTGAGTAATCCGCCCCTAAAAGGACCCATCCCTCCTCAGGGATGAAGGCCTCCCTTATCCTCCGTCCTTCCTCCGTCCTTATGGGGATGTTCTGCAGGTTTGGTTCGCTTGAGGAGAGGCGGCCCGTGGCGGTGGCCGTCTGATTGTAGGAGGTATGTATCCTCCCCGTCTCCGGATTTATCATCTTCGGGAGGGCGTCCACATAGGTGGACTTCAGTTTCGCCAGCCCCCTGTACTCCAGGAGCAGCCGGGCTATCTCATACTCCCTGGCCAAGGATTGGAGCACCTCCACATCGGTGGAGTAACCGGTCTTCGTCCTCTTCTTTACGGGAAGTCCCAGCCTCTCAAAGAGGACCTTCCCCACCTGCTGGGGCGAGTTCAGGTTGAACCTTACCCCGGCCATTCGCTGGATCTCCTCCTCAAGTCTCCAGAGCCGCCCCTCCAGTTCCTTTGAGAACTCCCCCAGCTGCCCCACATCCACCCTTACCCCCCACATCTCCATCTCGGCCAGGACCTCGATCAGGGGGAGCTCTACCCTCTCGAAGAGCCCCTTCAATCCCTCCTGCCCCAGTCTCCCCAGGAGTTCCCCGGCCAGAAGGAAGGTCACGTCCGCATCCTCACAGGCATACCGCTTCGCCTGCTCAAGCTCCACCTTCTGAAACCCCTCCCCCTTCCCCACCACCTCCTTGTAGGTGATCATCTGGTGACCCAGGAACTGCTGGGCAAGGCTCTCCAGGTTGTAGACCCGCCTCGTGGGATCGAGCAGATAGGCAGCGACCATGGCATCACAGCTTATCCCCCTGAGCTTCACCCCATACCGCCCCAGGATGATGTAATCATACTTTATATTTTGTCCATATTTTTTGATTCCCTCATCCTCCAGGACCCTTTTAAGGCGGGTGAGGACCTCATCTGCGGGGAGCTGAGGGGGGGCGCCCAGGTAGTCGTGGCCCACTGGGATGTAGTAGGCCTCGTGGGGGGAGAGGGAAATGGCGAATCCCACGAGCTGGGCCATCATCGGGTCTCTGGAGGTGCTCTCCAGGTCGAGGGCAAAACCCTCTGCCTTCCGGAGCCTCCTCACCAAGGCCTCCAGGTCTTCTTTCTCGGTCACCAGATGGTAACCTTCCTCTGAGAGGGTCCTTTCTGGAAAGAGCTCTTTGAGGAATCGGTGAAACTCCAGTTCCCTGAATATCGCCTTGAGCCTCTCCTCATCGGGGGGGGCGAGGCGGAAGTCCTCCCAGCGGAACTCGAGGGGAACCTGAGTGTCGATGGTGGCCAGTTGCTTGCTGAGGAGGGCCTGTTGGCGATTCTGCCTGATCGCCTCCTTTAACCTCTTCCTTATCCCCGGGTCCTCCTCGGCCCTCTCCAGCAGGGCCTCCAAGGAACCGTAGCGACGGATCAGTTCCTGGGCCGTCTTCTTCCCTATCCCCGGGACCCCGGGGATGTTATCTATGGGATCGCCGCATAACCCCATCATGTCAGGGATCGAGGAGGGCTTTACCCCGAGCTTGGCCTCCACCTCCTTCGGCCCGTAGAGCTCGTCTCTCATGGTGTCAAGCTGGGTCACTCTCTCGTCGACGAGCTGCAGCAGGTCCTTGTCCCCGCTCACTATCACCACATCGATCCCCTCTCCCCTTGCCCTCTTCGCCACGGTCCCTATCAGGTCATCGGCCTCATAGCCCTCCTTCTCTAGGATGGGGATCCGGAAGGCCTCAACGATCTCCTTTATGTAAGGGATCTGCCGGGAGAGGTCATCGGAGAGGGGGGGCCGATTTGCCTTGTACTCCCTGAAGATCCCAGAGCGGAAGGAAGGGCCCTTTGCATCGAAGACCACCGCCATCGCCTCCGGGCGGTGATCCTTCAGGATCTTCAGGAGCATGGAAGTGAAGCCGAAGATAGCGTTGGTGGGGAATCCCTTTGAGGTGGAAAGCCCCCTTATGGCGTAAAAGGCGCGGAAGATATAGGAACTTCCATCAATTAGGAAGAGCCTCTTTATTGGTGCTGGCATTCCCCGCTTTCTTTCGCTTCTTCTCTTCGTACATCGCCTTGTCCGCCCTCTGGATCAGATGGGTAATGTCCGTCCCCGGACGGTACTGGGTTATACCGATGCTTATGCTGAACCTCCCATCCCACCTCTCGCGGAGCCTCTCCCTTATCCTGTTCGCAATTACTGAGGCGAGACCCTTCGTGGTGTCGGGCAGGACGATGGCGAACTCATCCCCACCCATCCTGAAGACCTTATCCTTGTCCTTCCTTATCGCCTCCTCAAATACCTTAGCTATCTCCTGAAGGGCCTTGTCCCCCTCTAAGTGCCCGAACTCATCATTGTAGGCCTTGAAGTTGTCAAGGTCCATGATCATAAGGGAGAAGGGCCTCCCCTCTGCCTCGGCCCGCCGGGACTCCTCCTCCAACACCTGGTAGAACATCCTCCGGTTGTAGAGGCCGGTGAGCTCATCGGTGATGCTCATGCGATGGAGCTCCTTTTTCGTCTCGTCCATGTCCTCGAGCAGGTTGAGCATCGCCTTCTCCGCCTTCTCCAGGTCGCTCAACCTCTCCTCCCTCTCCATCTTCTCCTCAGAGAGCTTCTTTACCCCATCGATGATCGAGGAGAGGAGCTTGGGCGAAGCGGAGTCCCTGATGTTTATCTCCTTAGGCCCTTCTCCCTTGGCCAGCTCCTCTATGGCCCTCTTTATCTCGTTGAGGATCTGCTCGTAAAGTCGCCTTTGCCTCAAATAGGCCACGGTGAGAAAGATCAGGGAGACCAGAAGGGAAGAGAACCCCGCGATGAGGAGTGCTGAGCTCATCACGTCTCCTCCTCTCTCATGCCGAGCTTCTCCTCCAGTTCCCGTATCCTGTTCTTCAACTCTATCATCTTCAGCTCCCGGTCCACAGTGAGCCTGTACCACTTCTCCAGCTCGGCCACCTTCGCCTTCAGCTCCTCTTCCTTCGCCTTAAGCTCCCGGATATCGGTGAAGACGGCGATGCTCCCTTTATACTCTTCCCCTTCCATAAGGGGGGTTCCGCTGACCATCACGGGTACCTTCTCCCCCTTTCTGGTGATGAGGAAGGCCTCGTACCGGCTCCTCTTTCCCCTCTTGAGCCTCCTGAGCTCCTCTTCCATAACCTTCCACGACTCCGGGGCAAAAAATTCCCTCACTTCTTTTCCGATTAGCTCCTGCGGCGAATCGAGACCAATGAGTTGGGCCATCTTGAGGTTCGCTTGGGTGATTATACCATCTTTGTCCACCACGTTAAGCCCTTCGCCTAAAGAGTTGAACACATATTCGTTGAACTCCTTAAGCGCCTTGATCTCCTCGGCCCTCTTGTAGTCGTCCGTAACGTCCTTGCCGATGACCAGTATCTTCAGGTCCTCCCCTTCAGAGGGCAGCAGGGCAGCGGAAAGGCTCAAGAGCACCTCCCTGCCCTCTTTGTGCCTGAACTTCACGATCATGTTCTTTACCCATCCCTCGGGGGAATCCAGAAGGGCCCTCTTCACCTCCTTGGCCTGATCGACCGAGACGAAGTACTGCGAGACCTCGGTCCCTATTACTTCCTCCGCCTTATAGCCGAAGATCTCCTCTGCTCCTCGATTGAAGAAGGAGATGATGCCCTTCTTATCGGATATCATTATGGCGTCCGGTGTGCAGTCGCAGATCGCCTCCACCAGCATCCTCTTCTCCTCGCTCTCCTTGGCCTGTTCTACCAAAGGGGTGACGTCCCTCGCCACTATGTATGTGCCCTCAAACCTCCTCCCCCTCCACCGGGCCTTCCCTTCTATGTCCACCCAGGCCCTCCGCCCCCCCTTGAAGGCGACCTGGATCCTGCAGGGGGGAGCCTCTTCCCCCCTCTGTCTTCGCCGGAAGCTCTCGATGATCTTCTCGGCATCCCTCGGGTCAACGAATTCGGCCCTCCTGGCGACCTCCTCCACCGTCCTGCCGACGATCTCCTTCCCCATGAACTTCTTGGCCCTCGGGTTGGCATAGACGATCCTTCCCTCCGGGTCTATGAAGAGCAAAGAGACTTCCACCTCTTCCACTATCCTCCGGTAGAAGGAGGGGTCCTCCGTCAGAGGGATATCAGACCGTCCCTTTTTAAGCCAATCCCACATCCTTAGACCGGCGGGGTTCATAAGGGCAGAGGGGCTCTTCTTCAAGATAATCGCCCGTTGCGGCAAAGGCCCTCGCCCTGCACCCCCCGCATATCACCCTGTATTCACACCTTCCACACTTTCCCCTGTAATTGTCCGGATTCCTCAGCTTCTGGAAGAGCTCGCTCTCCTCCCATATCTCCCTGAACCCCCTCTCCCTTATGTTGCCCGCCACCACCTCTAGGTAACCGCAGGGCTGCACATCCCCCCGATGGGAAAGGAAACAGAAGCCGACCCCCCCTAAGCAGCCCCTCGTGAAGGTATGTAGGGCGTCTCTGCTCCTTTCCCTCAGTCGCTCCCCCTTCTGGGCGGCTATGCGATAGTACTGGGGGGCGCAGGTGGCCTTGAATTGAAGGGGGACCCTCTTGCTCAGGTCGTAAAATCGCTCAAGGACCTGCTCGTACTCCTCTGCGGAGACCTCCTCACCCTTCATCTCCTTCCCCCTGCCGGTCGGAACGAGGAGGAAGATGTGGTAGGCCACTGCCCCCACCTCCTCCGTCAGCCGGATGAAGGAGTCGAGCTCCTTCACGTTCCTCCGCGTCAGGGTAGTATTTATCTGGACCTCCACTCCTCCCTCCCGGAGGTATCTGATCCCCCTCATCGCCTCCTCGAAGGCCCCATTGACCCCCCGGAAGGCATCGTGACTTTGGGGTGTAGCGCCATCGATGCTCACGCTCACCCTCTTCACCCCCGCCTCCCTCATCCGGGAGACGATCTCAGGGGTGATCAGAGTCCCGTTCGTTGCCATGACCACCCTCAGTCCCTTCCCCGTGGCGTACCGGGCCAGGGTAAAGACGTCCTCCCGCATGAGGGGTTCTCCTCCCGTGAGGATGAGCACCGGCCTGCTGAAGGAGACCACCTCGTCTATGAAGGCGAGGGCCTCCTCAGTCGAGAGCTCCCCCTCATATGGTCCCCTCTCCGCTGCTGCTCTGCAGTGGAGGCAGTTCAGGTTGCAGCTTCTGGTCAGTTCCCAAGCTATCATCATCAGGTCGGCTTTAAGCTTCATGGTTTTGCAAGATCTGTGCCGTTTAAAACGGAGGTCATCCTTCGAGATGGGCAAACATCAGGGCAAAAATTTGTCATAAAGGCGACAAAACTTATCCTCCCAACAGGCGGGCCACTTCTTTGGCGAAATAGGTGAGGATCAGGTCCGCCCCTGCCCTCTTGATCGAGAGGAGGACCTCCATCATCACCCTCTCCTCGTCAAGCCATCCGAGGCGACCTGCCGCCTTTATCATCGCATACTCTCCGCTCACGTTATAGGCGGCCACCGGTACTTTGAAGGTCTCCTTGACCCGCCTGAGGATGTCCAGATAGGCCAAGGCGGGCTTGACCATCACGATGTCCGCTCCCTCCTCCAAGTCGAGGGCCACCTCCCGTAAGGCCTCGTCGCTGTTGGCCGGATCCATCTGATATGTGGAGCGATCTCCGAACTGGGGAGGGGACTCGGCGGCCTCCCGAAAGGGGCCGTAAAAGCCAGAGGCATACTTCGCACTGTAAGACATTATGGGGACGTGATGGTAGCCTTCCCCTTCCAGGGCCTCCCTTATGGCCTTGACCCTTCCGTCCATCATGTCAGAGGGGGCGACCATATCGGCCCCTGCCCGCACGTGGGATAGGGCCTGTTTCGCCAGAAGCTCCAGGGTGGGATCGTTCAATATCCTCTCCCCCTCCACAAGCCCACAGTGTCCGTGGCTCGTATATTCACACAAACAGACATCGGTGATGACCAGAAGCTCGGGCACCGATTCCTTCAAAGCCCTTACGGCCCTCTGCACGATTCCTTCATCGGAGTAGGCCTCAGAACCCCTCTCGTCCTTCCTCTCCGGAATGCCAAAGAGGATCACCGCCGGGATACCCAGGGCCTTGACCTCTTTTGCCTCCTTTAGGAGCTCGTCCACCGATAGCTGATAACAGCCAGGCATCGATCCGATGGGGTTCCTCACCCCCTTGCCCGGACAGACGAAGAGGGGATAGATCAGGTCTTCCACGGCAAGTCTCGTTTCCCGCACCATCTCCCGCAATCTCCCATTTTCCCGCAACCTCCTCAACCGCGTGTAGGGAAAGCCCATCGCTGCCTCCTTCAGGTAGTGTCTTTGTTTTGAACAATTTATCAAAACTTTTCCCTTTTGGAAAGGACGTTGGTCAGGTTGGCCAATTCCTCCACCGACAGGGTCTCCCCCCTCCTTTGGGGGTCGAGCCCGAGCCCCTGAAGGAGCCCTCGTAGTTCCTCCTTTGTGCCGAGACCTGCGGAGGAGAGGGCGTTAAGCAGGGTCTTTCTCCTCTTCTGGAAGCAGGCCTGAAGGACCCGCTGAAAGAGGTGGGGATCCTCCATCGGAACGACAGGATGGGGGAGCACCTCAAGGCGGACGACGGCCCCTTCCACCTGTGGAGGGGGCCAGAAGGCCTGGGGGGGGACGTGAAAGAGGATCTGTGCGCGGGTATAGAGTCCGGCGTAGACCGCGAGGATGCCATAGCTCTTTCTGCCAGGGGGAGAGGTTATCCTCTCGGCCACCTCCCTTTGAAACATGAGGGTGAGGGAGGTGAGGGCCTCCCGATGGGACAGAAAATGAAAGAACAGAGGGGTGGAGACGTTATAGGGGAGGTTGGAGACCACCTTGAGTTTCCCCCCTTCCCGCCCGGCCAGGGCCGAAAGGTCAAGCCTCAAGGCATCATCCTGCAGGATGAGGAGCCTTGGGTCCCCTTCCGCCATCTCCTCGAGGAAGGCAGCGAGCCTCTCGTCTATCTCGACCGCTATGACCTTCTTCGCCCTCCCCAGCAGAAGGAAGGTGAGCCCTCCTATCCCGGGGCCCACCTCCAGAACCACGTCCTCCCCCTTGATCTCTGCCCCTTCTACGATCCTCTTCGCTATCCCCCTGTGGATGAGGAAGTGCTGTCCTAAGGCCTTGTGGGGAAAGAGTCCCCTTCGCCTCGCTTCCCTCAGGAGCCCCCTTAAGGACCTTCCCTTCACCTCCCCTCCCCGGGCGAGGGCCAGCGGGAAAGGGCGTTCATCTCCCATCCGTCCCTTCTCCCCTTCAGCAGGAGGTGATACCCCACGACCCCGATCATCGCCGCGTTATCGGTGCAGAGGTGAGGGGAGGGGAAGGAGACCTCTATCCCCCTTTCGGCCGCTTCTTCCTCGAACTTCTCCCGAAACCGGGCGTTGGAGGCCACCCCTCCCGCTACGACTACCCTCGGGATGCGGTATGTCTCGGCGGCCCTTATGGCCTTGGAGACGAGCACGTCGATGATCGCCTCCTGGAAGGAGGCAGCGATATCAGGAAGGTCCCTTTCAGCCACCCTATGGGAACGGAGGAACTGGACGACGGCGGTCTTCACCCCGCTGAAGCTGAACTCTAAGGAGTCCGGGCTAAGATAGGCCCGGGGGAAGGGGATCGCCCCCGGGTCCCCCTTGCGAGCGAGGGCCTCGATCACCCTTCCCCCGGGATAACCCAATCCCAGGTACTTTGCCACCTTATCGAAGGCCTCCCCTGCCGCATCGTCCCTGGTCGCCCCGAGAAGCGATGCGTCAAGATAGCCCTTGACCAGGTAGAGGGAGGTATGTCCTCCAGAGGCGACCAGGCCGATAAAGGGGAAGGGGACTTCCCTTTCGAGAAAGATCGCCATCAGGTGCCCTATCAGGTGATTTACCCCTACCAGAGGGAGCCCCAGGGCATAAGCGATCGCCTTCCCCAAGGATATCCCCACGAGCAGCGATCCTACAAGGCCAGGGCCTCTGGTCACCGCCACTCCGTCCAGTTCTCCCCATCCCTTGCGGGCCTCCTCCAGTGCCCCCTTCACGATGGGCACGATGTTTCGCACGTGGTGGCGGGAGGCGAGTTCGGGCACCACTCCTCCGTATCTCCGGTGGACTTCCTCCTGAGAGGAGACGAGGGAGGAGAGGACCTTCTTCCCGTCCTCTATTAGGGCAGCAGCGGTGTCATCACAGGAGGTTTCTATGGCGAGCAGAAGCATCTCGTCCCCGGACCGTTTGAACTTTAACCCAACATCCTTCCTGCTGTCCAGTTACCTTGAAGGCCTCCCGCAAAGGATATATATTTTGTGTAAAATGAAAGGGATCAGACGCCGCTTTTTGGAAAACCTCTGTCAGGTAGGAGTCCTCTTCCTGGATATAGGGGCCTTAAGGGGTCTGCTCATCGGGCGCATGGAGCAGCTCCTCTGGAAGGCGGTTGTCGAGGAGGAGAGGGAAGCGATAAGGCCTGCCCAAGAGCTCAAGTTCTATTTCGTCCGAAACCTACTCCGGTGCACCGATCGCCATCTGAGAAGGGGGTGGATGAGCAAGGAGGTATTTCACCGGATGGCGAGGGTCTTTGCCCGGGGTGTCCTCCTTGAAGACATCGAAGAAAGAGATAAGGTGAGGGGAAAGGAGGCGGCTCCTCGTCCTTCTTTCATAGTGATAAGCCCCACCCAGCGCTGCAACCTCCATTGTCCTGGTTGTTATGCGGGCAGCAGCTCCCACACCGGGGGCTCCCTCCCCTACAGCGTCGTCAGCAGGATATTGAGGGAGAAGACCCTCCTCTGGCATTCTCACTTCACCGTGGTCTCGGGTGGAGAGCCCTTCCTCTGGGAGAGCGAGGGTAAGGGTATCGTAGAGCTCGCCAAGCAGCACGATGACAACTTCTTCATGGTTTATACCAACGGTACCCTTATAGATGAGAAGGTTGCTGATTCCCTGGCCGAGGCGGGAAACTTCACCCCGGTGATCTCGGTGGAGGGGTTTGAAGAGAAAACGGACAAGAGGCGGGGGAAAGGGACTTTTAAGAAGGTGCTCCAGGCCTTCGAGAGGCTGAGGAAGGTGGGTGTCCCCTTCGGGATATCGGTGGTGGCCGACAGGGAGAACTGGGACGAGGTGACGAGCCGGGAGTTTTTGCGCTTTTTCTTCGATGAAGAGGGGGCCTTCTACGGCTGGCTTTTTCAGTACATGCCCATAGGGAGGGGATATAACTTGAGGGAGATGGTCACCGCGGAGCAGCGCCTGGAAATGTTCCGCAGGGACGTGGAGGCGATCAAGGCTGGCTACAATTACATAGACTTTTGGAACCAGGGGGTGATGACCGATGGCTGCTTGGCCGCCGGCAGAATGGGAGGGTACCTTTATGTGGACTGGAATGGGAACGTTATGCCCTGTGTCTTCGTCCCCTACTATGAGGATAACATCCTCGAGATCTACCGGCGTGGAGGGAGCTTAGACGATGTCCTGAAATCCAACTTCTTCCGGAAGATCAGGGAATGGCAGGAAGAATATGCCTTAGGAAAGCCCCCCGGGGAGAGGGGAAATCTGATCCTTCCATGCCCCATCAGGGATCATCATGAGGTCATCTGGAGATTGCTCAGGGAAATGAAGATCAAGGCCGCCGATCCCTCTGCCCTCCAGATCCTTGATGACGAAGACTATCACCGGGGGCTGCTCTCCTATGACGAGGAGCTGAAGGGGGTATTGGATCCGGTGTGGGATGCGGAGTTCAGGAGGCCCTGCTTGACAGCTGGGGAGGGGTGTGATTAACTGAGGCCCCTCTGAAAAGATGAGGGAGAGGAGAGATGAAGAGGACATATCAACCGAGCAACCTAAGCAGAAAGAGGACCCACGGTTTCCTCAAGAGGATGAGCACCAAAGGGGGGCAGGAGGTCATAAGGAGGCGGCGGGCGAAGGGCCGAAAGAAGCTCACCGTATGAGAAAGCGGGAGGGGCTGAGCAAGGAGGAGCGAATAAGGCTCAAGAGGGACTTCGAGGCCATATATCAAGAAGGGAAAAGACTCCACACGCCCCTCTTTACCATCTTTCTGCGCAGGAACTCCGTCGGCTTTCCCAGGATCGCGGCGGTGGCCGGGAAGAAGGTGGGGGGTGCGGTGGCGAGGAATCGGGTGAAGAGGCTCATCAGGGAGTTCTTCCGTCGCCATAAGGACCGTCTTCGCCCCTCGACCGATTATCTGATCATCGGGAAAAAGGGCGCTGAGGAGCTCAAATATCAAGAAGTGGTGAGGGAACTTCATTTCCTGCTTCAGGGAGAGAGGAAGGATGAGGAGCTGCATCAGCCGGGGGAATGAGGTCCTCCGGGAGGTGCTTCTGACCCTTCTTAAGGCCTACCGTCTTATCTCCCCCCTCCTCGGCCGTAACTGCCGCTTTACCCCCACCTGCTCTCAGTACGCGATGGAGGCCATTGGGCGCTATGGCCCCTGGAAGGGCGGCTGGATGGCGCTCAAGAGGCTCCTGCGTTGCCACCCCTTTTGCCCTGGGGGATACGATCCGGTAAAATAGGCAGGGGCGGAGGCAAAGGAGATGACCTTTCGTTTACTGCTTGCCCTGGTTCTCTCCATCCTGGTGATGGTCTTCTATCAGTGGTGGTACACGGAGAAGTACCTGAAGAGGCGACCCCGCCCTCAGAAGGCGGTTTCCCGCCCCCTGAAGAGGGAATCCCCTCCCCAGCCCCCTCCACGGGTCGAGGAGGTAAAAGGGATCTATGGAGAGGTCAAGGTCAGCACGCCCCTCTACGACGCCATCTTCTCCCTTTACGGTGCGAGGCTCAAGGAGTGGCGGCTTAAGGCCTACAAGGACAGGATAGAGCTCCATCCCCTGGGGAAGTGGGTCCAGAGGGTGATCACCCACCTCATGGGGCGGAGGTTCCAAGAGCCCCCTCCCCCTGAACCGGTAAATCTGGTGGAGGAGAAGGACGTCGGCCTGCTCCCCTTGGGATTGCGTTTCCCCGGGGATGAGATCCCCTACGATGAGCACATCTCCTGGGAGTGCCCTAAGAGGGAGGTCGAGCTCTCCAGGGGCGAGGCGAAGCTGAGGTTCCTCTGGCACTCCCCTCATGGAGGGACCCTTATCAAGGAGTACACCTTCCACGCCGAAAGTTACCGGGTAGACCTTAAGGTCATCTGGAAGGACGGTGGGTCCTCCGATGCGGTGGCAGAGCTCGCCTGGGTAGGGGAAGCGAAGGGGAAGGCGGGATATTACCGTTTTTACGGCCCCATATACTTCTCCTCGGGCAAAGTCGAGAAGGTAAAACCCAAGGCCCTGAAGAAAGGGCCCTTGAAGGTCGAGGAGGTACAGTGGCTCGCCTTCGACCAGGGTTACTTCACTTCCCTGATCTGCCCCATAATGGGCAAGGGCACGGCCACCATCGCCCCCGTAAAGGGGAAGGTCGTCTCCGTCTCCCTCTTGAGCAGGGCTGAGCGAGAAGAAGGGGAGGGCCTTCAGTGGACCTATACCCTCTTTCTCGGTCCCAAGATCCCCGAGCTCCTGGCCCAGGTAACCCCGACGGCGAAAAAGCTCGTAGATTACGGGACCTTTTCCATCATCGCGGTTCCCATCCTCAAGCTCATGAAGCTGACCCACAAGTTCACCGGGAACTACGGCCTGGACATCATCATCTTGGCCATACTCCTGAAGATCCTCTTCACCCCCCTTACCCTGAAGAGCCAGAAGGCGATGAAGGAGCTCCAGAAGCTGCAACCCGAGATAAAGAGGCTGCAGCAAAAGTACAAGGGGGACAAAGAGCGTCTCAACCGGGAGATCCTCGAACTTTACCGTCGCCGAAAGATCAACCCCTTCGGAGGCTGCCTCCCCCTCCTGTTGCAGATTCCGGTCTTCTTCGCCCTCTACCGGGCCCTGCTCGCCTCCATCGAACTGCGCCATGCCCCCTTTGTGCTCTGGCTCAGGGACCTCTCCGACAAGGACCCCACTTACATCACCCCCTTGCTGATGGGAGCCACCATGTTCATCCAGCAGAAGATGACCACCCCCCCTACCGACCCGACCCAGGGCAAGATGATGACCTTTATGCCCATCATCTTCACCTTCATCTTTCTCAACTTCCCCTCAGGGCTCGTTCTCTATTGGCTGGTGACCAACCTGCTGGGCATCCTTCACCAACTTTACATCGAGAGGAAGGCCTGAGGAGGTGCCCATGCCCCTGATAGAGCTGGAAGGAAGGGATGCTGAGGAGCTTAAGGAGAGGATCTCCCGAAAGCTGGGGAGAAGGAGGGAAGAGCTGGAGTTTGAGGTGGTAGAGGAAAGGGGGATCTTCGGCCCCCTTTCCCCCAAGAGGGTGAAGGTGAGGGCCTGGCTCAAGGGGGAGAGGGTGGCCGAGTTCGCCCTCGAGGCCGCGGAGCGGATCGCCAAGGCCATCGTCCCTGAAGCCCGGGCAGAGGTGAGGGTCGAAGAGGACGGGCTCCGGGTCGAGGTAACCGGTGACGGAAGCGGGTTGCTCATAGGCCGCCATGGTCAAACCCTGGAGGCCTTCCGATATCTCCTTTCCAAGATGATGGCAAAGTACGCAAAGAGGAGGGTCAGCCTCTTCCTCGATGTGGAGGGGTACAAGAGGAAGCGCGCGGAGAGGGTGCGGGAGATCGCCCTGAGGATGGCCAGGAGGGCGAAGACAAGCGGCAGGAGGGTCCTTTTGCCCCCGATGAGCGCCGAGGAGAGGAGGGTCGTCCATCTCCTCCTCCGGGATGATGAGGCCGTGGAGACCCGCAGCGTGGGGGAGGGGTCCAGGAGGAGGGTCTCCATCATCCCCAAGGACGTTTCACGTGAAACACCCCTCGGCCCAGAGGGATGAGCTCCCCTCAGGAGGACACCATCGCTGCCATCGCCACCCCCTACGGGGAGGGAGGGATAGGCATCGTCAGGATAAGCGGCCCCCAGGCCCTCCAGATAGCCCAGAAGGTCTTCCGCCCCCGCCGCCCCCCCTATGAGCTCACTTCCCATCAGGTTCGCTACGGAGATGTCATCGACCCTTCCACAGGGGAGGTGATAGACGAGGCCCTCCTCACCTACATGAAGGCCCCTCGCACCTATACGCGGGAGGACGTGGTGGAGATAAGCTGTCACGGGGGGTACCTGGTCCTGGAGCGGGTCCTGGAGGTGGTGCTCAGGGAGGGGGCGCGGGGGGCGGAGCCAGGAGAGTTCACCCGGAGGGCCTTCCTTTCAGGCAGGATAGACCTCGCTCAGGCGGAGGCGGTCCTGGAGATCGTCCAGGCCAAAACGCGCGAGGGGCTCCGCCTGGCCCACGAGCAGCTCCGGGGAAGGCTCTCGCGGGAGGTGGAGGCCCTGCGGAGGGAGGTGGTGGAGATCCTGGTCCCCATTGAGGCGTATATCGACTTTCCGGAGGAGGATATCGAGCCCCCTCCCCAGGAGGGGGTGAGGGAGGGGATCGAACGGGTCATCGGGAGGGTAAGGGAACTCATCTCCGGGTACGAGGAGGGGGAGATATGGAGGGGAGGGGTGAAGGTGGTCATCGTGGGGAAACCCAACGTGGGGAAATCCTCCCTCCTGAATCGGCTCTTGGAGAGGAGGAGGGCGATCGTTACCCCCATCCCTGGGACCACTACTGATGTGATCGAGGAGACGGTGGTGCTGGAGGGAGTGCCCTTGAGGATTGCCGATATGGCCGGGCTGGGAAGGGCAAGGGGGCCGATAGAGGAGGAAGGGGTGAGGCTGGCCGAGGAGAAGCTGCGGGAGGCCCATCTGGTCCTGCTTATGGTGGACAGGAGCGCCCCCCTGGAGGAGGAGGACAGGGAAATTTTTAGACTCCTGAGGGAGGAGGGGAAGTCCTCCCTGCTGGTGCTCAACAAGGCGGACCTCCCCCCGGCGATTTCCCCTTCCGAAGTGAGGGAGGAGGCTGGGGTGGAGGACCTCTTTGTGATCTCCGCCCTGAGGGGGGAAGGAATAGAGGAACTGAAGCGGGGGATGGTGAGAGCGATCAAGGAGAGGCATCTCAAAAGGGGGGAAGGGGAGCTTGTGCCCGTAAACCTGAGGCACAGGAGGATCCTGGAGGAGCTCGAGGGGGTGCTTCAGGGGCTAAGGGAGGGGCTCGATCGGGGGATTCCGTGGGACATAGTGGCCATAGAGCTGAGGAGGGGACTCTCCCTGCTGGGGGAGATCGTCGGGGAGACGACCCCTGAGGAGGTCCTCGATATGATCTTCTCCCGTTTCTGTATAGGGAAGTGAGCTATTCGTAAAGTTCGAAGACGAGGAGGTTACTGCGGGCCTCCTTCTTCAAGAAATGGCCGTACACGGAGACGGCCACCAATTCGTCCCTTCCGTCGTTGTCCGAATCCTTTATGGCGATATCGGCCACATACCCTGGGATGTCCTGGGTGCGCCAAGCCTGGGCCAAGGCCATGCCATCCCACACGAGCCCCTCTATGTATCCCCTGTCGTAGGCCCGCACCTTCTCGAAGTGCTCCCCGGTCTTGAACCGGTTCACGATCAGGGTCACCTCGTCGAAGCCGTCCCCATCCAGATCCTTCACGATGATCCTGGTGGGCAAGTAGACCCGGCGAGGGAAGGGTGTGGGCATCCCCTTGCGGTCGGCGAAGACCTGAGGGCGATCGAAGTAGTTGTCCGAAAGGCCGTATCCCGTTTTGGACTTCCAGAGGAGTTCTCCCCCCAGCGAGAGGACCTCCAGCTCCCCTCCAGGGTTCAGGTATAGGACCTCCAGCTCCCCCGATTCGGTCAGATAGCCATAATAGAAGGAGAAGAGGTCCTCCACCTCCTTGGGCAGCCCCTTCAACGCTGGACCCACATGGAACTCCCCCTTCCACTGGACTACCCTTATCGGCCCTTCATAGTCGGTATCGTTCCCCATCCTCTGGACGAGGAGGACCGTCCCCTTCTCAGGCAACCTCCTTGCCCTCAGATACCAGTTCAAGGCCTTGGCGATCCGGCGCACCCCCCCTTCGCCGTACCGGAGGATGAAGGAGTTGAGGGTGTCCTCGATCACGTCGGTTACGGCGATCTCCGCCTTGCCATCTCCGTCGAGGTCGAGGACATCGACGGTGAGGAAGTTTTCCGACGTCGCCCCCTTCAGCTCGGCCACCATCTCCAGCTTCTCCCCGGTATCGCGGTAGATCCAGAGTTGGTTCTTGCTTATGAGGATTATCTCATTTCTGCCGTCCCCATCCACATCCCCCACATCCACCCCCTTTAAGGCGACCTTGGGGAAGCGCCTCAACTTGGTATAGCCTATTGCTTGGTAGAGGAGCTGGGCCTTCAGCTGTCCTGGGGAGCGAAGATAGGTCACCTCCTTCTTCAGGATCCTGTCCCGGATGTCGTTGGCAAAAGCGTCGATCTTTACCATGACCTCCTCTAAGCCCCTGTGCTGGGCGAACACCGAAAGCACAGGGCGCTCTCCCGTTATATTGATCACCTTGGCGTCGAGGCTTATGTAATCGCCCACCTTGGTTATGCTCCCCATGACCACGTAATCGGCCCCGACCCTGTAACCCAACCACCGGGCCTCCTTCTCGGTTATCTCCGCTCCTTTTAGCTCGTAAAGGAAGCGATGAAGGACCGACCTGGAGATCACCTGAATCTTTCCTTCCGCCATGAGGCGGCTGGAGATGATATCCCATATCCCCTTCTGGAGGTGGGTGAGGTCCTCTTGGGCATGGACGGTGAAGGGGAGGAGGGCGACCCTGATCTCCTCCTCAGCCCGGAGGGACGAGGAGGAGATGGCTAACCAGAGGATGAGAAGACCTAATCCTGCCTTTTTCATACTCACTCCTCCTGGAGGGCTTTCAGAGACTATATTCTTCTCGACCTCTCGTTGTCAACTGGGAAGCCGCCAAGCGCCTAAAGGAGGTGAGCTTAACGCCCTCTTTTTGGAGCTTTTCCCGGAAGGAGGACGATAGAACCCCTTCCAGCTCCTTCCTCCTCCATTCCTCCCCCCCTTTTGCGGGGTGGAGGACGAGCTCTGTGATCCCTTTAATCTCTTGGCCCATAAAGGTCTCAATTCCCTCGATCATCTGTTCGGCAAAGATCATCCCCCTTCGTCTCAGCTCCGCCTCCATCTCCCGATAAATGGAGGGGGAGAAGGGGATGTCCTGGCGGGTTGGGAGACGATATCCGGTGCGGCTGAACCTCATGGCCCTGATGCCGAATCTTTGGGCTGCCTCGATCATCAATCGGAATACAGGGAGGAATCCATGGACGTGGTGGTGAGTGTTGATGTGAGAGGGACTCAGGCCGAAGGAGAGGAAGAGCTCTATCTGCTCCTCTATTTCGCGGGAGAGAATTCTCAAGAACCCCTCTTCTTTCATCATGGCCGTCAGTTCTTGCCGGCTGAAACGTTCCCCTCCAGGAGAATACCAGCCGAGCAGGCGATCGAGGTCTATGTGGATGCCGGCCTCTATTCCCTGCTCCAGGGCCTCCCTCGCCGCCTCCTTGGCGAAGGGACCTTTGGACATCAGGGATGTCTCGGTGATGACTCCGCGCCGAAAACCGAGGATGATCCCCTCATTTATTTCGGGGCTCATGCCGAAATCATCGGCGTTCACTATAAGGAGGCGGGCATCAGAAGTCACGATGCCAGTGGAGCCTGATGAAACGGCTCTCTTCCCCGTATTTTATCTCGAGCTCTCCCTTGTGGGCCCTGCGGACGGCTTCTCCTATGTGCCGGGCCAGGTGATCGTCGGTGAGGGTTAGGAAGATCCTTTCATCCCCGATGGTGAACTCCATCGCCCTCTTCAGGGGGGACCTTCCCCTTTCCTCCTCAAGGAGGTTGTTTATCAAGTTGACGATCTCCTCCCTGTGCTCCTTTATGTACTCCCCCGTCAGCAGGACCTCTCCAGCGGGATAGTTGTCCTTTATGCGACGGCAAGCAGGGCAAAGATGGGCCTCTCCTTTGGGGACCTTCTCCCCGTGCCATTCCCACCTGCCGCTTCTGTAGATGGCATTACATCGGGGACAGAAGGTCCCTTCCGGATATTTCCTCCTTTCATCGTAAGGATCATGTCCCTTTTCTTTGATGTACTTATCTTTTCTCATCTTTTTTCCCTTTTAGGGACAAAAGAACCCCTCCCTCCAGGGGACCCACTTTCTCTTTCTCGTTCAGGAAGCCTTTAATACTTTTCGAACTCTCCGGGTGGGCGTGAAAAGGTGAAGCGGGCCGGTTCTTCCACCAATGCCTTGGATACCTCTTCTGTGGTTCCTGTGGCCGCAGAGAAAGGCAGGGTAAGGATGAAACCCACCAGCCCAAGGCCCATACTGGCCAGGCCTATGGGCCTTACCACCACTGTGTCGGCTATTATACCCATTCCATCCTTTTTCTCCTCCGCTTGGGCAGCGGGGAGCAAATGAAAGAAAAGGAACAGCATCGCCATCATTACTGCCAAGGCCTTTTTCATCTAAACACCTCCTTCAACCGACTGCCTTCATCCTATATGATGCTTTAAACTCTGTCAACCATCCGAATTGCCTCATTTGAAATCTATTTCAAAGGGGTATCGTTTCATCAAATCAAAATCTACTCAAAAGTAGAGAGATAGGCACCAGTTTTGAGGG
>CBEVRB010000006.1:0-26899 GCA_965552155.1 uncultured bacterium
CAAGTCCTTATCCCCTGTGACCAGATATCGTGCCTTGGCCCCAAGGGCACATGCCAGTACGTGGTCATCGTCTCTATCACGACATATTCCCCTGACTCCCTCCATAGGCGACACAACCCCTTCTGCTGCCTCTAAAACCAGATCGATGGCCTCGCGAGCGAGTTTCTCCGATGTCTTCAGCTTCTTGGACAAGACGTGCTGGAGCTCGTCAAGGATGAAGGGGCACAAAAATAATTGAAAGTGCTTCCTCCGTGCCCGAGCAAGAAGCGTGGTGCAGAGACCCTCCACCACAAGAGCTGCCACAAGGACATTTGTATCGAAAACTACCCTCACGAGATTTCCCTGAACACATCCTCCTCAGTCACCATCCCTTTTCTTTTAGCCCCAAGCTTTAATTTCCTCTTGAGCCTCTTGATGCGCGCCTCCCAGAGGTAAAGGCTTATGGATTCCCTCACGATATCCGATTTGTTTCGCCCGGTCTCCCTGGCGTAGGCCTCGAGCTCCTGGGCAATCTTTTCCGGCAGGCTGACCGAAAGCACTGACCTCATGCAAATCACCTCCCACTACAATTTACTACAATAATACAGTGGAACAGACAAATGCTCAAGCCCTCAACCTCCTGATGCGTACATCCACCGTCCTCTCTTGTTCAGCAGGGTCTCCCTGCTGAAGACCCTTCCCCGGTTGGCGGCAAGGAACCTCAGGAGCTCGTCGCCTCCTTCGGATCAAAGGGAATGATGAGGAAATCGTCAGCTTCCAAAAGGAGCTCTCCTTGATCGAGGAGATCACCGGCCGCCATGATCAAGACCGGGAGGGGTCTTTCTTTTCTGAAGCCTTTCACCATTTGAAGGATCTCGTGAGCGATGGGAGGCTTTCCCGTCCTCAAAATCACCATGTCAGGGGCCTTATCGGCGATCTCCTCCTCCAGGGTCTCATTGAGCAAAGCCTCCTCCCAGAGGACTTCCCCCCTTGGTAAGCTCTTTAAGCCTCTCGATCCCCTCTTTCCCGTTCTCCCTGATGAAGAGGACCTTGAACAACCTATCCCTTCCCTTAGAAGACGTTTCAGGCCCTCCCATTTTATCCCGTATCAAGGTCCCTTTGAAAAAAAGAGGGGGAATGCCCCCCTCCTTTAAGCAGAACCCTCAGAGGATCGGTAGGTACTTCTTTATCTCGTACTCGGTCACCTGAGCCCGGTAGTCGTCCCATTCGGCCTTCTTGTTCCTGATGAAGCTCCAGAAGACATGCTCGCCCAGGCACTCCTTCACCAGCTCGCTCTTCTCCATCAGCTCTATCGCCTCGCCCAGGCTCCCGGGAAGGGTCCCGATCCCCCTCGCCTTCAGCTCCTCCTCGCTCAGCTGATAGACGTCCACTTCCACAGGCTCCGGCAGTTCGTATCCTTCCTCAATCCCCTTGAGCCCTGCGGCCAGCATCACCGCAAAGGTGAGGTAGGGGTTACAGGCTGGATCAGGGGAGCGGAACTCGGCCCTGGTGGCCTTCTCCTTACCGGGTTTGTACTCGGGGACCCTCACCAGGGCAGAGCGATTCCTAGTTCCCCAGGAGATATACGCCGGGGCCTCGTAACCGGGCACAAGGCGCTTGTAGGAGTTCACCCACTGACAGGTTACGGCCGTGATCTCCGGGGCGTGCTTCAGCAACCCCGCAATGAAGGAGCGACCGATCTTGGAAAGGTGGTAGGGATTATCAGGGGAGAAGAAGGCGTTCTTGTCCCCCTGGAAGAGGGACTGGTGGGTGTGCATGCCGCTTCCGTTTATGCCGAAGACCGGTTTGGGCATGAAGGTGGCGTAGACCCCATTCTGAAGCGCCACCTGCTTCACCACCACCTTGTAGGTCATCACGTTGTCGGCCATGGTGAGGGCATCGGTGTACTTCATGTCCACCTCGTGTTGGCTGTAGGCCACCTCGTGGTGGCTGTATTCCACCCCGATCCCCATCTCCTCAAGGATCAGGACCGTCTGGCGCCTCAGGTCCATGGCCAGGTCAAGGGGGACCATGTCGAAGTAACCCCCCCGATCGAGGAACTCCGTCCCCTCGGAGTTCTTAAAGTAGAAGTACTCCAGCTCCGGGCCCACATAGTAGGTGAACCCCTTTTCGGCGGCCTTCTCCAGGTTCCTCTTCAGCACGTAGCGGGGGTCCCCCTCAAAGGGAGTCCCTTCAGGGCGGTAGATGTCACAGAACATCCGGGCCACCCCGTACTCCTTGGGCCTCCAGGGGAGCACGCAGAAGGTGTTGGGATCGGGCACGGCGACCATATCGCTCTCCTCGATCCTGACGAACCCCTCGATGGAGGAGCCGTCAAACCCCACTCCCCCCTCCAAGGCATCGGGGAGCTTCTCCGCCGTGATAGTGAAGCTCTTCAGGAAACCCAGGATGTCGGTAAACCAGAGTTTGATGAACTTGATGTTTCGCTCCTTCACCTGATTGATCACATATTCCTTTGCCTCCTTCGATGCGCCCATCCTTCCTCCTTGTCTGTTTTTGCTGAAATAAACCCTTCCCTTTACTCATCCCCGATAGCGATTGGTGATGGGGAGACGGCGGTCTTTGCCAAAGGCCCGGTGGGTGATCTTTATCCCCGGAGGGGCCTGACGGCGCTTGTACTCGTTTCTGTCCACCATCCCGATCACCCTCCTGACCATTTCCTCCTCGAACCCCAAGGAGACGAGGGCCTCCAGGCTCAGGTCCTCCTCCACGTACTTCTTCAGGATAGGGTCAAGGACTTCATAGGGGGGGAGGGTATCAGTGTCCTTCTGATCGGGCCTGAGCTCTGCGGAAGGGGGCTTCTTCAGGACGCTCTCCGGGATGAGGTCGCGGCCCGCTTTGCCGTTCCTCCAGCGGGCAAGCTCATAGACTAGGGTCTTGGGCACGTCCTTTATCACCGCGAACCCTCCGGCCATATCCCCGTAGAGGGTCGCGTAACCGCAGGCGGTCTCGCTCTTGTTCCCCGTGGTCAAGACCAGCCAGCCGAACTTGTTGGAGAGGGCCATCAGGATGTTGCCCCGGATCCTCGCCTGTATGTTCTCCTCGGCCACCCCCGGGGAGGTCCCCTGGAAATGGGGGGCGAGCATCTCGAGGTAGGCCTTGAAGGCCGGCTCGATGGAGATCACCTTGAACTCTATCCCCAGGTTCTGGGCGAGCCTTTCGGCGTCCTTCACGCTCCCCTCCGAGGAGTAGCGGGAGGGCATGGCTACCCCGACCACGTTCTCCCTGCCCAGGGCATCGGTGGCGATGGTCGCCACCAGGCTCGAGTCTATTCCCCCGGAGAGGCCTATCACCACCTTCTCGAAGCCGTTCTTCCTCACGTAGTCCTTGGTGCCGAGTACCAGGGCCGAGTATATTTCCTCTGTGAGGGGCATCGGCTCGGAGTAGGAAGGGGTGATGGGAGATCGAGGAGGGGGGAACTCCTCGATCACAGGGATCAGAGAGACCCTCTCACCATCGAAGAGGGAGCGTTCCTTCCGCAGCCTGGGGTCATGAAGCCGGGCCCTGAAGACCTCCTCGAGGAGCAGGTCCGCAATGACCAGGTCCTCTTCAAACCCCTTTCCTCTGGCGAGGAGCCTCCCCTCGCCGCCCCAGATGGTGCTATATCCGTCGAAGACCAGCTCATCCTGACCCCCGACCATGTTCACGTAGGCGATCACCACCACCCCATCGGAGGCCCTCACCGCAAGCATCCTCTCCCTCGACTCCCTCTTTCCCGCATGATACGGGGAGGCGTTGATGTTCACTATCAGCTCCGCCCCCCCAAGGACCATGGCGAGGGCAGGCCCTGCAGGGTAAAAGATGTCCTCGCAGATGGTAACCCCTACCTTGACCCCCCTGATGAGGAAGATCGGGCAGGAACTTCCAGCCTTGAAGTAACGTTCCTCATCGAAGACCCCATAATTGGGAAGGTAGGTCTTGTGATAGATTCCCCTGACCTCTCCCCCGTGGACGATGGCAGCGGCGTTATAGAGATCTTCCTCCGTGTCCACGAAGCCGACGATCAAGGTGATCTCTTTCCCCTCGGTGTAGGCCACCACCTCCTTCAGGGCCTTGAGGTTATCCTGGATGAATCCTGGCTTCAGCAGAAGGTCTTCGGGGGGATAACCGGTTATGACGAGTTCGGGGAAGGCGAGAAGGTCCACCCCCCTCCTCTCCGCCTCCGCAGCAAACTCGAGGATCTTCTCCACATTTCCGGACAGATCCCCCACCGTCGGGTTTATCTGGGCAAGACCTAAGCGAAGGGTCCGGGCCATCTTGGCAACCTTAAGCTTACCAGCCCGACCCGATATTGACAAGCTCTAATTTGGAGAGGATGGCTCGTCTTTACGACGAGCTTGAAGGCCTCAAGGATTCTTTGATAAGCTATGGCGCAGGATGAGGAGGATAACCTTCATAATCCTTTTTCTTATCTTCTCCTTTACCCTCGGCTGGGCGAAGGGCATGGATGTCCTTCAGGCCGCCCTGAGGAGGGCGGCCCAGAGGGCGATCCCCGCAGTGGTCAACATCTCCACCCTGAGGGTCTACCGTACCCCTGAAGGCCTTCCCCCCTCCCCCCTCTGGCAAGACCCCTTCTTCAGGGAGTTCTTCGGGGAGGACTTCTTCCGCTTCTTCGGGATCCCCCGGGAGCGAGTGGAAAGGAGCTTGGGCTCAGGGGTGATCGTCTCAGAAGACGGATACATTCTTACAAACCATCACGTGATCGCCAACGCCTCCAGAATTGTCGTTGGCCTCTCCGACCGGAGGGAGTTTGAGGCGAAGGTGGTGGGGACCGACCCCACCACCGACATCGCCCTGCTGAAGATAGATGCCAGGAGACTTCCCTTCCTCCCCTTTGGCGATTCGGAGAAGACCCAGGTGGGGGATATAGTGCTTGCCATTGGCAACCCCTTCGGGATCGGACAGACGGTCACCATGGGGATCGTGAGCGCCAAGGGCCGGAGCAATATGGGTCTGGTGGACTACGAAGACTTCATCCAGACCGATGCCGCCATAAACCCCGGGAACTCCGGGGGCGCCCTCATCAACCTGAGGGGGGAGCTCATCGGGATAAATACCGCCATCGTGAGCAGGACCGGAGGCTATCAGGGGATCGGTTTTGCTGTCCCCTCAAATTTGGCCCGCCGGGTGATGGAGCAGCTGAAGAGGTATGGAAGGGTCATCAGGGGATGGTTGGGGGTGAGCGTGCAGCAGGTGACCCCCCAACTGGCCTCTCACCTGGGCGTGAAGGAGCCCCGGGGAGCACTGGTGCTGGAGGTGGCTCCAGGCTCTCCAGCGGCCGAAGGGGGGTTGAGGAGGGGAGATGTGATCGTCCGCTACGACGGGAGGGAGATACGCGCCGCCTGGGAGCTGAGGAATCTCATCGCCCTCACTCCGGTGGGGAAGAAGGTGAAGCTTTCCGTCATCCGGCGGGGGATCGAGAAGGACCTTTACGTCATCATAAGGAAGCAGCCGGAGCGCTCCGTCACTTCCCCTTGAACTGGGGGGCCCTCTTCTCGAGGAAGGCCCCCATCCCTTCCTTCTGATCGAAGGAGGCGAACATGTTGGCCCAGGCCGATATCTCCAGCTCCTCCCCTTCTTCCTGGGAAGTCTCAAGACCCCTGTTCACCAGCTCCTTGGCCACCTTCACGGCCAAAGGACCGTTTCGGGCGATCCTCCTGAGGGTGTTTTTCGCCTCCTCCAGAAGCTCTTCGGCCTTACAGACCTTGTTGACGATCCCGAGCTCGTATGCCCTCTGGGCCTCTATCATCTCGCCGGTGTAGATCAGCTCCTTCGCCTGGGCCCTGCCGATGTGGCGGGGAAGCCGCTGAGTTCCCCCGAACCCGGGGAAGATCCCGAGGGTCACCTCGGGGAGCCCCAATCGGGCCCCTTCCTGGGCATAGATGAAGTCACAGGCCAGGGCAATCTCCAGGCCTCCTCCTAAGGCATAGCCGTTCACCGCAGCAATAACCGGCCAGGGGAACTCCTCGATCATCTTCAGGGTCTGGTGGCCGAGGCGGGAGAACTCATGGGCTTGCTGGGGGTCCATCTCCTTCATCTCCGCGATGTCCGCTCCCGCCACGAAGGCCTTTGTCCCCTCGCCCGTCAGGATGAGTCCCCGGACGTCCTCCCTTCGGGCGAGCTTCCTCAGGGCGTCCTGGATCTCCTTCAGGGTTTCGACGTTCAGGGCGTTCAGGGCCCTGGGGCGATTGACCTTGAGAACGGCTATCCCCTCGTCCACCTCCACGGAGATGTTCTTGTACTCCATCCCTACTCCTCCCTTTCGACGATCATCGCCATCCCCTGCCCCCCGCCGATGCACATGGTGGCCAGGCCAAAACGGGCCCCCCTCCTGCGCATCTCATGGATCAGGGTCACGGTCACCCGGGCGCCGGTGCACCCGATGGGATGCCCCAGGGATATCCCGCTTCCATGGGGATTGGTCCTCTCCAGATCGAGTTTCAACTCCCTCATGCAGGCTATCGCCTGGGCGGCAAAGGCCTCGTTGAGCTCCACCACCTCGATCTCCTCGATGTCCAGCCCTGTCGCCCGGAGGACCTTCCTCACCGCCGGGATGGGCCCCAGGCCCATGTAGGCGGGATCGACGGCCCCTGAGGCATAGGCCCTGATGGTGGCAAAGGGCTTAAGCCCTAGCTCCTTCGCCTTCTCCTTTGACATGAGAAGTACGGCCGCTGCTGCATCGTTTATCCCGGAAGCGTTCCCCGCGGTGACCGTCCCGTCTTTCTTGAAGACCGGCGGGAGCTTGGCCATCTTCTCCAGGCTCGTGTCCATGGGCCTCTCGTCGGTATCGAAGATGACCGGCTCCCCCTTTCTCTGGGGAACCTCCACTGGGACGATCTCCTCCCGGAATATTCCCTCCTTTATCGCCGCCCTGGCCCTCTGGTGGCTGAGGAGACCCAGCTCGTCCTGTTCCTGGCGGCTTATCTTGTAAAGCTCGGCGATGTTCTCTGCCGTAACGCCCATGTGATAGCCGTAGAAGATCTCCCAGAGGCCGTCGAAGACCATCAGGTCGAGGAGTTCCCCCTTTGCCCCCACGTCCATCCTGTATCCCCAGCGGGCCTTGGGGAGCCCATAGGGGGTGTGGCTCATGTTCTCCATTCCCCCGGCCACCACCACCTCGGCCTCCCCGAGCATTATGGCCTGGGCCCCTAAGGTGATCGCCTTGAGCCCTGAGGCACAGACCTTGTTCACCGTGAAGGCGTTCGTCTCCTTGGGGAGACCCGCATAGATGGTCGCCTGACGGGCCGTGTTCTGGCCCTGCCCTGCCTGAAGGACGTTTCCCATTATCACCTCATCGACGTGGATGGGCCTGAGGGAGTCATCCCAGTCATAATAGCCCTTCTCCAGCTCGCACATCCCCCTCCCCTTGAGGGCCTCGGGCTCGACCTCCAGCACCTTCGGGTCCACCTCAGGCCTGAACCCGGCCCTCTTCAGGACCTCCTTGATCACCAGCGCCCCCAGCTGAACCACCGGTACATCCCTCAGCGATCCCCCGAAGCTCCCTATCGGGGTGCGCACCCCACTCACGATTACCACTTCCCTCATCTTCCTTCTCCTTTAGTAAGATTTTTCACAATTTCTCCTTTTATAGGGAATTTCTTACTCTTTGTCAATTGCTCAAATTGAAATTGACATGGGGTGAGGGCTTCTGCCAAAATTCCACCCATGGTTAAGGGGAGGGGATACATTTGCCAGAACTGCGGATATCGGTCCAGCGGCTGGCTCGGCCGATGTCCCCAGTGCGGCTCCTGGGGCACCTTTCAGGGGGAGGAGGAGAAAGAAGGGCCCTCGGGAGGGGAACGGTCTCTCCTTCACGAACCCCCCACCCCCCTTTCTCAGATACCCACGGAGGAGGTAAGGCTTCAGACCTCGATGGAGGAGTTCAACCGGACCCTCGGGGGAGGGGTGGTGATGGGATCGGTGATCCTCTTCGGAGGTGCCCCAGGGGTGGGGAAGTCGACCCTGATGCTTCAGGTCCTCCATGAGCTGGCTAAAAGGGGGACGAGGTGCCTCTATGTCTCAGGGGAGGAGTCACTGAGGCAGGTGGCCTTAAGGGCGAGGCGCCTGGGGGTGAAGGGGCCTGCCCTTTCGGTCATGTCCTCCGCCTGCCTGGAGGAGATAACCGAGGAGGTGGAAAAGCTCTCTCCAGAGGTGCTGGTGATCGATTCGATCCAGGCGATCTCCTCCGAGAAGGTACCCTCAGGGGCGGGGAGCGTGGTGCAGGTGCGGGAAGTGGCCTCCAGGCTCACCCAGCTGGCCAAATCTCAGGGAATGGCCGCCTTCCTTATAGGACATGTGACCAAGGAAGGGGCGATAGCCGGCCCCAGGGTGGTGGAACACATGGTGGACGTAGTCCTTTACATGGAACGCCGCCAGGACAGCCCCTACTGCATTCTTCGGGCGGCAAAGAACCGTTTCGGCTCCACCAACGAGGTGGGGGTCTTCGAGATGGGGGAAAGGGGGCTTAAAGAGGTCCCCAATCCCTCCGAGCTCTTCCTCTCCGAGAGGCCTGAGGGGAGTCCGGGGAGCGTGGTGATGCCCTCGATGGAGGGGACGAGGCCGATCCTGGTGGAGATCCAGGCCCTGGTCGCCCCGGCAGTGGGAGGGTATCCTCGAAGGACGGCCATGGGGATCGACTACAACCGGCTGCTTCTGCTGGTGGGGGTGCTGGAGAGGAGGGTAGGGGTCAACCTCTCCCATCACGACCTCTTCGTGAACGTGGCGGGAGGCATGCGGGTGGAGGAGACGGCAGGGGATCTGGCGGTGGCGGTGGCCATCCTCTCGAGCCACCTGGATCGCCCCCTCCCCTCCGGGATGGTCGTCTTCGGCGAGGTGGGGCTCACCGGGGAGGTACGGGGGGTTGGCTACGGTAGAGAGAGGGTGGCCGAGGCCGCCCGTCTGGGCTTCAGGAGGTGTCTCCTTCCCAGGAACACTGCCCGCGGGATTGGCTCCCGAGGAGGGGTGGAACTTGTGGGGATAAGGGAGGTGAGGGAGGTGATCAAGGTCTTGGAGAGGGGAGGATGAAGTCCAAGGAGGAGCTACGGAGGACCCTACAGAGGATAGATGGTCGCGGCTACAAGGCCTACCATGATATAAGAGGGGCCTATGACTTCGGCCTTTACAGGCTTCTGATCGATCACGTCCAAGGGGACCCCTTCGCTGCCCCTTCCCGGGTGAGGGTGAGGGTTCACCTGAGGGATACGGGCTTTCCCCCTGATCTCTGGTCCAACAGAATAAGGCGAGTGGCCTTCTGTGACTTCCTCTCCCGCCAATTCCACAGGGCCATCCGCCGCCACACAAAAGGGAGGAGGGGAAGCGGAAAGAGCGGCCTTGTGGACATAGACATGGGGGGGCAGGAGATCCTGGAGCGGACTTCGGTAGTGGTGGTGGACGGGGAGTGGCTTGAGGTGAGGTTCGTGGTGGGGCTTCCCGCTGCGGGGCGGACCGTTCTGGGGAGGGAGGCTACGGAGATCTTCTTCACCGAGATCCCGAAGGTCGTCGGGGACTCCCTCTTCCTGAGGAGTGTGGATGAGCGGGCACTGAGGGAGCACGTGGACGTGGCCGAGGACCAGGAGGTCCTGAGGGGGATGTTGAGGAAGAAGGGGCTTGTGGCCTTTGTGCGGGAGGGGGCGATCCTTCCGAGGAGGAGCGGTGTGGATGACCGTCCCTTAGAGGAAGGGGCGATCCCGGTAGAGGTGCCGGAGGAGCTTGCGGTCGAGGTAGAGCTTCCTCACAGGGGGAGGGTCCGGGGAATGGGGATCCCTGAGGGGGTTACCCTCATCGTAGGAGGGGGGTTTCACGGAAAATCTACCCTGCTCAATGCCTTGGAGAGGGGCATCTACAACCACATCCCTGGGGATGGCAGGGAGTACGTGGTCACGGACCCCGGAGCGGTGAAGATAAGGGCAGAGGACGGAAGGCGGGTGGAGAAGGTGAACATCAGTCCCTTCATCGACAACCTCCCCCTGAGGAAGGACACCAAGAGGTTCTCCACCGATAACGCCTCAGGTTCCACCTCCCAGGCGGCCAATATCATGGAGGCCCTTGAGGTGGGGGCGAGGGTCCTGCTGATCGATGAGGACACCTCGGCCACCAACTTCATGATCCGGGACGAGAGGATGCAGGCCCTGGTGGCCAAGGAGAAGGAGCCAATAACCCCCTTCGTGGACAAGGTTCGAAAGCTCTACACCGACCTGGGGGTATCGACCATCTTGGTTATGGGCGGGTCAGGGGACTACTTTGACGTGGCCGACACGGTGATCATGATGGACAGCTATCGTCCCCGCTGTGTGACCGAGCGGGCGAAGGAGATTGCTCGTCAGTACGGCACCCACCGGAAGGACGAGGGGGGAGAAGAGTTCGGCGAGATCACCCCCAGGGTGCCCTTGGAGGCAAGCTTCGACCCAAGCCGGGGAAAGCGGGAGGTCAAGATAGAGGCGAAGGGCCTCCGCACCATCCTCTACGGAACGACGGCCATAGACCTCTCCTGCTTGGAGCAACTCGTAGATATCAGTCAGACCCGGGCCATCGGCCTCATGATCCACCGCTACGCTACCCTTTATGCGGACGGAGGGCTGACCTTAAGGGAGGGGCTTGAGCAGGTGATGAGGGATATCGAGGAGAAGGGGCTTGACTGTCTCAGTCCCTTTCGGGTGGGGAACCTGGCAGAGGCGAGGATCTTTGAGCTGGCAGGGGCGATAAACAGGATGCGGACCCTGAGGGTGAAGACCCCTTAAGTCCCCATCTCCCAGCTCTCAAGGTACTTCTCCTGTTCCGGGGTGAGGGAGTCTATCTCCACCCCCATGCTTTTGAGCTTCAGGCGGGCTATCTCCCGGTCTATTTCAGGAGGAACGGGATAGACCTTCCGTTCGAGCTCCCTTCCTTTCTTTACCAGATATTCACAGGCCAGGGCCTGGTTGGCGAAGCTCATATCCATCACACTTGAGGGATGACCCTCAGCACAGGCCAGATTCACCAGCCTCCCCTCCCCCAGGAGATTTATCCTGCGCCCATCTCGAAGGATATATTGATCCACAAAGGGCCTGATCCTCACTTTTTCTTTGGACATCTTCTCAAGGGCCTCGATATCTATCTCCACGTTGAAGTGGCCCGAGTTTGCCACCACTGCCCCGTCCTTCATCCTCTCAAAGTGCTCTTTGCGGATCACGCGGAGGGAGCCTGTTACGGTGACGAAGAAGTCCCCGAGAGGGGCCGCCTCCAGGAGGGGCATTACCCGGTAACCGTCCATCACCGCCTCAAGGGCCCGCAAGGGGTCCACCTCGGTCACTATCACGTTGGCTCCCATCCCCTTCGCTCGCATCGCCACCCCCCTTCCACACCAGCCGTAGCCGCACACAACGAACGTGGAGCCGGCAAGGAGCCTGTTTGTGGCCCGCACGATCCCGTCCACCGTGCTCTGCCCTGTGCCGTAACGGTTGTCGAAGAGGTGCTTGGTGTCCGCATCGTTCACCGCAATGACAGGGAAGAGGAGGACCCCCTCCCGCTGCATGCTCCGCAGGCGGATGACCCCGGTGGTGGTCTCCTCGGTGGTCCCCATCACCCCCTCGATTAGTCCCTTGCGCTCGGAGGAGTCAAGAGCCTTTGCCCAATCCCTGAGGGGGGCGGCCATCTCTTCCCACCTTTCGGAGGCAATGAGGTGAAGGGAGGAGACGAGGTCTGCACCATCGTCCATGGCCACCATCGGCCTGTGGGCCAGGGCCTTCCGGATATGGGAATAGTAAGTCTCGTGGTCCTCCCCCCTTATGGCGAACACAGGGATCCCGTAGTCCTTGACTAAAGAAGCGGCCACCTCGTCCTGGGTGCTCAGGGGGTTGGAAGCACAGAGGACCACTTCAGCTCCCCCGGCCTTGAGGACCCTGGCGAGGTTGGCCGTCTCGGTGGTTATGTGGAGGCATCCAGAGACCCTCACCCCCTCCAAGGGGCGTTCCCTCTCAAACCTCTCCCTGATAAGGGAAAGGACCGGCATCTGCTGGGAGGCCCATTCGATCCGCCCTCGGCCCTGAGGAGCGAGCTCTATGTCCCTGACGTGGTATTCCATCACTCGAGCCCCAGGGCCTTTCTCAACTCCTCGATCTTGTCCGTCCGCTCCCAAGTGAACTCGGGTTCCTCCCTCCCAAAGTGGCCGTAACAGGCGGTCTTCTTGTAGATGGGTCGCAGGAGATCGAGGTGCTCGATCATTCTGGAGGGGCGGAAGTCGAACATCTCCCGGACGACCTTGGCTATTTCATCGGTAGGGACTTTTCCAGTCCCCTGGGTGTCCAGCATAAAGGAGATGGGCTCGGGCTGGCCTATGGTATAGGCCACTTGGACCTCACACTTCTCCGCTAAGCCTGCAGCCACGATGTTCTTTGCCACATAGCGGGCCATATAGGAGGCGCTTCGGTCCACCTTGGTGGGGTCCTTGCCGGAGAAGGCGCCTCCGCCGTGATTCCCCTTTCCTCCGTAGGTGTCGGAGATGATCTTCCTGCCCGTAAGCCCGCAGTCGGCCATGGGTCCGCCCATAACGAAGCGGCCTGTAGTGTTGATGTAAAACTGGGTGTATTTGTCGAGCATCTCCTCGGGGATGACCTTCTTTATCACCTCCTCGATGATTCCCTCTTTTAGGGTCTCATAGCGAACATCAGGGGTGTGCTGGGCGGCTATCACTATCGCCTCCACCCTCACGGGCTTTCCGTCCACGTACTGGAGGGTCACCTGGGATTTGCCATCGGGCCGCAGGAAGTCGAGGATTCGCGCCTTGCGCACATAGGCGAGCCTGCGGGTGAGCTTGTGAGCGAGCATGATCGGCATGGGCATGAGCTCTGGGGTCTCGGTGCAGGCGTAACCGAACATTATCCCCTGATCACCGGCTCCCAGTTCGTGATCCTCCCTCCCGACTACCCCCATGGCGATATCGGGGGACTGCTGATCGATGGAGGTTATCACCGCACAGGTCTCCCAGTCGAACCCCATGGAGGAGTCGTTATAGCCGATCTCCTTTATGGTTTCCCTGACGATGGTGGGCATGTCCACGTAGCATTCGGTGGTTATCTCCCCCGAGACGAAGGCAAGGCCCGTGGTGACCAAGCATTCGCAGGCTACCCGGGCCCGGGGGTCCTCCTTCAGGATCGCATCCAGTATGGCGTCCGAGATCTGGTCGGCCACCTTGTCAGGGTGCCCCTCGGTGACCGATTCGGAAGTGAAAAGATAACTCTTCATGGGCATTGCGGCTTACCTCCTGTCCTCTTTATGAAAGCTTTTAAATACCAGTTTTTCCTCACCCGTTCAAGCTTCTGCCTCCACGCATCGGATGAACTCATCGGGGAACCTCCTCACCATCTCATTCCGGATGAACCCCTCCACCTCCCTGGCCGTGGAGAACTGAAGCACCTCCCTAAGGATCTCCCTCCCTTCCTCCTGGCTGAAACGCCTGAGCACCTTCTTGACCCGGGGGATCGAGAGGGCGTTCATGCTCAGCTCATCAAGGCCGAGGCCCAGGAAGATGGGGGTGAAGAGGGGGTCCGCAGCAACCTCCCCACATATCCCCACCTCAATACCCCTTTTGTGTCCCATCTCCACCACGTGGCGGATGAGTCTGAGAATCGCCGGGTGGAAGGGCTGAAAGAGGTAGGAGACCCCTTCGTTGGACCGGTCGGCAGCGAGGGAGTACTGGATCAGGTCATTGGTCCCGATGCTGAAGAAGTCGACCTCGGAGGCGAGCAGATCGGCGATTACCGCGGCCGATGGGACCTCTATCATCACCCCTATGGGAAGGTCGGGATCGAAAGTCACCCTCTCCCTCTCCAGCTCCTCCTTTATCTCATCTATCACCCTCTTCGTGACCCTCAGTTCCTCGAGGCTTGAGATCATCGGCAGCAGGATGCGTACCTTCCCGTAGGCGCTCGCCTTCATTATTCCCCGGAGCTGGGTCCTGAATATTTCGGGCTCCTTCAGGCAGAGCCTTATCGCCCTTAGGCCCATGGCGGGGTTCAGCTCATCGATCGCCCCCAGTTGTATGGGCAGTTTGTCGCCCCCCAGGTCGAAGGTCCGGATGGTCGCCCAGTGGGGGAGGCTCTCCTCGGCTATCTTCCTGTAGACCTGGAGGTGCTCCTCCTCGGTGGGGAGGTCCCTCCTGTTGAGGTAGAGGTACTCTGTCCGGTAGAGCCCCACCCCCTCGGCACCGTACTGGGAGAGGAGGGGGAGCTCCTCGGGCAGTTCGATGTTGGCCCTCAGGGCCAGGTGATAGCCATCGAGCGTCTCCGCGGGGAGGGGGGCATACTTCAAGAGCTCCCGCTCCACATACTTGTACCTTTGCTTCTTGAGCTCGTATTCCCTGACGGTGGCCTCTGTGGGCTCGATGACCACCAGGCCCTCGGTCCCGTCGAGGATGATCCTCTCTCCCCCCTGAGTGCTGGCGGTTATCTCTCCGAGGGCCACCACTGCCGGTATCGCCAGAGAGCGGGCCACGATGGCGGTGTGGGAGGTCCACCCTCCTGCATCCGTGGCGAATCCTGCCACCTCCTTCAGGTTGAGCTGTATCGTCTCGGCAGGGGAGAGGTCATGGGCGACCACCACCACCTCTTCCGCCTCCACCTCCTCCAACTCATAGCTCGCCTCTCCGGCCAGGTTCTTTATCAGCCGCTGGATCACCTGTTTTATGTCACCCTTCCTCTCCCTGATATACTCCTCATTTATCCCCTCAAATACCTCGGTGATCTTCTTCAGCACTATCTCCAGTGCCCACTCCGCATTTATCAGCTTCTCCTTTATCAGGTTCTCGGTCTCCTCTATCAGCATCCTGTCCTCAAGCAGTTGCTGATGTACCTCCAAGATGTAGGCCTGCTGATGGAGCCCCCTTGCCAGGATCCGCTCCTTCACCTCCGCTATCTCCTCCCGGGAGCGCTTCAGGGCGTTGTGGAAACGCTGGATCTCCAGGGGTATCAGGGTATGGGGGATTCTTCGGGCGGAATAGCTCAATCCACCGCTCTCTAAGCGGAAGACCCTCCCGATCACTATCCCGGGAGAGACTCCCAGTCCCTTGATCCTCCTCTCCCTACTCCTCTCCAAACTTTCCCTCGATGAGTTCAGAGAGTTCTTCCACCGCCTCCTTGGCGTCTTGTCCCCTGGCCCGCACCACTATCTTCGATCCCTTGCCCGCGGCCAGCATCAGGAGGCCCATGATGCTCTTGCCGTTGGCTTCGATGCCGTCCTTCTCCACAGTGATGTCGGCCTCGTAACGGTTGGCGACCCTCACTATCATGTTGGCCGCCCGGGCGTGCAGGCCGAGTTTATTCTTTATCGTCAATCTCCTCTCCTCGATCCTCTCCTCTTTACCTTCCTCCCTTTTCACCTCTCCTCTCCAGGATCTCGGAAGCGAGATGGATGTTCCTTTGCCCATATTCCCTTATGAAAGAGGCCAATTCTTCCAGTGACATTTCGTCCTTCAGGGTGGCCAGCTTCAGCAACATGGGGAGATTGACCCCGGTGACCACCTCCACCTTTCCCTTTTCCAAAAAGGAGAGGCTGATGTTGGAAGGGGTGCCTCCGAACATGTCGGTGAGTACCAGCACCCCTTCCCCCGTGTCCACCTTCTTCAGGGCCCTCTTTATCCTCTTCTTTATCTCCTCCGTAGGCTCGGAGGGGTCTATGGAGATGGGCTCTATCCCCTCCACCGTCCCCACGATCTGCTGGGTCGCCAGGACCAGCTCATCGGCCAGGGCCGAATGGGTTACCACTACCACGCCGACCATCGATATCTTTCCTCCTCTTATAGGTCTCTGTGCCTCACCGAGACCTCCCTGCCACTCTTCCGCATCAAGTCTGCCAGCTCTTCCGCTATCACCACTGAACGGTGCCTGCCACCCGTGCAACCGAAGGCAACGGTCAGGTAAAACTTCCCCTCCTTCTCGTAAAGCGGGAGGAGATAATCGAGGAGGTCGGTGAAGAGCTTTATGAACCCCTTGCTTTCTTCCTTTTCTAACACATATCGGCGGACCGCCTCGTGGAGGCCCTCCAGTTCCCTCAACTCCTTCACGTAGAAGGGGTTGGGGAGGAAACGCACGTCCATCACGATGTCCGCCTCGGAGGGAAGGCCGTAGTTGAAGCCGAAGGAGACGAACTCCATCCGCACCTCCCTCGCCAAGGGTCCCAATCTCTCCATCATCAGGGAGCGGAGGTCCCGGGCCGAAAGGGTTGTGGTCTCGATCACCTCATCCGCCATCTCCCGGAGGAAGCTCATCTCCTCCCTCTCCACCTTCACTGCCTCAGAGAGGGGTACTCCTTTCTCCTTCTCCAGGGGGTGCCTCCTTCTGGTCTGATTGTAGCGGGCGATGAGGGTCTCGTCGGAGGCCTCCAAGAAGATCACCCTCACCTCGTGGCCTTTTGACCTCAGTGACTCGATGGTCCGCTGGAGTCCCTCCAGAAACTCCCTTCCCCTTATATCCACTACCATGGCCACCCTGCTTATGTCCCTTGAGGAATGGCGGCAGAGCTCCACCAGGGTGGGGATGAGGGAGGCCGGCAGGTTATCCACGCAGTAATAACCACTGTCTTCAAGGGCGGCCAGGGCCGTCGACTTCCCCGAACCTGACAGGCCGCTTATGATGATCAGCTGAAGGTTCCTCATTCCTTTCCCCCCTCCCTCATCTTCGCGGTGAGCCTTTCCTCCAGCTGGGCAGCGGTATGATAACCCTCTTCCTCGAGCAGGTACTCCCTCGCCGCCACCTCCACGATGGCGGTGAGGTTTCTGCCGGGCCTTACCGGGATACGGCGCAAAGGAAGCCTCACCCCAAGGATCTCATAGCTTTCGCCCTCCAGCCCCGTGAGGTCCTTTATCTCCACGTCCGACTCCACCAGCTCTATCACCAGCTGGATCCTCTTTCGGTCCCGGGTGGCGGCGATCCCGAAGAGCTTCCCGATGTCTATTATCCCCAAACCCCTGATTTCCATCAGGTGACGCCCCAGCTCATGGCTGGAACCGTACAGCTTTCCCTCCTCGGAACGCTCCACTTTTATCAGGTCATCGGCTACCAGCCTGTGCCCCCTCATCACCAGGTCAAGGGCACACTCGCTCTTCCCTATCCCGCTCTTGCCCAGGAGCAGGACCCCCACCCCCAAGACGTCCACCAGAACACCGTGAAGGTGGGCGGTGGGAGAGGTGAGGGACTCAGTATTTCTCGTCCTCTTCGACAATGATCTCGTAGATCTCTTTTTTGTCCTTGGCCTCGAGGAGTCGTTGGCGGAAATGGTTATCCTTAAGGAGCCGTGATATCCTCGCTAAGGCCTTGAGGTGCTCACCCGCTGAGTTCTCAGGGGCGAGCAGGAGGAAGAAAAGGTGAACGGGCCGATTGTCCACCGCCTCAAAGTCGATCCCCGGCCTGCTCCTGCCAAAGGCGCAGACCACATTTTTGAGATCGGGCAGCTTGCCATGGGGTATGGCGATCCCCTCCCCTATCCCCGTACTGCCCAGCTTCTCCCTCTCCAGGAGGACCTGAATGGCCTCCTTCCCATCAGGGACCCGGCCTTCCTTGACCAAGACCCCGACCAACTCCTCCAGCACCCCCTTCTTGTCCCGGGAAGAGATCTCTTCCACTATGGCCCCTTCATCCAGTATTTCCACTATCTTCATCGTCACTCGGGCTCTATCAGACCGTAATTTCCGTCCTTTCTCCGATAAAGGACGTTCACCTCATCGGTCTCTGCGTTGGTGAAAATGACGAAGTCGTTCTTTAAGGTGTTGAGCTCTTCTATTGCCTCCTCCAAGGACATGGGCTTGATGGAATAGCTCTTGCTCCTTATGACCCTCGGCCCTTCCTCAGGGGTGGGTGAGAGGATGTACATCTTGAAGGCGGAGAGCCTTCCCTTCGCCTTCTCCTTCTGCCGCTTTATCTGGCGCTCCAGTTTGTCCACCACCAGGTCTATCGCCGCATAGATGTCCTCCCTGTTTTCGCTCCCGTTGATGACGAGCCCATCGGCCGTTATGTTCACCTCCGCCCCCTTGCGGAATTTCTCCGTGCTGAGGACCACGTGGGCCTCGATCGGCTCGTTGAGGTACTTCTTCACCTTTGCCAGTTTCTCCTCCACATAGGCCTTGATCCTCTCTTCAGGGTCCATCTTGCGGAAGGTTATGTTGATCTGCATACCTCACTCCTTCTCCAAATTTCTTTGAATTTAACCCTATCAGAAGAGGGATGTCAATCTCACCATGGCCTCCTTCTCTCGCTGGAAGAAGGGATGCCCAACCCTTCTCTGTACTTGGCCACCGTCCTTCGGGCCACTTTTATATTGTAACGCACCCTGAGGATCTGGGATAACTTCTGATCGCTGTATGGCTTCCGGGGGTCCTCCTGGGAGATTATTTCCTTTATCAGCTTCTTCACCCTCCTCACGGAGACCTCATCGGGTCCTTCCCCTATCTTGCCGCTGAAGAAGAACTTTAGTTCGAAGAGCCCCTGGGGAGTAAAGGCGTATTTGTTGGTGGTCACACGGCTGACGGTGGATTCATGAAGTCCTACGTCCTCCGCCACGTCCCTGAGAACGAGGGGACGGAGGTAATCTATCCCTTTCTCCAAGAACTCCCACTGGAACTTGACGATGCTCTTGGTGACCCGATAAAGGGTGTCTTGCCTTTGCTGCAGGCTCTTTATGAGCCATTGGGCCGATCGCATTTTCTCCTTCAGGTAATCGACCGGGACCCCTGATCCTCCCTGCTGGAGCATCTTCTGATAGTGAGGGTTTATGCGCAGGTGGGGGAGATGGTCCTCGTTGAGCACCACCTCAAATTCTCCCTCCCGTTTGTAGATGAAGACATCGGGGATGATGATCCTGGGAGGCTCTGGCCCGAAGGGCCTTCCGGGCTTGGGCTCAAGGCCCGTTATCACCTCGACCGCCTTCAGGACGTCCTCCAGCGGGATGCCCAGCGCCTTGGCCAGGGCTGGGTAATCCCTCTTCTTCAACTGTTCGAAGTGTTCCTCCAAGAGGATCCTGGGCAGGGGCGAGGATTCGGGGAGTTGCCGCAACTGGATGAGGAGGCATTCCCTCAGGTCCCTTGCCCCTACCCCGGGAGGGTCAAAGGACTGGATGAGCCGGAGGACCTTCTCCACCTCGGGGACTTGGGCATCCACCTCCTCCGCTATCTCCTTCACGGTGGCCCGGAGATAGCCATCCTCATCTATGTTGCCGATTATCTCCTCCCCGATCATCATCTCCTTCGGGCTAAGATCGGTCATCCTCAGTTGCCAGAGGAGGTGGTCCGTGAGGGTGCTCGGGCGGGTGAGGAAGTCCTCCCAGCGGACCTCCTCGTCCCTGATGACCCGGGCCGTGGGGTACGGCTCCCCCCAGAACCTCTCCACGTACTCCTCCCAGGAGATCTCCTGAGAGGGGTTCTCCTTGCTGGGCACGGGTTCCCTTACCTCCTCCACTTCTTCCAAAAGGGGGTTCTCCTTGAGCTCCTGCTGGATGAACTCCTGGAGTTCCAAACGGGAGAGCTGCAGCAGACGGATGGCCTGCTGCAGTTGAGGGGTCATCACCAGTTGAGTTGCAATCCTGAGCTCTTGCTTTATTTCCACAGCCGCGTCTCCCTTTCCTTAACTTTCCTTCGCCCCTCCCCCTGCTTTGTCTCCCACTGGAACTCCTCACCCAGATAGATCCTCCTCGCCTTTCGGCTCCGGGCGATCTTCTCCGGGGGTCCCTCCTCCAGGATATGCCCCTCGTTGAGGATGTAGGCCCTGTCGCACACCTCCAGGGTTTCCCTCACGTTATGGTCCGATACGATCACCCCTATCCCCTTGGATTTAAGCCTGCGGATGATCCTCTTTATCTCCTCAACTGCGATGGGATCTATGCCCGCAAAGGGCTCGTCCAGGAGGATGAAGCGGGGCTCTAAGGCCAGGGACCTGGTTATCTCCACCCTGCGGCGCTCTCCCCCGGAAAGGGATGATGCCTTTCTCTTCGCCAGATGCGCTATATCGAGCTCCTCGAGCAGCTCCTTCAGCCTCTGGCGCCGTTCTTCAGAAGTCAGATCGAGGGTCTCCAAGATGGCCAGGACGTTCTCCTCCACCGTGAGCTTCCTGAAGACCGATGGCTCCTGGGGCAGGTAGGTGATCCCCCGCCTCGCCCTCAGGTGAATGGGCAGGGGGCTTATATCCTCCCCGTCGAGCAGGACCTTCCCTCTCTCCGGCCTCACGAATCCGATGATCATGTAGAAGGTGGTGGTCTTCCCGGCGCCATTGGGGCCGAGGAGCCCCACCACCTCGCCGGAGTGGACCAACAAGCTCACCTCATCCACCACCCGCTTCTTCCCATAGGTCTTGACCAGTCCCTTGGTCTCCAGGAGATGCTCATTCTTCACGTCTTCTCTCCGTGGACACGATGATGAGTCTTACCCTCTCCTCCCCTTTCCCTTCGGCTATTGCCTTATCCTCGTTGACAAAGAAGATGATCTTCCAGCCCCTCAACCGATCGTCTCCCTGCCAGACCATCGGGTGCCCCTCAAGGACCACCTTCCCCTCCTTGTAATAGTAAGTGGCCTTAGAGCAGACCGCTCTCCTTTCTCCCTGGTCTATATGAACCTCACCCTCGGCTACAAGCCTCTCTATCCCTTCCCCCTCCTTCTCTAAAAAGACCCTGAGCACCCTGCTCTGAAGGGTAAACTCCCCCTTCTTGGCCACCACGTCCCCCGTGAAAGTGATGATCCTGTTGCCGTAATCGGCCTCCATCCGGTCCGAGGTTATGTGGATCGGCCCCTTCTGCTCCTTGAGCCCGGGCCCCTTCTGGGGAGAGGCCCCCAAAAGGATTATAGTCGCCATCAGTACGATGAACCTCATACCCCACCCTCCCTTATAGTAGCAGAGACTTGCCCCAGCACCTGAAAGGTCTTCTCCTCGATGGCGACCCGGAGCCCGATCCCTTTCAGGACCATCCCTTCCCTGGAGAGCTCCACTGGGGAGGAGGTCCAGACCAGTTTCCTCCTTCCATCGTACCTCAAGGAGTCGGTCCTCACCCGGTAACCGTCGCTCGTGGTGATGAGGACATCCCCTTGAAGCTGCACGTATTTCCCTTCTTTTCCCTCTATCCATCCTTCTTTCCCCTCAACGGTGATGACCCTTCCATCCTCTGTCCAGAGGGTCATCCTCAAGTCCTTGGCCTTTGTCCTTCCCTCCCGCTGGTAATGGCTGAGAAGGGCGGCCTGAAGCTCCCATACCTTTCTGGGGCCTTCACTCCTCATGTAATGGACTCTCCTTACCATCACGTCGGCCTTCTCCTCCCCTCCCTTCAAGGAGAAGGAGACACTTCGCTCCTTTCCCCTGATTATTAAGGAAAGGGAGACCACCGCCAAAGTGACGATGAGGATGAGGATAAGGATTATGCGTCTCCCCTTCATCTCTCCTCATACCCCCTGATGATCTCCCCCCACTTCCCTTGGGCCTGAAGGAGGAGCTCACACACCTCCCTCACCGCCCCCCTTCCGCCGGGAGAGCGGGTCACGTAGAGGGCGTGGCGCTTCGCCTCCTCGGCCCCATCGGCCACCACCACCGGGAGGCCCACCCGCTTGAGCAGGGGAATATCCACGATATCGTCCCCCACGAAACATACCTCATCGGCCTCCACCCCTGTCTCCTGGGCGATCTGCTCATAGGCCTGGACCTTGTCCCTGGTCCCCTGGATCACCCATCCTACCCCCAGCTCTTCGGCCCTCCTGGAGACTGCCTCCGAGGACCTCCCGGTGATAAAACCCACCTCGATCCCCTTCCGCCTGAGGAGCTTAAGGGCCACGCCGTCCCTCACGTAGAAGGCCTTGATTTCTCGTCCCTCCTCGTCGAGCAGGACCTTTCCCTCGGTGAGGACACCGTCCACATCGAGCAGAAGCAGCCTTATGCGAGACGCCCTCTCGATCACCTCTCTCATACCACTCCCGCCTTAAGCAGGTCATGAAGGTGTACTATCCCCACAGGGACTTTATCCCCTGGCCTCTGGAAGACGAAGAGAGAAGTTATGGAGTGTTCCTCCATCCTCTGGACTGCCTGGGCGGCCAGGGCATCGGCCTCTATCCACTTGGGATTGCGGGTCATACAATCGGAGGCCCTCCTGGAGAGCAGGTCCGGATACCTCTCCAGGGCCCTCCTCAGGTCCCCATCGGTGATCACCCCCACCAGTTCTCCCTTGGAGTTCAGTACGGCTGTGACCCCGAGCCTCTTGGAGGTGATCTCCACCAGAACCTCCTTCATCAGGGTCTCCTCATACACCCTGGGGAACTCCTCCCCCGTATGCATCAGGTCCCTGACCCGCAGAAGAAGCTTCCTCCCCAGGGTCCCCCCGGGGTGGAGCATGGCGAAGTCCTCTCGCTTGAATCCCCTTCTCTCCAGGAGGGCCACCGCCAGGGCATCCCCCATGGCCAGGGATGCGGTGGTCGAAGCCGTGGGGGCAAGGCCCAGAGGGCAGGCCTCCTCCTTCACGCTCACATCTATCACCACATCGCCTGCCTTGGCCAGGGTGGAAGAGGGATTTCCGGTGAAGACGATCAGCTTGTTCCCCTGTCGTTTTATCACCGGGAGAATCTGGGCGAGTTCCTCGGTCTCGCCGCTGTTGGAGATGGCCAGGACCACATCCCTCCCTTCCAGCATCCCCAGGTCCCCGTGAAGACCGTCCGCGGGGTGAAGGAAGAAGGCAGGGGTCCCCGTGGAGGCCAAGGTGGAGGCGATTTTCTTCCCGATGATCCCCGATTTCCCCACCCCCGTGACCACCACCTTTCCCTCGCAATGGAGGATGATCTCCACGGCCTTCAGGAAGTTCTCATCGAGCCTCCCGACGAGATCCCTTATCGCCTCGGCCTCTATCTCCAGGACCCTCTTCGCCCGCTCGATGGTCACGGAAACCACCTCCTTGCCGTCCGATGGATCTCTAAGGCCATCTCCAGCACCCAAGGGACCTCCTCCAGAGGCCATACGGTATCCTTATCGGAAAGGGCCTTGGGGGGATCGGGATGTACCTCCATGAAAAGACCGTCGGCCCCCGCAGCCACCGCCGCCCTCACGAGGGTGGGGATGAACTCCCTCTGCCCTCCAGAGGCCCCCTGGGCAGCACCGGGGAGCTGAACGCTATGGGTGGCATCGTACACCACCGGATATCCCAGGGACCTCATCACCGCCACCGCCCTCATGTCGTTCACCAGGTTCTGGTAGCCGAAGGTCGTCCCCCTCTCGGTGAGCATGACCCGGTGGTTCCCGCAGGAGGTGATCTTCTCTACCACAAAGGCCATCTCCCAGGGGGAGAGGAACTGTCCCTTCTTCACGTTCACAGGAAGGCCTGTCTTGGCAGCGGCCAGGACCAGATCGGTCTGCCTCGAGAGGAAGGCCGGGATCTGGATCACATCGAGGACCTTGGCCGCCTCCTCTGCCTCGCTCACCTGATGGATGTCCGAGAGAACCGCTACCCCCACTTCCTCCTTCACCTTCTTGAGGATGGCGAGCCCCTCCTTTAGCCCCGGTCCCCGGAAGGAGTGGAGGGAGGTGCGATTTGCCTTATCGTAGGAGGATTTGAAGATGAAAGGCATTCCGAGGGAGGAGGTGATCTCCCTTAAGCGCCTGGCCACCCGAAGGACCAGTTTCTCGTCCTCGATCACGCAGGGACCGGCGATGAGCACCAAGGGGTTCTCCCCTCCTATCACCACGCTATCCCCTATTTTCACCTCCCTCGTCATCTCCTGCCCTGCCGGTACTCCAAGGAGGCCCTGATGAAGTCGCGGAAGAGGGGATGGGGGTCCCAGATCCTCGACTTGAACTCGGGATGGAACTGACAGCCGAGGAACCAGGGGTGATCGGGACACTCCACCACCTCCACCAGCTCCCCATCGGGGGAGAGCCCGCTTACCCTCAGCCCCTTTCCCTCAAGGGCCTCCCTGTAACGATTGTTGAACTCGTAACGGTGCCGGTGGCGTTCGTAGATCACCTCCTCGCCGTAAGCTTTATGGGCGAAACTCCCTTCCTTCAGGTGACATGGATAGGCGCCGAGCCTCATCGTCCCTCCTTTCTCCGAGGTCTCGTCTCGAAGGACCACCCCTCCCTTCCTGTAGTCGAACCATCGCTTCATCAGGTAGATTACCGGATAGGGGGTATTGGGGTCGAACTCGGAGCTGTGGGCCCCGCTCATCCCGGCCACATTCCTGGCGTACTCCACCACCGCCAATTGCATCCCCAAGCAGATCCCGAAGAAGGGTATCCCTCTCTCCCGCGCATAGCGGATCGCCTCTATCTTACCCTCGATCCCCCGGGAACCGAATCCCCCGGGAACCAGGATCCCGTCCACCTCCTTGGGGATGACCGCCTCGACCCCCTTCTCCTCTATCTGCTCCGAGTCCACGTAGAGGAGGTTGACCCGGCAGTCGTTCATCAACCCCCCGTGGACCAGAGCTTCGTTGAGGCTCTTGTAGGAGTCCTTGAGGTGGACGTACTTACCCACTATGGCGATGGTCACCTCCTCCTTTGGGTTCTTGAGCCTCCGGACCAACTCCTCCCACATGCTCAGGTCCGGGGCCCTGGTCCACATGTTGAGCTTCTCCACTATCTTCTCATCCAGCCCCTCCTGGTGGAAGACCAGGGGGACCTCATAAATTGTCTCCACGTCCTTGGCGGTGATCACCGCATCCTGCTCTACGTTGCAGAAGAGGGCTATCTTCGCCTTGATCTCCCGGGGGAGGAAGCGGTCGGTGCGGCAGAGGAGGATATCGGGCTGGATTCCTATCTCGCGGAGCTCCTTCACCGAGTGCTGGGTCGGTTTTGTCTTCAGTTCCCCTGCCGTGCTTATGTAGGGGACCAGGGTCAGGTGGATGTAAAGGACGTTCTCCCTGCCCACATCTCCCTTGAACTGCCTTATCGCTTCGAGGAAGGGAAGGCTCTCTATGTCCCCTACCGTTCCTCCCACCTCTGTGATCACCACGTCGACTCCGTCCGCCAGGGCCGTTATAGTGCTCTTTATCTCGTCGGTTATGTGGGGGATGACCTGGACGGTCGAGCCGAGGTAATCGCCCCTCCTCTCCTTCAGGATGACGGAGTAATAGATCCTTCCGGTGGTGTAGTTGTTCTTGTTGCTCATGCGAGCGTGGGTGTAACGCTCGTAGTGGCCAAGGTCGAGGTCGGTCTCCGCCCCGTCGTCGGTCACGTATACCTCGCCGTGCTGGAAGGGGTTCATCGTCCCGGGGTCGACGTTTATATAAGGGTCGAACTTCAGGAAGGTGACCGTGAGCCCCCGGCTCTCCATTAAGGCGCCGATGGAGGCAGCGGCAAGCCCCTTGCCCAAAGACGAAAGCACCCCACCTGTTATGAAGATGAACTTGCTTCTCATCCTCCGATGAAGCGATCCATTAGGAGATGGCCCTCCTCGATGAAGATTCCTTTCGAGGCCTCCTTCTCGGAAAAGCCATTAAAAGGGGAGGGGATCTCCCTGCGGGAATCGTACAAGAGGAAGGGGACGGGCTCATCCACATGGGTCCTTACGGAGATGGGTGTGGGATGATCGGGAAGGACCATAATCCTGAAGTCCCCTGTGAGCCCCTCGAGGATTGTCCCTACCACCTCCTGGTCGAACCTCTCTATGGCTCTGATCTTCTCCTCCACGTCCCCCATGTGGGAGGCCTCATCCGGGGCCTCCACGTGGAGGTAGAGGAGATCGGTATCCTCGAGGGCTTTCAGGCCCGCCTCGGCCTTTCCTCTATAGTCAGTATCGAGCCAACCCGTGGCCCCTGGGACCTTCACCACCTCCATCCCGGCGTACACCCCGATCCCCTTTATCAGGTCCACAGCGGCTATCACCTTTCCCGAAAGCCCATACTTCTCCCTGAAGGGGGGCATGGAAGGCCTCCTCCCCTGTCCCCAGGGCCAGATCGAGTTGGCAGGCCTTTTTCCCTCTTCGGCCCTGCGGAGGTTCACCGGGTGGTCCTTCAGGAGGATCTGGCTGGAGGTGATGAGCCTGAGGAGCTCGAATGCCCCCTCCCCCTGGGGGAGGTAGGAGGAGATGGGCTGCTCGACGATATCATGGGGAGGGGTGGTCCTCACCCCATCCCTTCCCCCCTTCCAGACGAGGAGATGGCGATAGCTCACCCCGGAAAAGAACCTGAAACCGTCTCGGCCCAGTTCCCTGTCCAGGTCCCTGATGATCCCCGCCGACTCCTCCGTGGGGATGTGCCCGGCGCTGTAATCCTCCATGATCACCTCTGTCCCCAGCACCTGGAGGGTCACCAGGTTGCAGCGGAATGCCACATCCTCGGGGTCAAGCTCCACCCCGATACTCGCCGCCTCCAGAGGCCCCCTGCCAGTGTAATAAAGCCTGGGATCATAGCCGAACACGCTCAGGTTGGCCACATCGCTTCCAGGAGGGAACCCTGGGGGAATGGTTCTTACCCGCCCCAGCTCCCCCCTCTGGGCCAGGGAATCGAGGTGGGGAGTATGGGCAACCTCCAGAGGGGTTTTCCCCTCAAGGGTCTTGAGGGGACGATCAGCTGCACCGTCGGGAACGAGGACTATATACTTCAGTCTCCTTTGCAACTTCTATACCCAAACCTCCTCGCTAAAAACTATAAACGGATAAGGTGACCATGTCAAACGAAGGGGAGGCCTCGTTGCTCCTTCAAAAATAAGGCGAAGGTCGTCAGGGGATTTGAAGGACCTCAGGTCCTCTTCGCACCCTGAGGCCTACCTCGAACCCCTCCCTTATGGCCATCTAAGGCCCTCTCGGGGCTCGAGACAATCGCCTATCTCGTAAAGCTCCATTCCGCAGGAGCACCTCCATGGCGCTCAGGTAGTCAGCGAACTCCTCCTTATGGAGCACCCGGGTGGCGAAGAGGTGGGGAAGACATCGGGGATGGGCTTTGTGGGCTCAGGGAAGCGGCCCGTGCGGAATCCACCGCCGC
>CBEVRB010000007.1:0-25675 GCA_965552155.1 uncultured bacterium
GATCGTCTGATCGATGAGCTGGATCATGCAACCAGGGCATGCCGTGACCACTATGTCCGCCTCGGTGTCGGCGATGCTCTTCATCTTCTTTTCGGCTATTTTCTTGGACAGTTCATAATACTGAATGTTAAAAGACCCCCCCATCCCACAGCACCTGTCCGGCTCGACCATCTCCACGAACTCTATCCCAGGGATAGATTTTATGATGGTGCGGGGTTCGGAAGAGATGTTCTGGAAACGGACCAAGTGGCAGGGATCGTGATAGGTTACTTTCGTCCCCTCGGGAAGCTCCGTGGCGAAGGCCTCGGGAGGGGGTTTCAGGATGTCCACGATGAACTCGTTTATGTCCTTCACCTTGGAGCTGAAGCGCTCGTAACGTTCCCTCCTCTCGTCCGTATCGGCCAGATAGGTAACGTATCCCTCCTTCAGGGCCGATCCACAGGTCGCACAGGCGGTAACGATGTAATCTATTCCCTCATAGGCCTCGAAGACTTCCACGGTGGCATCGGCCATCTCGCGGGCAGTGGCGAAGTCACCGCTGCCCATCACCGGCATCCCACAGCACCCCTGCTCCTTAGGAAAGACGACCTCCACCCCCTGGCTGACGAGGAACTCTATCGCCTTCCTCCCCACTTGGGGAAAGACGAAATCGGTGGCACAGCCGGCGAAGAAGGCCACCCTCATCCTCCTCTCCCCCGATGGTGAAATGATCTCAGGGAGCTGGTCTCTGAGGAAGTGATCGGCTATCTCCGGGATCTGGCGCCCCTTGCCGAGGGCAGAGAGGAAGGTGGGGAGGTGGCGGATCTTCCCTTCGGTCTTGGGCAGGAGCCTCTGGAACTTGGAGGCTACCTTCACCACGTTCCCGAAGAGGCGCCTGTTCTTCAGGAGATTCTGGAAGACCACCTTCTTGGCGAAGGGTAGCCCCTTCGCCTCCACGATCTGGGCCCTCGCGAAGAAGGTGATGGTGGCCACCTCCACCCTGGCAGGGCAGAACTGGGCGCAGCGGTTACAGGTAAGGCACTTGCTGAACCTTTCCTCCAGGTGCTTCCAGTCAAACTCCGCCCCCTCCAGGAGGTCCATCGCCAGGACGTTGCGCCCCCGGGCCACATAGGCCTCTTCATAGATCTCCCGGTAAACCGGGCAGAAATACATGCAGAACCCGCACTTCATGCACTGATAAACCTTGTCCTCGATCTTCCTCAGCACATCCAACCTGTCCTTCCCTGCCATCTGGTTCTCCTTTGCCAACAATGGACTTCCCCCCTTTATTAGCACTTTCCCCTTGGGGCGTCAATAAGCGTGAGCGTGATCTGGGCTTGACTTCCCTTCCCCTTCCCTTTAAAATTTTTCAATTGGAGGCATCAAAAGTTCAAGTAAATCAGAGGAGATCTCATAGCTTTTTAAACGAAACGAAAATCTTTCCACAGGAGGCGCAATGAAGTTAGAAAGGTTTGAAGGGTGCTGGACGGCCCTGGTGACCCCTTTTACCCCATCGGGAGAGCTCGATCTGGAGGGATTGCGAAAGAACGTGACCTTTCAGATAGAGCAGGGGGCAAAGCTCGTCCCCACGGGCACTACGGGGGAGTCCCCTACCCTTGAGTGGGAGGAACAGCACCGGGTGATAAAGGAGGTGGTGGAGCTGGCAAAGGGGAGGGTGCCCGTTATGGCCGGCACAGGGAGCAACTCCACCGCTGAAGCCCTGAAGGGGACGAAGGGAGCGGTAGAGCTGGGGGTGGAGGCGGTGCTCCTTGTCGACTGCTACTACAACGGCCCCTCCTCGTTGGAGCTTCGCACTGAATACTACGAGGTGATCGCCAAATCCTTTCCCGACACCTTCATAACCCCTTATATCATTCCCGGGCGCACGGGAACCCAGATGGAGGTGGAGGATCTGGCCCTCCTGAGGAGGGAGTGCAGGAACGTTCAGGCCGTGAAGGAGGCGACCGGGGACCTGGAGAGGATGGCGAAGACGAGGACACTTCTGGGAGATGACTTTGATATCCTCTCGGGAGACGACGATAAGACCTTTGAGATGATGGTTCGAGAAGACATCAGGGCACAAGGGGTGGTCTCGGTGGTCTCCAACGTGGTCCCGGGGGCGGTGGCTGAGATGACTGAGGCACTGCTTAGGGGAGATATGGAGAGGGGAAAGAGGCTCAGGGAAGCCCTGGCTCCCCTCTTCGGGATCGTCACCGTGAAGACTGAGGAGGAGTACGGGGGATTTCAGGTCCCCTGCAAGTTCCGAAACCCCGTGCCCATAAAGACCCTGATGCGGGGTTTGGGACTTCCTGCCGGACCATGCCGCCGGCCCCTGGGGAGGATGACTCCCAACGGGGTGAAGAAGGTGAGGGAGGCGATAAGGGAGGTCTATGAGAGGGCCCCGGAGATACTTTCTCCGTTGGAGGAGTTTTACAAGATAAACGTGGAGGAGAGGATCTCCAGCGATGAGTACTGGGTCTAAGGTCCTTCTCAAGGAGGAGAACGAGAGGCTTCCTGTCCATGTCTTCGATCTGCCCATCCACGAGATCAGGAGGGGGTACCGCTCTGACGTCTACTTTTGGCGGGAGAAGCTGATCCTGGAACGGGACCGGCATAACCCCATCGTCCTCATGCAGGTCTTCCAGAAGAAACACGCGGTGCTCTGCGGGGTGGATGAGGCGATCGCCATCCTGAAGGTGGGCACTGGCCACTACAAGGATCTGCAGAAGGCGTATAAGCTCTTCGATCGCCTGATGGAGATCAAGATGGAGATGCGCAAGTACCGGTACGCGGACAGGGAGCGTTTTCTCGCCCTCACGAGGGAGCGGTGCGAGATCGAGGCGGCCCTGGACGAGATCTGGGTGGACGAGTTCGATCAGCTCAAGATCACCGCATTAAGGGATGGTGATGAGGTGGAGCCCTACGAACCGGTGATGCATATCGAGGGGCCAGCGGCAAGCTTCGCCCACCTGGAGACGGTCTACCTGGGGGTGCTAGCCCGCAGGACCAAGGTGGCCACGAACGTGCGCCGCTGCGTTCAGGCGGCCCAGGGGAAGCCGGTCCTGTTTTTCGCTGCCCGCTTCGACCACTTCAGCGTGCAGGGAGGGGATGGCTATGCCGCCACCATCGGAGGGGCCCATGCGGTATCTACCGACGCGGGGGCAGAGTGGTGGGGTTCCCGGGGGATAGGGACGATACCCCATGCCCTTATCGCCTGCTACCGGGGGGATACGGCCCTGGCCACCTATAAGTTTTACGAGCACATTGCCAAGGGGACTGACATCAAGGTGATCGCCTTAGTGGACTACCACAACGACTGCGTGGGCACATCCTTGGAGGTGGCGAGGAAGCTCGGAAAGATCCTCTGGGCCGTGAGGCTTGATACCTCGGACACCATGGTGGATCGCTCCCTCTGGGAGGAGATGATGCAGTTTGACCCAAGGGGAGTGAACGTCCGCTTGGTGGAGAAGGTCCGCTCTGCCCTGGACAAGGAGGGGTTCTCCTGGGTGAAGATCATCGTCTCAGGGGGCTTCAACCCTGAGAAGATCGCTCACTTCGAGGAGAAGAAGGCCCCGGTGGACATTTACGCCGTGGGAAGCGCCCTCTTTGAGGGGAAGTACGACTTCACCGCTGATATCGTCATGGTGGACGGGGAGCCAGAGGCAAAGAAGGGGAGGGAGTACCGGCCCATTCGCCTGCGCCGCTGAAGCCTGATTGACCCCTCTCGGGTCGATATCGTATAATTTCCTCGGTTGCCGGAGTGGCGGAATTGGGAGACGCAGGGGACTCAAAATCCCCCGGGAGCCACTCCCGTGTGGGTTCGAATCCCACCTCCGGCACCAGCTTTGATGGCCACTTATCATCCCGCCAGGCTTTACGAAGTCCTTCCCAGCGGTGCTGTAAGATGTGGGCTTTGTCAACGCCGATGCCGCATCGCTCCAGGCGAAAGGGGATTCTGTGGGGTTCGGGAGAACAGGGGTGGGGAGCTCTTCACCCTTACCTACGGGAACCTCTCCGCTGCCTCCTCTCGCCCCATCGAGATAAAACCCTTCTTCCACTATCACCCCGGCTCAACGGCCTTCACCATCTCCTCCTGGTCGTGTAACTTCCACTGCGCCTGGTGCCAGAACCATCACCTCTCGGGTCGCCTTCCCCCTGAGGGAATGGCACGTTCCCTTTCCCCGCGGGAGGTGATGGAGATGGCGAGAGGGGATGACGGGATCTGCGTCTCCTTCAATGAGCCGACGCTTCTTTTCGAGTTCTCGCTCGACCTCTTTACCCTGGCAAGGAAGGAGGACAAGTACTGTTGCTTCGTCTCCAACGGTTACATGACCACCGAGGCCTTAGATGCCCTCATCGAGGCGGGTCTTGACGGCATGAACGTGGACGTGAAGGGTCGTCAGGAGGCGTACGATCGATACTGCGGTGGGCCGAAGGTGAGGGGGGTGTGGGAGCTGGCCGCCTATGCCCGCCGCCAAGGGGTTCACATCGAGGTCGTCTCCCTCCTCGTCACCGGTGTTTCCGATGACGAGACCACAGTGCGGTGGATAATCGATCAGCACCTGGAGGCCCTCGGCCCTGACGTCCCCCTCCACTTCACCCGGTACTTCCCTGCTCGCTCCTTCACCGCCCCTCCCACCCCTCTCGATCATATGGAGAGGGCATGGAGGTGGGCGAGGGACGCCGGTATCCACTACGTTTATCTGGGCAACCTTCGGGGACGGGGTGAGGATACCCATTGCCCCCGTTGCGGAAGCCTCCTGATTAGGAGACAGGGCTTCGCCACCCTTGAGGTCCACCTCACCGAAGATAACTGCTGTCCTCACTGCCGGAATCCCCTCCCCATCGTCGGGAGGGCGAGACCTTCCTCCCCTTCCCGTTTCGACTAAGCGATATCTTCCTTTGCCGATCAGCATTTAAGACGATGTTAGAGATCAGGCTCGATCCAAAGAGCCTCCGTCAGAGACTACTACAGGGTTTATGGATGTTAAAATTTTTTAAAATAATGTTTAATTTTTGGTTTATTGCCATTTTATACTTCCCCCGCTGAGACCTTCGTTAAGGAAGCAATTTTTAAAGAATTTTTTGGTTTAAAGGCCAGTTAGAAATGACAAGGGATTGACAAACAGTATTCGATTTTATATAAGACTTACAGTTTACGTAAAGTGTAAAATTTCCATAAACGAGGGGGGAAAGATGACGTTGTCTTTTGATCTTACGGAAGAGCAGAGGATCTTGCGGGAGACGGTGCGCCGCTTTGCGGAGAACGAGATAAGGCCCGTGTGTCAGGAGCTGGACGAGAAGGAGGAGTTCTCAGTGGAGCTCACCCGGAAGATGGGGGAGCTTGGGCTCTTTGGCCTGCTCTTCCCTGAGAAGTATGGGGGATCGGGGATGGGTTATATCTCCTACATGATAGCGGTGGAGGAGATAGCCCGGGTGGATGGTTCTCAAGCGGCTACCCTGGCAGCGGGAGTCTCCTTGGGGATTGCCCCGATCTACTATTTCGGCAACGAGGAGCAGAAGCGCTACTGGCTGCCGAAGCTCTGCTCAGGGGAGATGCTTGCCTCCTTTGGCCTCACCGAGCCCAACGCCGGATCGGATGCCGGGGCTTCCCGGACCACCGCCGTCCTCGATGGAAACGAGTGGGTTATAAACGGAAGTAAGATCTTCATCACCAATTCCTGTACCCCCATAAGCGGGGTGTGTGTGGTTCAGTGTGTGACGGGAAAGAGGCCCGATGGGAAGAACGAGCTCAGCTGTATTCTCGTCCCTAACGGCACCAAGGGGTTTACGGCCCGCCCCATGAAGGGTAAGATGGTCTGGCGGGCTTCCAACACCGGGGAGTTGATCTTTGAGGATTGCCGGGTCCCCAAGGAAAACCTCCTGGGAAGGAGAGGGGATGGGTTTCGTCAGATGCTGGCCACCCTCGATGGGGGGAGGTTGAGCATCGCGGCCATGGGCCTGGGAGGGGCGCAGGGGGCCTACGAGGCAGCCTTAAGATACGCCAACGAGCGGGAGCAGTTCGGGAGAAACATCGGGGCCTTTCAGGCGGTGGCCTTCAAACTGGCCGAGATGGCCACCAGGATAGAGGCGGCCCGGTGGCTCCTCTATTATGCGGCCTGGCTGGCGGAACAGAAACGGCCCTTCACCAAGGAGGCGGCCATGGCCAAGCTCTACTGCTCCGAGGTGATGCACTGGGTGGCAGATCAGGCGGTCCAGATCCATGGAGGCTATGGGTTGATGAAGGAATTCTTCGTAGAGAAATACTACCGGAACTCCAAGCTCCTGGAGATCGGAGAAGGGACCTCAGAGGTCCAGAAGATAGTCATCGCCCGCCAGATAGGGGTGAAGGGAGGGGATTGGTGGACCGGGGTAACCCACCAGTGAAGGGAAGGGGACTCGCCTCCCGAATCCTCCAGGGGGACATAAAGGCTGCCTCCCGCCTCATGAGGGACATAGATGATGAGGTGGAGGGGACGGTGGAGGAGCTCAAGCTCCTTTATCCCCGAACGGGCAACGCCTATGTGATCGGCATAACCGGCCCCCCGGGGGTGGGGAAGAGCACGCTGGTGGACAGGATGATAGAGCTCCTGCGTAAGGAGGGGAAGACGGTGGGGGTGGTGGCCGTGGACCCCACCAGCCCTTTCAGCGGCGGGGCGATCCTGGGCGACAGGATCAGGATGCAGCGCCACTCCACAGACGACGGGGTCTTTATCCGGAGCCTGGCTACCAGGGGACAGCTGGGGGGGCTCTCCCGCTCCACCCACGATGTCGTCAAGGTGTTAGACGCCATGGGGAAGGACGTGATCATCATCGAGACGGTAGGGGTGGGGCAGGACGAGGTGGAGATCGCCAGGGCAGCGGATACCTCCATCGTGGTGCTGGTGCCAGGGCTCGGGGATGAGATCCAGGCGATAAAGGCCGGGATCCTGGAGATCGGGGACATCTTCGTCATCAACAAGTGCGAGCAGGAGGGGGCTGACCGCCTGGAGAACGAGCTGAGGCTGATGCTCGAGATGGGGTCAAAGAGGCCCGATGGCTGGGTACCTCCCATCTACAGAACCGAGGCGATAAAGGGGGAGGGGATAAAGGAGCTGCTTGAAGGGGTGTGGCGGCACAGGGAGACCCTCCTCGAGGGAGAGGGACACAAACGCCACCTGAGGGAGAGGGCGCGGGCGGAGCTCTTGGAGATCATCCAGGCAGAGGTGATGAGGAGGCTGCTCGAGGGGCTGGGGGAGGAGCTGGAGCGGATGGTGGAGGAGGTCGCCTCCCGAAGGAAGGATCCCTATACCCTCGCCGAGGAGGTCTTAGAGAGGTTTCTCTGTCAGGGGACAAAAAGCAAGGGATAAGGAGAGAAGGATGGTTACTTGGGATCAGAGGCGGAGGGAACTGGAGGAAAAAGAGGCGTTGGCGGAGCTTGGGGGTGGGCAGGAGAGGATAGAAAAGCAGCATCAGATGGGGAAACTCACCGCCCGGGAGAGGATAGAGCTCCTGATGGACAAGGGGACCTTTGTGGAGATAGACAAGTTCGTGACCCACCGCTGTCCCTACTTCGGGATGGAGAAGAAGAAGTATTACGGGGACGGGGTGATCACCGGCTACGGGAAGATAAACGGCAGGCTCACCTTCGTTTTCTCGCAGGACTTCACCGTCTTTGGCGGTGCCCTGGGGCTCGCCTTCGCCAACAAGGTCTGCAAGGTGATGGATCTCGCCATGGAGAACGGCGCCCCGATCGTGGGGCTCAACGATTCCGGAGGGGCCCGGATCCAGGAGGGAGTGGAGAGCCTGGCGGGATATGGCGATATATTCCTGCGGAACACCCTTGCCTCAGGGGTGATCCCCCAGATATCGGCCATCCTGGGACCCTGCGCCGGAGGGGCGGTCTACTCGCCGGCCATCACCGACTTCATCATCATGACCCGAAAGACCAGCTACATGTTCATAACTGGCCCCGAGGTGATCAAGGCAGTGACCCATGAGGAGGTGACCAAGGAGAAGCTGGGAGGGGCGATGACCCATAACACCGTGAGCGGGGTCGCCCATTTTGCCCCCGAGGACGATCGGGAGGCGATGAAGCTGATAAGGGAGCTCCTCTCCTACTTTCCCCAGAACAACCGGGAGAAGCCCCCGCGGGTGGAGACGGACGATGACCCGAACCGTAAGGAGGAGGCGCTGAAGACCCTGGTGCCCGACAACCCCAAGAAGCCCTATGATATGAGGGAGCTGATTCGGCTGGTGGTGGATGAGGGGAAGTTCCTGGAGGTCCACGAGCACTTTGCCCGCAACATCGTGGTGGGCTTCGCCCGTCTGGGGGGAATGGCGGTGGGGATCGTGGCCAATCAGCCTAACTGGCTCGCCGGATGCCTCGATATCAACGCCTCGGTAAAGGGGGCGAGGTTTGTCAGGTTCTGCGATGCCTTCAACATCCCTCTGGTCACCTTCGTGGACGTGCCCGGCTTCCTTCCGGGGACGGCCCAGGAGTATGGGGGGATCATAAGGCACGGTGCCAAGCTCCTTTACGCCTACGCCGAGGCCACGGTACCCAAGGTGACGGTCATAACCAGGAAGGCCTACGGGGGGGCCTATGACGTGATGTCGAGCAAGCATCTTCGGGGCGACATCAACTACGCCTATCCGATAGCGGAGATAGCGGTGATGGGTCCTGAAGGGGCGGTCAACATCATCTTCCGCAAGGAGATAGCTTCCTCCCCCAATCCGGAGGAGACCAGGAGACGCCTCATCGAGGAGTACCAGAACAACTTCGCCACCCCATATCAGGCGGCAGAGCTGGGGTACATAGACGAGATCATAAGGCCTGAGGAGACCCGCCTCAAGCTGATCCAGGCCCTGGAGATGCTCCAGAACAAGGAGGACAGGAACCCCTCGAAGAAGCACGGGAACATCCCCCTGTGAGATGCCCCTTGAAGGGATAAAGGTCCTCGATCTGAGCAGGCTGCTACCTGGGGCCTACTGCACCCAGCTCCTCTGTGCCTTCGGGGCCGAGGTCTGGAAGCTGGAGCCGCCCGAAGGGGACCCTGCCAGGAGATGGGGGCCGAGGGTGGGAGGGTTTCCTGCCTACTTCTATGGCCTCAACCGGGGAAAGAAGAGCCTGGTCCTCGACCTGAAGAGGGAGGGGGCGAGGGAGGTGATGGGAAGACTCCTCAGGAGGGTGGACGTGTTGCTCGAGGGGTTCCGGCCGGGGGTGGCGGAGCGGCTGGGGGTGGGATATGAGGAGGCTTCGAGGATAAACTCCCGCCTCATTTACTGTTCCCTCTCGGGGTATGGCCAGGATGGCCCCCTGCGGGAGAGGCCAGGGCATGACATCAACTACATCGCACTCGGGGGACTGCTGGACCTCACAGGAGAGGAGGGGGGGAGGCCTGTGATCCCTGGCGGACAGATAGCCGATATCACGGGAGGGCTTCTGGCACTGGTGGGGATCCTTCTCGCCCTGAGGAGGAGGGAGAGGACGGGTGAAGGGGAGTACATAGATGTGGCGATGCTCGATGGGGTCCTCTCCTGGCTCCCCCTTTACCTCGGGGATTACGAGGCAGGGGTCCTCCCCGAGAGGGGCAAGATGATCCTCAACGGGGGATATGCCTGCTATAACGTCTACGAAACAGAGGACGGGGGATATGTGGCCCTCGGGGCCTTAGAGCCCCATTTCTGGGAGAGGTTCTGCCGGGCTACAGGGAAGGAGGAGATGATCCCCTTCCAGTACGATCCCAGCAAGCAGGGAGAACTCATTGAGGAACTGAGGAGGGTCTTCATGGAGAGGGGAAGGGATGAATGGGCGGAGTTTCTCACCTCCAGGGACGTGCCCTGTGAGCCCGTCCTCTCCTTCGAGGAGGTCCTCTCCCATCCCCAGGTCCTGGCCCGGAGGATGATCCGGGAAGGGGAGATGGAAGGGGCGAGGAAGGTGAGGTGGATAAAGGCCCCGATAAGGTTCTCCTCAATAGAGGAAAGGGATTATCCTTCCCCTCCCTCCCTGGGGGAGCACACCGAGGAGATCCTTCGGGAGGTCGGCTTTGACCCCGGGGAGATCCGCAGGCTCAGGGAGGAGGGGGTCTTGGGAGGGAGGAGATGAAGGAGGATAGACTGAGGGAGGAGTACAGGAGGTGGGAGTCCACCACCCTGAAGAAGGCCTTGGAGCGGGCCAGGGAACGACAGGAGGTCTTTGAGACCACCTCGGGGATAGAGCTGAAGCGGCTTTATATGCCCTACGATTTGGGAGAGTTCGATTACCTCGAGGAGCTCGGCTTCCCGGGAGAGTACCCCTTCACCCGGGGGGTCCAGGCCACCATGTACCGGGGGAGGCTCTGGACGATGCGCCAGTACTCCGGCTTCGCCACCGCCGAGGAGACGAATAAGCGCTATCATTACCTGCTCAAGCAAGGGCAGACCGGTCTGAGCGTGGCCTTCGATTTGCCCACCCAGATAGGCTATGACTCGGATAACCCCCTCAGTGCCGGTGAGGTGGGGAAGGTGGGGGTGGCGATAGACTCGCTGGCGGATATGGAGATCCTCTTTGACGGGATCCCCCTTGATAAGGTGAGCACCTCCATGACGATAAACGCCACGGCGGCGATCATCCTGGCGATGTACATCGCTGTGGCAGAAAAGCAGGGAGTCCCCTCGGAGGTCCTTCGGGGGACCATCCAGAACGACATCCTGAAGGAGTACGTGGCCCGCGGCACCTACATCTATCCCCCGGGACCCTCGATGAGGATCATCACCGATATCTTCGCCTACTGCAAGGAGCGGCTTCCCCTCTGGAACACCATCAGTATCAGCGGCTACCATATCAGGGAGGCCGGCTCCACCGCCGTGCAGGAGGTGGCCTTCACCCTGGCCAACGGGATCGCCTACGTGGAAGCGGCGATAGGGGCGGGGCTTGATGTCGACTCCTTTGCCCGCAGGCTCTCCTTCTTCTTCGGCGCCCACAACAACTTCCTCGAGGAGATAGCCAAGTTCCGGGCCGCCAGGAGGATGTGGGCCCGGATCATGCGGGAGCGGTTCGGGGCGAAAAAGCCCGCCTCCTGGATGCTCCGTTTCCACACCCAGACCGCGGGCTGTACCCTCACGGCCCAGCAGCCCCGAAACAACATCATAAGGGTGACCCTTCAGGCCCTGGCGGCCGTGCTCGGGGGTACCCAGTCCCTTCATACCAACTCCTGGGACGAGGCCCTGGCCCTGCCCACCGAGGAGGCGGTGACCATCGCCCTGAGGACCCAGCAGATCATCGCCTACGAGAGCGGGGTGGCCGAGGTGGTGGACCCCTTAGGGGGAGCTTACTGTGTGGAGGCCCTCACCACCGAGATAGAGAGGAGGGCCGAGGAGTACATCCGGCGGATAGACGAGATGGGAGGGGCCCCCAAGGCGATCGAGGCGGGATTCATCCAGCGGGAGATCGCCGATGCCGCCTACCAGTACCAGAAGGAGATCGAGGAAAAGAGGAGGATCATCGTGGGGCTCAACGAGTTCACGGTGGAGGAGTCCCCCTTTACCGAGATCCTGAGGATAAGCCCTGAGGTAGAGAGGTACCAGAAGGAGAAGCTCGAGCGGGTGAAGAAGGAGAGGAATACTGCCCGGGTGAAGGAGACCCTCAAGAGGCTGGGGGACGGAGAACCTGATGCCCCATATCCTCGAGGCGGTCAAGGCCTACGCCACCCTCGGGGAGATCGCCGATACCCTCAGGGAGGTCTTCGGAGAGCACACCCAACTCACCACCATCATCTGAGGAGGTGAGGATGGAGAGGAAGATAAGGGTCCTGATCGCCAAGCCCGGCCTGGACGGCCATGACCGGGGGGCGAAGGTGATCGCCCGGGCGCTGAGGGATGCGGGGATGGAGGTAATATACACGGGGATCCGCCAGACCCCTGAGCAGATCGCCAACGCCGCCCTCCAAGAGGGGGTGGACGTGGTGGGGCTAAGCTGTCTGTCAGGGGCCCACAACCAGCTCTTCCCCCGGGTGGTGGAGCTCTTGAGGGAGAAGGGGGCCGGGGATGTGCTGGTGATCGGTGGGGGAATCATCCCTTATGACGATATCCCCCGCCTGAAGGAGGCGGGGATAGAGGAGGTCTTTCAGCCCGGAACCCCCATCGAGGAGATCGTAAACTACATCCGAAAAAGGATGGAAGAGAGGAGGAAGGATGGATGATAAAGAGGGTGGATCACATCGCCGTGGCCGTCCCCAACGTGGAGGAGGCGGCCCGATTCTACGAGGAGGCCCTGGGGCTTAAGCTCAGGGGGGTCGAGGTGGTGGAGGGGATGGACACCAAGGTGGGATTCTTCCAGATAGGGGAGACCAGGATAGAACTGGTGGAGCCGACCAAGGAGGATACCGCACTCGACAAGTTCCTCGCCAGCAGGGGGCCCGGAATCCACCACATCTGCTTCGAGGTGGAGGACATCGAGGCGGCCTTAAGGACCCTGAAGGAGAGGGGGGTAAGGCTTGTGGACGAGGAGCCACGGCCAGGGGCCCACGGCACCCGCGTGGGGTTCATCCACCCCAAGTCCACGGGCGGTGTCCTCATCGAACTGAGCCAGCACCCCCGGGGTTCACATTAGCAAGGCGTTTGAAAAAGTTAAAAATGACAGTGAGAAGGACCCGATCAGAGGGGCAAAACGAGGTCTCAGGAAAGCCATTTTAGAACATAGTTTGTTTTGCAAAATTTTTCTCAAAGTTCAAGAAAAAGGCTTAGTTTTAGCTGCTTTTTTACAGTTTACGTAAACTGAAAAATATATGCCTTGACAAAAAGTGTCTCTTTTGTTATTGAGGAAAAAAGTTTTTCGCTGATACTTGGAGGGGGGAAATCCCGAAAAAAGTGAAGAGAGGGTAAGAGATGGTGGAGAAGGGGGATGAGGTCATCCTGAAAGTGGAGAACCTCTATAAGACCTTCGGAGGGGTGGCGGCCTTAACGGGGGTGAGCTTTGAGGTGAAGAGGGGGGAGATCTTCTCCATCATAGGGCCCAACGGGGCGGGAAAGACGGTGACCCTGAACTGCATCAATGGCCTCTATAAGCCCGACAGGGGCAAGATCTATTTGAACGGAAAGGACATTACTCGTCTGAGTCCTCACCGGCGGGCGGCCCTGGGGTTGGCCAGGACCTTCCAGAAGATAGAGCTCTTCAGCGGGATGACAGTCCTCGATAACATCCGCCTGGGGATGCACATCCACCTGAAGAGCGGGATCTTCAGCGGTTCCGTCTATGTGGGGAAGACCGCCCGGGAGGAGATAGAGGCCCGGAGGTTCATCGAGGAGGAGATCATTGACCTGCTGGAGATCGAGCATATCCGGAACAAGATCACGGGTATGCTCCCCTATGGGCTCCAGAAGCGGGTTGAGTTGGCCAGGGCCCTGGCCCTGAAGCCGGAGGTCATCCTGCTCGATGAGCCGATGGCGGGGTTGAACCTGGAGGAGGTGGAGGACATGGTCCGCTTCATCCTCGACGTGAACGAGGAGAAGCGGTGGCAGGTCACCTGCATCTTGGTGGAGCACGATATGGGGGTGGTGATGGACATCTCGGATCGGGTGATGGTGCTCAACTTCGGCGAGAAGATAGCCGAAGGCCCTCCTTCCGAGATCCAGAACCATCCCGAGGTGATCAAGGCGTATCTGGGGGAGGTGGAGGAACTCTATGTCACGAGGAGATAAGAAGGGGCATTATGAGGAGATAGAGATCACCGAGGACCTGACCCTGCCGAAGCTCCTCCTGCGCATGGCCAAAAAGTACGGGGACAGGAAGGTGGCCCTGCGGGAGAAGGAGTTCGGCATCTGGCGGCCCGTGACCTGGGCGGAGTACCTGAAGAACGTGAAGGAGTTCGCCCTGGGGCTGGTCTCCCTCGGCATAGAGCGGGGGGACAAGGTGGTGATGATCGGGGACAACCGCCCCGAGGGGCTCTATGCCGAGATGGCCGCCATGAGCGTCGGAGGGGCAGGGGTCTGGATCTTCCAGGACTGTCTGATAGACGAGGTCCAGTACATCGTGGATCACTCCGACGCCAAGTTCTATGTGGCCGAGGGACAGGAGGAGGTGGACAAAGGACTGGCCATAAGGGATCAGTGTCCGAAGCTGAAGAAGATCATCTGGGATGACCCCAAAGGGATGCGCCATTACGACGACCCAATGCTCATCAGCTTCAAGGAAGTCCAGAGGTTGGGAAGGGAGCTCGATGAGAAGGAGCCAGGCCTCTTTGAGGAGCTGGTGAATCAGGGGAAGGGGGATGACATCTGTCTCCTCTTTTACACCTCCGGGACCACTGGCCAGCCCAAGGGGGCCCTCCTCACCCACTACAACATGCTCAAGATGGGTCAGAACCTGATGAGGGTGGATCCCTGCTATGATACCGATGACTTCGTCTCCTATCTCCCCTTCGCCTGGATAGGGGAGCAGATGATGTCCATCTCCTGTGGGCTTCAGGCGGGCTTCACTATCAACTTCCCCGAGGAGCCCGAGACGGCGATGGAGAACATCAGGGAGATAGGCCCCCACGTGATGTTCGCCAACCCGAGGATGTACGAGCAGATGGTCCGGAACATCCAGGTGAAGCACCTCGATGCCACCTGGCTCAAGAGGGTGGCCTTCAACCTGGCCATGAAGATCGGCTACCACGTGGCTGACCTGAAGTTCGCCAAAAAGCCCATTCCCTGGTACTGGAAGGCACTGCAGTACTTCGCCTATCTGATCTGCCATAAGAAGCTGAAGGATCACCTGGGCCTCTCCCGCATAAGGCATGCCTACACCGGAGGGGCGGCCATGGGACCTGATCACTTCCGGTTCTTCCACGCCATCGGGGTGAACCTGAAGCAGATCTACGGGCAGACGGAGATAGCGGGGATATCGGTCCTTCACCGGGATGACGACATAAAGTTCGACACGGTGGGGAAGCCCATTCCTGAGACCGAGGTGAGGATTACGGAGGAGGGGGAGATCATCTCCCGGAGCCCCTCGGTCTTCAAGGGTTATTACAAGAATCCGGAGGCGACGGCGAAGACCCTCAGGGATGGGTGGCTTCACTCGGGAGATACGGGCTTCATCGATGCCGATGGGCACTTAGTGGTCTTTGACAGGACGAAGGATATCATGGTCCTTTCTGACGGCAGCAAGTCCTCGCCCCAGTTCTTGGAGGCGAGGCTCAAGTTCAGCCCCTATATCAAGGATGCCTGGGTGATAGGGGACAAGATGCCCTATGTGACCGCGGTGATCTGCATAGACTACAACACGGTAGGGAAGTGGGCGGAGGACAGGGGGATCGCCTACACCAGTTATCCCGAGCTTTCCCAGAAGCCCGAGGTATATGAGCTGGTGAAGAAGGCGATCGTCGAGGTGAACAAGACCCTCCCGCCTGCCGCCAAGATCAAGAGGTTCGTCAACCTCTACAAGGAGTTCGACCCCGATGATGACGAGCTGACCCGCACCCGGAAGCTCCGCCGGGCCTTTGTGGCCCAGAGGTACAAGGAGATCGTGGACGGCCTCTACTCAGGAGTGGAGATGATCCATATCGATACGACCATCACCTATGAGGACGGTCGTATCTCCCACATAAAGACCGATCTTCGGGTGCAAGACGTACCAGAATCCTGACTGGAGGGGGGATAGGATATGGAGCTCTTTATCACCACGCTGGTCACGGGGGTGATGGTGGGGAGCATTTATGCCCTGGTCGCCCTGGGCTGGTGCCTCATTTACAAGTGCTCAGGGGTGCTCAACCTGGCGATGGGGGAGCTCACCCTTATCGGGGCCTATGTCTGTTTGAGCTTTTACAACTGGGGGGTCCCCTTTATCCTCGCCCTCATCTTCACCATGATCATCGGGATCATCTTGGGCTTTCTCACCGAGAGGATCTTCCTGAGGAAGTTGATCGGGGAGCCGATCCTAACGGTGATCATGGTGACGGTGGGGCTTTCCTTCTTCTTCCGGGGGATAGTGGAGTTCATCTGGGGGACGGACACCCGGGTCTTCAGCCCCCCGGTCTTTCCCTTGAAGCCCATCGTGGTGGGACCGGTGGTGATCGGCCAGGTCTATCTATGGAGCTTCGTGGCGGCGATCATCCTCCTTGTGGCCTTTGTCTCCTTCTTCAAGTACACCCGCTGGGGGCTCTCGATGCAGGCCTGTGCCGATGACGAGATGGCGGCCCTCTCGCTGGGGGTGAGCGCCAAGTTCGTCTATGCCATGGCCTGGGCCATCGCCTTTATGGCCGCAGGGGTAGGGGGAACGCTCCTCGGGAACATCAACGGCTTGAACATCTCCGTGGGTTACCTGGGACTTCTGGTCCTCCCGGCGGTGGTCCTTGGGGGGCTTAACTCGGTCCCCGGGGCGATCGTCGGGGGGATCATCATCGGGGTCCTCCAGAACCTCTCCGGGGCCTATCTCGATCAGTACTTCCCCGGCGGGGTGAAGGAGATCGCGCCTTTCGCTTTCATGGTGATCATCCTCCTCTTCCTCCCTTACGGGCTCTGGGGCTGGGAGAGGATAGAGCGGGTGTAAGGGAGGGGTGAGATGAGCTGGTTGCCTTGCGGGGTATATCACGAGAATTACAAGCAGGATCATCGCTGGTGGCAGACCAAGTTCGTCTGGGGGAAGATGATCTTCCTCTTTCTCTTCGTCTACGTCCTCTTTCCCCGATTTGCTGGACTTTATTGGATCGGTGTGGCCAACATCATTGGTTATACCGTCCTTAGCGCCTTGGGGGTTCAACTCCTCATCGGCTATTGCGGGCAGATCACCCTGGGGCACGCTGCCTTCATCGCCGTGGGGGCTTATGTCTGCGCCCTGAGTATACTGATGTTCCACCTCCCCTATGTGGTGAGTATGATCATCGCTGCCTTCATTGCGGGGCTGTGGAGCGTGCTCTTCGGCCTGCCCTCGGCCAAGGTGAAGGGGTTCTATCTGATCATGACCACCATGGCGGCCCAGTTCATCACCGTGGACTTCATCCTTACTCAGTATGTGAGCAGGATAGGGGGCAGGGGGGTGGCTTTCTCGTTGCCTCCTGGGACGATCAAGATCGGCCCCTGGGTGATAGATAACGACGTGGAGATCTACTACCTGATGGTCATCTTAGTCACCCTCTGCACCCTGGCGCTTGCGAACCTGCTCCGTTCCCGGGTGGGAAGGGCCTGGATCGCCATAAGGGACAACGATATCGCTGCCGAGGCCTTGGGGGTGAACATCGTGAAGTACAAGCTCCTCGCCTTCTTCGTCGCCGGGGTCTTCGGGGGGGTAGCAGGGGCCTTCTGGGTGTGTAATTTGGCCGCCCTGAGCCCCGAGCACTTCATGTGGTCCTGGTCGTTATGGCTCGTAGGGGTGATCCTGATAGGGGGAGTGGGGAGCATCCACGGGGTCTTCTTCGGCTCCATGTTCATGGTACTGGTCTTGGAGGCCCTGAAGTTCGCCATCGCTCCATTGGCGCCCACCTTCCCTCAGCTCCAGATGAAGTTCCTCTTCCTGAAGGAGGCGGCTTTCGGGCTGGCCATCTGTCTCTTCCTGTTGTACGAGCCCAACGGGATGGCGTACCGTTGGTGGCAGATAAAGAACTATTTTAACCTTTGGCCCTTCTCCTACTGAGGAGGGCTGAGGAAGGGGGGTGAGAGGTAAGGAGGTGTGATGATGAGATGAGGGGGGACGAAAAAATCTTTGGGAGGTGTCAAGATGAAGCGAATTTTGTTGGCAATAGGGGTAATTGCTGTAGCTTTCCTCTTTGCAGGCACCCTTTGGGGTGCAGAGGTGATCAAGGTCGGTGCCATCAACGACATGACCGGCGGTACCTGTGACGTGGGTAAGGACTATGCCTTGGGGATTGCGGAGGCCATCGCCTATGTAAACGATATGGGGGGTGTTAACGGGAAGAAGATAAAGCTGCTTCAGTTCGATTACGGGTATCGAATCCCGGAGGCGGTAACGATCTACAAGAGGTTGAGGGACTATGACAAGGTAATCGCCGTTCTCGGATGGGGGACAGGGGACACTGAGGCCCTCTCCCCCACGATCACCAAGGACAAGATGCCCTATGTATCGGCCTCATACTCGGCCCATCTGACCGATCCGAAGAAGACCCCTTACAACTTCTTCTTCTCCGCCGACTATTCCACCAATGCCCGGGGCTGTATCACGGCCTGGTACGAAGAGATATGGTTGAAGGATCCGAAGTTCAAGGCGAGGAGGGAGCGGGGAGAGAAGCCGCGCTTTGTCTGCTTCTACTCCTGGCCCACCCCTTACTCCAGCGCTCCCATCAAGGCCATAAAGGACCAGGCCAAGCTGCTGGGCTTCGAGATAGGGCCCGATCAGGACGTCTCGCTGACCGCCCTCGATACCAAGAGCCAGGTACTGGCGGCCAAGAAGTTCAAGCCCGACCTGGTGTGGCACGGGAATACCACCATGTCGGTGGCCACTGCCCTGAAGGATTCCTATGCCCTGGGCTTGGGCGCCTGGCACATAATCAACAACTGGGGTTTTGACAAGAACCTCGTTAAGCTGGCGGGCCCTGCCGCCGAGAACGCCATCGGTGCTGTCCCCTGCGCCTTCTTCGGGGAAAAGGGGCCCAGGCTCATGCCCAAGATCGTGGAGTATGCTAAGAAGTTGAATCCTGGTATCCCTGAGGAGAATCGTTTAATCAGGACGGTTCAGGCTTGGGGCGCTGTGCTTCTGCTCTGGGAGGGGATGAAGAGGGCCGATAAGGCCGGAAAACTCACCGGTGAAGGGATCAGGGAGGCCATCGAGACCCTGAGGGATTTTGATCTCGGGATTGGAGCGCCACCGATCACCTTCACCCCAACCGACCACAGGCCCACGAGCATAGCTCAGGCCTACATCATCAAGGGCGGGAAGTTCAAGTTCCTCAAGAGGATAGACTTCAAGAAGCGGTGGCCTGACAGATGGCCCAAGTGGTTAGGTTGGTAAACTTTTGGACCTGAAGATCAGGGGGCCATCTCTTTCTGGAGGTGAGGCGGTGGAGAGCATTCTGCGGATCAACAACATCGAGGTGAGATATCATGAGGTGATCCTGGTGCTGAAGGGGGTCTCCATCGAGGTCCCTGAGAGGGGAATAGTGGCCCTTCTGGGGGCCAACGGGGCGGGGAAGAGCACCACCCTCAAGGCGGTATCCGGGCTGCTGAAGCACGAGGACGGGAAGGTGACCGACGGGAGCATCGAGTTCATGGGCGAGCGGATAGACAAGCTCGACGCGGAGGAGATCTCCAAGCGGGGGATAATTCAGATCATTGAGGGGAGGCGGGTCTTCGAGCACCTCACTGTGGAGGAGAACCTCCTGGTGGGCGCCCACCTCCGCTCCAAGGGGCGGAAGGAGAGGCTCGAGATGGTTTATCACTACTTCCCCCGGCTGAAGCAGATCAGGAAGGTGCTGGCCGGTTTCATCAGCGGGGGAGAGCAACAGATGCTGGTGATCGGAAGGGCCCTGATGGCCCAGCCCAAGCTGATGCTGCTCGATGAGCCCTCCATGGGACTTGCTCCCCTCCTGATAAAAGAGATCTTCGATATCATCATGAGGCTGAACAAGGAGGAGAAGATACCGATCCTCTTAGTGGAACAGAACGTAAAGCTTGCCTTGACGGTGGCCCCTTACGCCTATGTGCTGGAGAACGGCAGGATCGTGATGGACGATACCGCCGAGAAGCTTAAGCAGAACCCCGACATCAGGGACTTCTACCTGGGCCTCACCGACCTGGGAGAGCGGAAGAGCTTCCGCCAGGTGAAGCATTACAAGAGGCGAAAGAGATGGCTGACCTAAGAGGGAAGGAGGTTAGCTATGCGTAGGGTTTTGACGATATGGCTTATTTTGGCCTTTGCGGTAACGGCGATCGTCGGGTGTCAGGCGTTCATGGCCAAACCGAAGACCCCGGTGATTAAACTGAACCGGGTCGAGGTGGCCCACTACTGGAAGTTCTTCCTGGAACCCAAAAAGAAGAGGGGGAGCACCCTCGATCTCGCCTTCATCTTCGATATTACCAACCCGAACACTTATAAGGTGATGCTCGACGAGTTCAGGTTCACCGTGGCCTTCGAGGGGATAGAACTGAGCACCCCCATCGTCTATGAGGACGTTTACATCCCCGGGAAGACCACCAGCCAGTTGCGGGTCCACGTGGCCCTGGACGCCTACACCGCGCTCTTGGCCCTGCTCGTGCCCCCGGGGAACGTGCAGGCTTGGAAGAAAATGGGGACGAAACCCCCAGCGCTCCTGAAGAAGTGGTGGGAGGGAATCCAGGACTTCTCCTTTCCCATCGAGGTGAGGAACGGGGTGGCCAAGTTCTCCACACCTAAAGGGGAGATAATCGCCCCCTTCAAGGGGGTCTTTCCGAAGAAAAAGTAATCCTATTTTGGGGGGGCCATGCGCCCCCCCAATGAGAGGTCACGATGGAGAAGGTGAACAGGAAGAGGGGGTATTTTCGGGAGGATCTGGAGACGATGTCCCCTGAGGAGCGGGAGGAGTACCGGGCCAGGAAGCTGCGGGAGATCGTGGACCATGCCTGGAGGAATTCCCCTGCCTTTCGGCAAAGGATGGAGGAAGGGGGGCTTAAGCCCGAGGACATAAAGACCACCGCGGATCTGGAGAAGCTCCCCATCCTGAAGAAGGCAGATCTGGTCGAACTCCAGAAGAGGGACCTTCCCTTCGGGGGCCTTACGGCCATCCCCCCCGAGAGGGTGCGGCGGATATGCATCTCCCCTGGTCCCATCTACGAGCCATGGGATTACGAGTATGAGGACATCCGCTGGACACAGGCCTTCTATGCCCTGGGGATAAGGCCCGGGGATATAATCCAGAACACCTTTAGCTATCACATGGTCATTTTTGCCCACTGGCTTGATGAGGCGGCAAGGCAGCTCGGCTGCACCATCATCCCCATGGGCGGGGGAAATACCGAGACCCAGGTGAAGGTGATGAAGGAACTGAAGAGCACCGCCTTCCTGGGCACCCCGAGTTTTCTGCTGAGCATAGGGGAGAGGGCGAGGGAAATGGGGGTAGACCCGAAGGAGGACTTCTCCTTAGAGGTCGCCTTCGTGGCCGCGGAGATGCTCCCAGAGTCACTGCGTCAGAGGCTCGAGGAGATGTTCGGGATCGTGGTGAGGCAGTCTTACGGGACGGCGGATGTGGGCTGTCTGGGCTATGAGTGTTATTATAAGTGCGGGATGCACATCCCTGAGGACTGCATTGTGGAGATCGTGGACCCGGAAACGGGGAAACAGCTACCCCCAGGGGAGGTGGGGGAGGTGGTGGCCACCACCTTCGATAAGGCCTATCCCCTCATCCACTTCGGGACCGGGGACCTCTCTTACATCGAGGAGGGGGAGTGCCCCTGCGGGAGGAGTTCGGCCCGCCTGATGAAGATCCTGGGGAGGGTGGATCAGCTGGTGAAGGTCCGGGGGATGTTCATCCACCCGGGGCAAGTAGACGAGGTGGCAAAGAAGGTGGAGGCAGTCGAGCGCTGTCAGGTAGTGGTGACCCGTCATGAGCACAAGGACAGGATCGCCCTCAGGGTGGAGCTCAAAGAGGAGGTGAGAGATAAGGAGGAGATACGCCGAGAGCTGGAGAAGTGGTCGCGGGAAATCATTAAGCTGAGGTGCGATATCGAGTTCGTCCCCAAGGGGACGATCCCTGACGGCTACAGGAAGGTGGAGGACAAGAGGGTCTGGGAGTAATTTTTCTTTTTTTCTCGAGGGGTTACAGATTACGTAAACTGGCAAACTCCGGATGGGTAGATCCAAAAAGAACAGCTATTCCATAGGGCAGCTTTCGGAGATCACGGGGCTTACCCCCCGCACCATCCGGTACTATGAGGAGCTGGGGCTGCTTGATACGGTGAAGCGGATAGAGGGGGGGAGGCGGATATACACCGACGATGACCTGAGGCGGCTGAAGTTCATAAAGAGGCTCAAGCTCCTCGGTTTGACCCTTGCCCAGATGAAGGAGCTGGAGGAGATCTATAAGATCCATCGTACCAACAGGAAGGTCCTACCGAGGCTTCTGGAGCTTCTGGACCGGCAGTACGAGGAGACGGACAAAAGGATAAAGAGCCTCATGAAGTTGAAGGAGGAGATCGAGCAGTACAGGGAGAGGATAAGGAAGAAATTGGAGGAGATTTCCTGAGGAGGGGAGGATGGAAGAGGTGGTAATAGTTAGCGCTGTCCGCACTGCCATCGGGAACTTCTTGGGGGCCCTTAAGGGGATATCGGCCACCGAGCTCGGGGCCTATGTGATCAACGAGGCGATAAGGAGGGCGGGGATAGGGAAGGAGGACGTGGACGAGGTGATCATGGGGAACGTCCTTCCCTTCGGTCTGGGCCAGAACCCTGCTCGGCAGGCGGCCATAAAGGCAGGGTTGCCGTGGGACGTGGGGTGTATTACGGTGAACAAGGTGTGTGGCTCAGGGCTCAAGGCGGTGATGCTCGCCCAGCAGGTGATCATCGCAGGGGATGCGGAGGTGATAGTCGCTGGGGGGATGGAGAACATGACGCGGGCCCCTTACTACCTGGAGAGGGCGAGGGAGGGCTACCGGCTCTGGGATGGGAAACTGGTGGACGGGATGGTCCATGACGGTTTGTGGGACGTGGTCAATGACTTCCATATGGGTTATACAGCGGAGCTTGTGGCGGACAAATTCGGGGTAAGCAGGGAGGAGATGGACCTTTTTGCCTTTCACTCCAACAGGAAGGCGATAGAGGCGATAAGAAACGGTACCTTCAAGGAGGAGATCCTCCCCCTTGAGATCCCTCAGAAGAAGGGTGAAGTGAAGGTCTTTGACATCGACGAGGGGCCGAGGGAGCCAAATATGGCTGCCCTGGCCAAGCTCCCTCCGGTCTTCAAGGAGGGGGGGAGGGTCACGGCGGGGAACTCCTCCAAGATAAGCGATGGGGCGAGTGCCGTGGTGGTGATGTCAAGGAGGAAGGCCGAAGAGCTCGGGGTCGAACCTATGGCGAAGATAGTGGCACAGGCCTCTGCCGGGGTGCCCTTGGAGGACGTGCTCGTCGCCCCCATCAAGGCGATCCCCCGAGTCCTGGATAAGGCGGGTTTGAGGAAGGAGGACATAGACCTTTATGAGATCAACGAGGCCTTTGCCGCCTCCACCGTGGCCATAATCCGGGAGCTGGGCTTGGATGAGGAGAGGGTGAACATCCACGGAGGGGCAGTGGCCCTGGGCCATCCCATCGGGGCGAGCGGGGCCAGGGTCCTCACCACCCTCCTTTACGCCATGAAGAGGGAAGGGTGCAAGAGGGGTCTTGCCGCCCTCTGTCTGGGAGGGGCAGAGGCCGTGGCCATGATCGTGGAGATGTAAACCGCAGGGGGTTGAGGATGGAGGTAAAGAAGATAGGGGTAGTAGGTGCCGGGCAGATGGGGAGTGGCATCGCCCAGGTGGCCGCATCGAGCGGTTTCGAGGTGGTGATGAGCGACGTGGAAGAGCGCTTTCTCTCTAAGGGGATGGAGGCGATAGAGAGGAACTTAGAGCGCTCCGTGGCCAAGGGGCGACTCTCCCCGGAAGGGAAGGAGGAGATAAAGGGGAGGATCAAGGGGACGCTGAAGCTCGAGGATATGGCGGAGGTGGACTTCGTCATCGAGGCGGTCACCGAGGACCAGGAGATAAAGCTCGGGGTCTTCAGGGAGCTCGACGGAATCTGTCGTAAAGAGGTGATCCTCGCCTCCAACACTTCCTCCATCCCCATCACCAGGATCGCCGCGGCCACCTCCAGGCCGGAGCGGGTGATAGGGATGCACTTCATGAACCCCGTGCCGGTGATGAAGCTGGTGGAGGTGATCCGGGGGATGGCCACCTCGGAGGAGACCTTCCAGGTGACTAAGGACCTGGCCACAAGGATGGGGAAGACCCCGGTGGAGGCCAACGACTTTCCTGGTTTCATCTCCAACAGGATACTGATGCCGATGATAAACGAGGCGATCTTTGCCCTCTGGAACGGAGTGGGGACCGCCGAGGCAATAGATCAGGTGATGAAGCTGGGGATGAACCATCCGATGGGACCCTTGGAGCTGGCGGACCTGATTGGGCTCGATACCTGTCTGGCCATCATGAACACCCTCTACGAGGGGTTTGGAGACCCCAAGTACCGGCCCTGTCCCTTGCTCAAGAAGTACGTGGACGCCGGTTACCTCGGCAGGAAGACGGGGAGGGGATTTTACACCTACGACTGATGGACTTCCGGCTCACTGAAGAGCAGGAGATGATCAGGGAGATGGTGCGGGAGTTCTCCGAAAAGGAGCTTAAGCCGAAGGCCGCTTACTACGACGAGACCGGGGAGTTCCCCTTCGAGCCCCTGAGGAAGCTGGCGGAGTTGGGCCTCATGGGCATGAATATCCCGCCCGAGTACGGCGGATCCAACGTGGGTACGGTCGCTTACAGCCTGGCCATCACCGAGATCGCCAAGGGCTGTGCCTCCACTGCGGTGACCACCTCCGTGACCAACATGGTGGCGGAGGTGATCTATGAGTTCGGTACCGAGGAGGCAAAGAGCAAGTACCTCCCCAAGATCTGCAGCGGCGAGTATCCCGCCGGGGCCTTCGCCCTCACCGAGCCTCACGCAGGATCGGATGCCGCCAGCATAAGGACCACCGCAGTGAGGGACGGGGACTACTACGTGATCAACGGGCAGAAGACCCTGATCACCAGCGGGGAGCATGCGGGGGTGGCGGTGGTATGGGCCGTCACCGACAAGGAGGCCCCTAAGGGCAAAGGGATCAGCGCCTTCATCGTGGAGAAGGGGACCCCAGGATTCATCGTGGGGAAAAATGAGAAGAAGATGGGGCAGCGGGCCTCCTCCACCAACGACCTCTTCTTCGAGGAATGCCGCGTGCCCAAGGAGAACCTCCTGGGGAAGGAAGGTGACGGGTTCAAGATATCGATGGTGGAGCTCAACGGGGGGAGGATTGGGATCGCCTCCCTCGCGTTGGGGATAGGTTATGCGGCCATAGACTATGCCACCGAGTACGCTAAGACCAGGGAGCAGTTCGGGCAGCCCATTGCCAACTTCCAGGCGATCCAGTGGATGATCGCCGATAGCTACACGGAACTTGACGCCGCCCAGCTACTGGTGCTCCGGGCCGCTTTTCTTAAGGATCAGAAAGTTCCCTTTGCCAAGGAGGCCTCCATGGCCAAACTCTTCGCCTCCGAGACGGCCAAGAGGGTGACCATGAGGGCCATCCAGATCCTGGGGGGTTACGGATACACCAAGGAATATCCGGTGGAACGGTACCACAGGGACGCCATCGTTACCACCCTCTACGAGGGTACCTCCGAGATACAGCGTCTGGTGATCGCCCGCTCCATCCTGGGGAAGAGGCTGGGGACGTACAGGTGAAGGGGAACGGAGGGGATGGCTTCAAGGCGTTATGCGATGCTGATAGACCTGGAGCGCTGTATCGGATGTCACACCTGTAGCGTTGCCTGCAAACAAGAGCATCAGGTCCCCATAGGGGTATGGAGGACATGGGTGAAGGTGGTGGAGAAGGGGAGGTTTCCCGCGGTGTCGGTGAGTTTCCTCCCCCTGATGTGCAACCATTGTGAGAGGCCCCCCTGCGTGACGGTATGTCCGGTAAAAGCCACCTGGAGGAGGGAGGACGGGATTGTGGTGATAGATCCTCACCGGTGTATCGGCTGCCGCTACTGCATGGCTGCTTGTCCTTATGGGATGAGGTACCTCGATCCGATAAAGAAGGTGGCGGCCAAG
>CBEVRB010000008.1:0-24292 GCA_965552155.1 uncultured bacterium
GCTGACCGCGAATTATCGTTTGCATTGAAGGAAGAAAAAAATAGACTATATGGGGAATCCTTTTTAAGAGTAGCTAAAGCCCATTTGAAGCTAAAACGTTCTCGTGAATTTAGGCGATATTTCAAAATAGCCCGGGAAATTTATCCTGCCGCAAAATGGAACTTGAAATTTTGGAGAAGATGGTTGTTTTCTTTACTTTTGAGTTTGAGAATAAAGTAGCAAATTACGCGGGAGAATGGGCACTATTAAACTCCTTTCAAGACGATTTCAACGATATTTAAGAAACAAAAAGATAAGGAAACGGCACGAATCTTTGTATAAAGAAAGAAAAATTTTTGTGGAAAATGGATTAAAGATTTAGATATAAAAAGCTCCCGAACATTTACAAAACATATTTTGTTCATAGTCATTGACTGCTTGCGAAGTGATCATGTCTCCTTATACGGTTATAGAAGAAACACAACCCCCCACAAGACATTCAGCATTTACATCAGTGGACGAAAGTCAAATTGGAAACCGTAATAATGCAACATGGATTTGAAATAAAGGAAACGGTATGTGATCGGCTAGCTCCTCCTTTCTGGAAAAAGCTCAGAAACCGCTGGCTTGAGAAGGTGTTCGCCAGCTGGGGCAGGGTGTTGATATGCAAAGCTTATAAAATGAGGAAGGCAGTGGTGGTGGATAAAAGACTTGCCCATCTCTATTCCAAAACGATTCCTATAGATTCTAAAACCGTTGAAGTATTATGATCAAAGCTCAAAGGGGGGCGATAAGGGGATAAAGTGGGCCTTCTCGAAAGGAGCAAAAGAAGTCCTGCCTTTATCCTTTTGGGATAACCCAAGAGAATTTATACAGGCCTTCCCTCAACTTAGGATCATAAAAGATTCCCTTACGCGAAAGGTCACCATAATTTCTTTACCCACAGGCGCTTTTTTGGTGAAAGATTACAAGATAAAGGGACGAGGGGAAGTGTTGAAGTATCTCCTCGTCCCCTCAAGGGCTCAGAGGGAGTGGGTGATGGGCATCGTTGCTCGAAGAAGGAGAGTCCCTATTCCTTCGCCCCTCGCTATGGGAGAGAGGAGAAAGTGGGGGATACTGAAAGAAGCCTTTTTTGTGGCCGAGGCCATTGTGCCCTCGATCCCCTTCACAGAGCTATCGCGAACTGAGATTGAAGGAGTTTACTTCCCCAAAGCAGCCCGGTTACTCAGGAGGATGCATCAAGCGGGCATATTCCATAAGGATCTGCACGCGGGGAACATCTTGGTACAGAAGGAAAAAAGGGAGCTCTTCTTAATAGACCTTCACAGATCTACTTTCTCAAGAACGATCCCGGAGAGAAAACGACTATGGAACATCGCTCAACTCTTCCTCTCTTTGGAAGGCAAGCTTTCCCGGGAGAGCAAACGGTCTTTCCTTGCCATTTACAATGAGGGTGGGGATCTACTGAGGGGAGATTATGAGGATATACTGAAAAAGATAAAGAAAATCGAGAGGAGGATATGGTACCGCCACATGAGGAGCAGGACGAAGCGGTGTCTGAAGAACAGCACCGGTTTTTACACCCTGAAGGGCAATGGGTGGAAGGTATGGGCGAGGAGGGAGTGGGAGGTGGGGGACCTCTTTGAAATCATGAAGGCTCATGAGGCGATCATGAGGGGTGAGGCGGAAGGGCTGATAAAGAGGGATCGTCGCACCGCCATCTCCTCTGTGGACTTTCGGGGAAAGAGGATATACGCGAAGGAGTTCATCTACCCGAATCTTAAAGAGAGATTAAAGGACATCTTCAGAGGGGTCAAAGGGCTTAAGGCGTGGATTGGCGGTAACGGGCTTCTGGTGCGGGGGGTGGATGTGGGGCCTGTGGCCTTTCTCCTCCAGAAGAGGGGCCTTCTCCCCTCGAAGGCCTTCCTCTTTATGAGCGCTGATGAGGGATATAAGGACCTGAAGGAAATGATAAGCTCAGCGGAAGGATCGCTTCCCAAGAAAAGGTTCCTCGAAGATCTGGCAGATTTTATTGCCTTCCTCTTCGAGAGGGGGATCGTCCACAGGGATCTTAAGGCCAGAAACATCTTGGTCGCTGAGAGAGGGGGGGGCTGGCGGTTTTCGCTGACGGACTGGGAAGATGTAAGGTTCCGGAGGAGGGCTTCAAGGAGAGACGTAATAAGGGCGCTGGTCCAGTTGAACACCTCGATCCCCCTCTCTCTGGTGGGCTGGAGGGATCGCGTTTACTTTTTGGGGAGATTTCTCGACTCTCTGGGGGAAGGAGACAAGACTTCCTTCTACAAGGAGATAGCGGAGTCGAGCGAGAAGAGGGGTTATGACGAATCCTAAAATCCTAAAAGAGGAGGGCGGAGACCTCCCGGATCCTTTCGAGGCCCTTTATCTCCAGGGGAAAGAGGGGGAGGATGAGTAAGTCGAGTTTCTCCCCATATCTGGCCTTAAGGAAGGAGAAGTATCCCTCCTGCATCTCCTTTCTGCGCCTGTGAAAATCGCAGTCCGCCTCCCGGATGTAATGGTTTACGATGAGGTATCCCGCCCGAAGGCCATGGTCCTCCAAGTCCTTGAGGATCCTTTCCGTCTGTCTCACCCCCAGGGCCTCAGGGATGGTTACCACGATATACTCCACTTTGGATCGATCCCTGATGAAGGAGGCGATTTCCCGGGAGAGCTCCTCCCACCCCGAGATGATCTCAAGCAGCGACCGCTTCCCCCGCCGAAGCCTCACGGCCTCCTTCGCCTTCTCCACATAACTGTAGAGATTCAGGTAGAACTTCGTGGCCCCTTCAAGGTGGCGCAGGAAGAGCTCGGGCAGATGAAGGAGCTTCAGCGTGTGTCCTGCAGGGGCCGTATCCCATATCACCACTTCATATTCCCCTCTCTTCACCAGTTCCACGATGTAATAGAGCATGTACTCCTCTTCGATCCCCGGGGCGCTTCCGATGTAATTGAGGACGAAGTCATACTCCAGGTCGGCGAAGGAGGAGACCACCTCATATATCTCCGGGCCAAACCGCTCTTTCCAGCGGGAAAGGATCACCTCACTGGATATTTCCAGGGCCCAAAGACCCTCTGTCCCCGGTATCCCGGTGATCCTGTCCCCGACCTCGATCTCGAATATATCGGACAGAGAGGGGGTAGGATCGCTGGAGATGATAAGCGTCCTTTTGCCCTCCTCGGCCATCCTCAGGGCGATGGCTGCAGCACAGGTGGTCTTTCCCACCCCTCCCTTACCGCCCACCATGATGAGCTTCTTGTCCCCCTGAAGGAGCCCGGAAAGTCCCATCTTTACCCCAATAGAAGGAAATAAGCGGCGCTCACGGCCCAGCAGTAAGGGGCGAACAGATAGAACTTACCTCTCCTTATTAGGCCGAGCAGGAACTTGAGGGCCAGGTATCCGCTCAAGGCGGATACGATGATCCCCGCCCCGAAGGCTCCCAAGGCGGACTGGGGGAGGGTGAAGAAGTCCCTCGCCTTAAACAAGGTGGCCCCTCCGATGGCCGGTATGGCGAGAAGAAAGGAGAACTCCCCGGCCCATTCCCTTTCAAGGCCCAAGAAGAGGGCTGCCGATATGGTCGCCCCTGAACGGGATATCCCGGGAAGGATGGCAGCGGCCTGAAAGACCCCTACCGTGACGGCCCTCCATACGCCGGTTTCCTCAGGTCCCCTATCTCCCCTCTTCACATAGCGGGTCGACCATAACATCATACCCGTTATGGAGAGCATGGCCCCGGCCACTCCCCCTGAGGAGAAGATCTCCTCCGCCCTCGACTCGAGAAAAAGGCCACTGATCCCTATGGGGATGCTCCCCACGATTATGAGGGCTACTTTCCTCCCCTCCTCACTGAGGAAGCCCGTAAGGATCCCCTTTATCGCCTGGCGAAAGACGACAAGGATGGCCATCAGTGTGCCCATGTGTACGGCCACATCGAAGAGCACGTGGGGACCTTCCCACCTCAGGACTTCCTGAAGGATGGCCAGATGGCCTGAACTGCTAACGGGTAGGAACTCGGTAATCCCCTGAAGCAGACCCAAAAGGGCGCCTTCCCAGAGCTCTATTCCTCTCCCTCCTTTCCTTCATCCCCTCGAGGATGGAGTAGGGGAGGTTCATGTCGCCATATCCCACCCCGATATCGACCCCCTCCCTCACCTTCCCATGGTAATCGGTCCCCCCGGTTATCACCAGGTCATACCTTCGGGCGAGGTCCCTGTAAAGGGCCGTCTGTTCCGGGGTGTGATCGGGATAAAATACCTCTATCCCTTCCAAGCCCGCATCCTTCAGTTCCCTTACGAGACGCTCGAGAGACTCTTCATCCAGGTTCAGGGTGAAGGGGTGGGCAAGCACAGCGATCCCTCCCGCCCGGCGGATGAACTCTATCGCCTCCGAGGGAGGGAACCTGAACTTCTCCACATAGGCGGGGCCACCCTTACGCAGGAAGCGCTCGAAGGCCTCATCGACGTCTCTGACATACCCCTTTTTGACCAGGAGCTGGGCGAAGTGGGGGCGGCACACCTGCCCGTCGGAGGCGAGGGCCCTGACCTCCTCGAGGCTCACCCTGATCCCGAGCTCGTTCAACCTCTTGACCATCCTTTCGTTCCTCTCGGCCCGGGCCCTCTGGACCACCCTGAGCCGCTCGTTGAGCTCTTCGTTCTCCGGGTCGACGAAATAACCGAGCAGATGCATAGTCCCCCCGGAGAAATCGACGCTCAGCTCCACCCCCTCTACCACCTCCAGACCTATCCTCCTCCCCTCCTCCAAGGCCTCCCTGACCCCTCGAGTGGTGTCGTGATCGGTTATGGCCACCGCCGCAAGCCCTTTCTCCTTTGCATAATTGACCACCTCCTTAGGGCGGAGGGACCCATCAGAGGCAGTGGTGTGGATGTGAAGGTCCACCCTCCTCATCTGGCCCCCCAGAGAATGTCCTTAAGTCCCATGGCCCAGGAGGGAAAAGGGACCGGGGTGAAGGATAGGAAGAAGATCGCCAGGGTTATGGCGCCCACAAACCTCCTCTTGCCGTCAAGGGGCGTGAAGTCGTCCAGGGGGGGAGGATGCCGGTAGCCGATGAAAAGGAGCAAGACCACCAGGAGGAGCCACCCGAAGTTGTAGATCAGGCAGATGAGTATGGCCGTCAGGATAGTCATCCGAAAGATGATCCTGCTGTACCGCCCGAAGAGGGAATATACGATGTGTCCCCCATCAAGTTGCCCAGCAGGAAGGAGGTTCAGGGCGGTCACAAAGAGCCCCACCCAACCAGCATATGCGATGGGGTGGAGGATGACGTCCTTGCTGGAGGGAAGCTCCCCTAAGGTCAGCCTCTGAATGAAGGCGAAAAGGGGGGGGTTACCCAGCCGGATGGTCTCCTTGGGGAGCTGGGAGACGTCCACCACCTGGGAATGCAGCAGTCCCACAACAATAGCGGGTATCGCCACACAGAGTCCGCTGAGGGGGCCTGCCGCCCCTATATCGAGAAGGGCCCGTCTATGGGGAATGGGGCTCTTCGTCCTTATCACCGCCCCCAACGTGCCAAAGGGGGGGAGGGGAAAAGGGATGAAGTAAGGCAGGGTCGCCTTCACCCCGTGATACCTGCTCGCCAGGTAGTGACCCATCTCATGGGCGAGGAGGATGGAGAGCAAAGAGGCCGAATAGATTACCCCCCCGACAAAAAGGGTGGATGCAACGGTCAGGAAGAAGAGAAGCAGGTGGGGGAAGACCGATCTCATCCCTACTTTCTCTTGTGCCTCATGCGGGCGAGCAACTTCTTGTGCTTGTGCTTCCTCATCTTCTTTCTGCGTTTCTTCAAAACACTTCCCATCCCTTTTGCCTCCTTCTGATCGAGTTAGTTCGAAAAAATATGATATTTCTTTGGTGCCCAAAACGGAGGGAATACACTACAATAAGCCTCATTAAGTGTCAAGGGGCGCTGTTGAAAAACATCAAGATATATGGTATGTTACAAAAAATGGGAAGGGTCACCTCTCCAAAAAGGGTGTTTTTCATCGAGAAGTGGCTCGAAGGATAGAGGGAAGGATCGGTGAGCGCCTCATGGAGATCTACCGGAGACTCTACGGGCGCTTTGGCCCGCAGGGGTGGTGGCCCGCTGATGGCCCCTTTGAGGTGATAGTGGGGGCAATCCTCACCCAGAATACCGCCTGGCGGAACGTGGAGAGGGCGATAGAGAACCTGAAGGGGGAAGGGCTCCTTGATCCCTGGGCCTTGCTGAAGGTGGATGAGGAGGAGCTGGCCGCCCTGATAAGGCCAGCGGGTTACTACAACGTGAAGTCCAAGCGCCTTAAGGCCTTCATCAGGTACTTTTGCGAGAAGTATCAGGGAGATCTGGGAAAGATGTTCGGAAGGCCTCTTCCCCAGCTGAGGGAAGAGCTCCTAAAGGTGGGTGGGATAGGTCCTGAGACCGCGGACAGCATCCTCCTTTATGCGGGAGGGAGGCCGGTATTCGTGGTGGATGCATACACGAGGAGGGTTCTCGGCCGGCATCGGATCATCGGGGAGGGGGCGACCTACCAGGAGGTCCAGGAGCTCTTCATGGAGAACCTCCCCCAGGATGTGGAGCTTTTCAAGGAGTATCACGCCCTCTTCGTGAGGCTGGGGAAGACCTATTGCAGGCCTAAGCCCCTCTGTGAAGGTTGTCCTCTGGAGGATGAAGGAGCCCTATCTTGAAAAGAGGGTAAGGAGACTGGTGGGGAAGGCGATCCACGAGTATCGCCTCCTTGAGGACGGGGATCGGGTACTGGTGGCCCTCTCGGGGGGGAAGGACAGCGTGGTCTTGCTCAAGGTCCTCTGCGATCGCCTCAGATATGTGCCGATAAGCTATGAGCTGAAGGTCCTTACAGTGGATCTCGGGTTCGGAGGGCTCGATACGGACGGCTTGAGGGAGTTCGTCGAGGCCCAGGGATGCGAGTTCATCCTGAAGAGGACCGAGATCGGTCCCAGGGCCCATCGGGCAAGCGGATCGGAGACCCCCTGTTTTCTCTGCTCCCGCTGGAGGCGGAAGGTATTCTTCGAGACGGCCTCAGAGCTGGGCTGCAACAAGCTGGCCCTGGGGCACAACAGGGACGATATCATTGAGACCTTCCTCATGAACGTGCTCTACTGCGGGGAGATCAGTACCATGGTGCCACGTCAGGAGCTCTTCGGCGGGAGGCTCACCGTCATAAGGCCCCTGGCCCTCCTGGATGAGGAGAAGATCAGGGCCTATCTCAAGCTTCACCGACTGCCTGAGTTTCAGGACCGCTGTCCCACCCGGGAAGGGACGAAAAGGAGAGAGATCAAGTACCTGATAGGTCAGCTCCACAGGATGGACAAGAGGATAAAGGGGAATATCTTTCATGCCCTGAGCAACGTCCGGCTGGAGTATCTCCTGGATGGGAGGCGCCATGGTTAAGGTCATAATGCTCTTGAGTGCTGCCCTCCTCATCATCTCTCACTGCAGGGCCGCCGAAAAGGGTGAGGAGGTCTTCCGGGAGGAGCGCGAGAGGATGGTGAAAGAGCAGATTAAGGCGAGGGGGATCGACGATCCCAGGCTCCTTTCCGCCATGGGGAAGGTGCCCCGGCACCTTTTTGTCCCCCCTGAATATCGGGACAGCGCCTATGAGGATCGTCCCCTCCCCATCGGGTATGGTCAGACCATTTCCCAGCCTTACATCGTCGCCCTCATGACCTATCACCTCCAGTTGAAGCCGACCGATAGGGTCCTGGAGATAGGGACGGGTTCGGGCTATCAGGCGGCAGTGCTTGCGGAGCTTGTAAAGGAGGTCTACACGATTGAGATCATCCCAGAGCTGGCCAAGGAGGCCTCCGAGCGTTTGAAGGAGCTCGGATATGAGAACGTCCACGTGAAGTGTGGCGACGGGTTCTTTGGGTGGCCGGAGCATGCCCCCTTTGACGCCATCATCATCACCTGCGCTGCCCCCGAAGTTCCCCCGAGGCTCGTGGATCAACTGAGGGAAGGGGGAAGGATGATACTGCCCTTGGGGGCAGATCCCTTCTACCAGACCCTCACCCTCATCATCAAACGGGACGGAAAACTCGAGAAGAGGAGGATCACAGGGGTGGTCTTTGTTCCCATGACCGGCGAGATTGAGAAGAGGAGGCGGTAGTGGGGGAGAGGAAGGTGAGGATATGTGTGATCGATGGGCAGGGAGGAGGGATAGGGAGTGCGGTGGTCAAGCGGATAAAGGAGGCCTTTGAGGAGAGGGTGGAGATCATCGCCCTGGGGACCAATGCCATTGCCACCTCCGCCATGATGAAGGCGAAGGCGAACAGGGGGGCAAGCGGCGAAAGCGCCATCGTCTGGATGGCCCCTAAGGTGGACGTGATCATAGGGCCAATAAGCATCATCATGCCCAATGCGATGATGGGGGAGGTGACCCCGAAGATGGTGGAGGCGATATCGTCAAGCCCTGCCCTGAAGATATTTTTGCCCCTCACCCAGGAGCGGGTCCATATCCTGGGGGTGAGGGGCCAGCCCCTGCCCCATTACTTAGAGGAGCTCGTCACCAAGGTTCTCAAGGAGGCGATAGATGTGTGAGGCCAACGTCTACCTGGAGAGGGACGGTGAGGAGGAGCTGGTTCTGGAATCGGTCTATCTGATAAGGCCTGAAGGTGAAAGGCTCTTTCTGGTGAACATCTTCGGAGAGCAGAAGCTCTTGAGGGCGACCTTCAAGCTCCTCGACTTCACCGAGGACAAGATCATCCTGAAGGAACGGAAGGGGTGAGCGAACCCCTGTGGGCCTCAAGGTAGTAAGAGGGATCGGCGAGCCTCTTTGCAGAACGCAGCATCTTGAGCAGGGCCCTTAACGGAAACCCCTTAAGCCAGGCCAGAAAACCCTCCCCTATTAGCCGATATTTGGAGTAGGGAAGGCGGTAGAGGGAGCAGAACTCCTCGTAGAAGGAGGAGAGGGGGAGTCGGGTCGGAAGGACCGCATGGGCTATGTCGAAGAGGCGATAATCCCTTGTGATCAGGCGGGATTCCATCTCGCGGAAGAGCTCCGTTCCCGGCAGGGGGGTCAGCACCGAAAAGGTGGGCGTCTTTATCCTCCGGGATAGCACGTATTCCTTGAGGAGACGGAAGTCTTCGAGGGAGAAGTCAGGGTCCACGATGAAGGAGGCCCAGACATCGATCCCCAGTCCCTGAAGGAAGGAGAGGGCCTGGTCGTTGTTCCTTACCGTGTTCCCCTTCCTCAAGCTCTTCAAATCCTCATCCCTCACTTTCTCAAAACCGATGAAGACTCCCTTTAGGCCCACCTCCTTCCAGAGTCTGATCAGCTCCGGATGGCGGACCACCGAGTCGCTCCTTGCCTGAAAGGTGTACCTCTTCCTCACCCTGTTCTCTTTCAGGAGGAGGGCGATCCCTTCGGCCCGATCCGGATCCAGCAGGAAATTGTCGTCCACGAAGAGGACGAAGGGCTCTTCAAGGGTGAAGATCTCCTCCAGGACCCTCTCCGGGCTCTTCGTCCGGTACTTCCCGTGAAAGAACTCCCAAACGCTGCAGAAGGAGCAGTGGAAGGGACAGCCCCTTGAGGTCTCCAGCAGCGCCAGGGGACGCTGAAAGCCCATGTAATAGCCCGCCCCCTTGGGCCTGATCCTCTTGGGGAAGGGGAGTCGGTCGAGGTCATCGAGGAGGGGCCTCGGGGCAGTAAGGACCTTTCCGTCTCTGCCGTTTATGGCCAGCCCCTTCACCTCCTTCAGTCCTCTTCCCTCCTTCAGGGCATCGAGCAGTTCCCTGCTGGTCTCCTCCCCTTCCCCTATCACCACTGCGTCTATCTCCTTTGGGAAGTCAGGCCAGGCCATCGAGGCATGGTTCCCCCCGACGAAGACGAAGGTCTCCTTTCTGTAGTGCTTTATCCCCTTAGCGATTTCTACAACCGGGAAGTGGCCAACGGAATAGGAGCAGCTTATCCCACACGCATCAGGGGAGAAGGACTTGAGCTCTCTGAGGAGGTTCCCCTTTCCTCCTGTCCTCAGATCGAGGAGCCTTACCTCGTGCCCTCCCTCCTCCAGCGCCCCGGCGACCATCTCCAGTCCCAGGGGTTCACCCTTCACCATCTCCCCAAACCCCAGGGCCGCTGCCGGAGGCTCGATGAGCAGGACCCGCATCAGCAGCCTACATCCTGCCGCAGACCCTCACGTTCGTCCTCTCCTCGGGAGGCACGTAATCGATGATGGGCCGGTTATTCACGTACTCTTCCCTCCATACCTTCTCGGCAAGCTCCCCATAACGACGGGCATACTCGTCCATCTGGTCCTTCTTCACGGTGTAGATCTCATCTGCCCCAGGATGGGTGAAATAGGGCTTCACCTCGGCGATGATCTCCCTCATCACGTGAGGGTTGTCGATGATCATGCAGGGACGGAGGTGGTTGGGGTTATGGGGCTGCCGGGCGCGGATGGCACGGAAGAGGGGACTGTTGAGGGCCTCGGCGATGGTGGTGTTGTGGATGTTGTCCATGGCGATATGGGTGTAAACGCAGGGCTCGATGTCGCCGTTGGCATTGATGTGCATGTAGCGTCTGCCCGCCGCGATGCAACCCTCCACATATGGCCCGTCGTTCCAGAAGTCGAGGATGAAAATCGGCCTGGAGTTCCTTATCGCTATCACCTGTTTGCGGAGGTGATTTCTCTGTTCGGGGGTCACCATCAGGGAGAAGTCCGCCATCCCGTTCACCGGGATGTAGAGGAAGTACATCTGGGCGAAGGAGCCGAGCTCTATCATCTTGTCGATGAACTCATAAGATGAGACTACCTCCACGTTCTGGCGCGTCACCGTGGCGGAGGTCCCTATGATCACCCTTTCCTCCCGCAGATAATCGAAGGCCTTCATGATCTTCTTATAAACCCCCTTGCCCCTCCACTCGTCCGTCTCCTTTTCATTCCCTTCTATGCTTATAACTATCGCCACATTGCCGAGCTCAGAGAATCGCCTTGCCTTCTCCCTGGTCATAAGGGTGCCATTGGTGTAAATCTGGAAGAAGATATCGGGGTGCCTCTCCAGCATGCTGAAGAGATGGGGGTAAAGCAGGGGTTCTCCTCCGAGGATGGTCACAAAGTAAATCCCCAGCTCCTCACACTCATTCAAGATTCTGTCCACCACCTCGAACTTCAGCTCCGGCTTCAGGCCGTAACCGAGGGTGTAACAGCCCTTGCACCGCAGGTTGCACCTCATGGTAGGACTGAGGATGAGGATGAAAGGAGGACGATAGCCGTGCTCCTGTTCGAAGGCGTCCCTCTTCTTACCCCCCTGAAACCAGGCGTTGTTGAAAAGCGTTTGAAACAGCCGGACCTGGTTCTTGTAAGGAAGGTAGTTGATGACACGATAAAAAAGTTCCTTTGCCGGATGATCCGTCTGGATGAACTCCCTTATCTTGGCGATGGACCCCTTTACTTCAGGGTCAGAAGTGAGCTTTTCGGCAAGGTGGGTCATCTGGATGAGACGGGCATCGTTTACCCTTTTCAACAGGGAGACAATCTGTTCTATTATTTTTGTTGTAGCATAATCCTTTACCCTTTCAACCCATTCCATCCTTCCTCCTCCTTTCAAAAAGGATGAGTTAATCCAAGGGTCAATTAAATAATAGTTGATGATCCTTCCCTTTGCAAGGAGAAAAAATTTTTGAGCTTGATTTTTAACAGAAAGGTACTAATATTTTCAATAACGAGAAAAGGAGGCGGTAATGGCGCGTAGGGAGAAATCAAGTTACATGATCAAATCGGTGGTCAACGCCCTTGACCTCCTTGAGGAGCTGAGCAGTGAGGGGCGGGAGCTGGGGGTGACGGAGTTGAGCAGGCGCCTGAACCTTCACAAGAACAACGTCTTCAGGCTCCTGGCAACCCTGGAGTCGAAGGGTTATGTGGAGCAGAACAAGGAGACGGAGAACTATCGTCTCGGACTGAAGAGCCTGGAGCTCGGTCAGAGCTATATTCGACAGATGAGCCTTATAAAGCAGGCCCGTCCGATACTGGAGCAATTGGTCAACCGGTGTAATGAAAACGCGGGCCTGGGCATAATCCGACAGGACTCGGTGGTCTATCTCGATGTGGTGGAGGCCAAGAGAGTGGTGAGGGTGGCCTGCAGGGTGGGCTGGAGGCTCCCTCCTTACTGTGCTGCCATAGGGAAGGTCCAGCTCGCCTTCAAATCGGAGACGGAGCTGGAGCGAAGCGTAAACTGGGATGAGATGAAGGCCTTCACCAAGAACACCATCACCGATAAGGAGACCTTCCTGAAGCATCTTGCCGAGATAAGAAAGAAGGGGTACGCCATCGACAATGAGGAGTATGAGGAGGGTGTCAGGTGTGTGGCGGCCCCGGTCTGGGACTACACGGGAAACGTGGTCGCGGGGATATCGGTCTCCGGACCCGTCTTCAGGATGACGGACAAGAGGATAGAGGAGGAGATCATCCCTGCTGTCAAGGAGGCAGGGATCACCCTCTCTAAACGCCTCGGTTATGGAGGCTGAGGCCTCAAACCCCCTGATCTTCGCCCTTGACATTTCCCCCGGAGAGTTATCCAGGTGGCTTGGCCTGTTGAAGGACTGGGTCTGGGGGTTCAAAGTGGGGAAGGAGCTCTTCACCGAGGGGGGACCTCAGGTGGTGGAGAAGATAAGGGAGGAGGGGGGGAAGGTCTTTCTTGACCTGAAGTATCACGACATCCCCAACACGGTGGCCGGGGCCGCCCGTGCAGCCACAAGACTTGAAGTGGAGATGTTCGACCTTCACGCCCTGGGAGGCCAGGAGATGATGAGGAGGGCGGTTGAGGCCTGTAGGGAGGAGGCTGAACGCCTGGGAGTGGTCCCCCCGAAGGTCCTGGCGGTAACGATCCTCACCAGCCTGAGAGATCGGGATCTGGGAGAGTTAGGGATTGAGGGGGAGGTCAAAAAGGCAGTAGTCCGCCTCGCCCTTTTAGCAAGGGAGGCAGGGGTTGACGGGGTGGTGGCCTCCCCTCAGGAAATAGAGGTCATAAGGGCCGAATGCGGTGAGGGCTTTCTCATCGTCACTCCGGGGGTGAGGCCGAAGGGGATGGCCCGTCATGATCAGTCGAGGATCCTTACCCCCGGGGAGGCAGTGAAGGCAGGGGCTGATTTTCTCGTGGTAGGGCGTCCGATCCGAGAGGCGGAGGACCCGGTATGGATGGCTCAGGCGATCCTCGCCGAGGTCAGGGAAGCAAGGGCTCGATCCTCCTGAGGTCCTCCCAAGTGTCCACCCCTCCGGGGTGTCCGAGTACGGGCACCGCCTTTATCCGGTAGCCGTTCTCCAGGACCCTTAACTGTTCGAGCTTCTCTTCCTCCTCCAGGGGGGAAGGAGGAAGGCGGGTTATCATCAGGAGGAAATCCCTCCGGTAGGCGTAAAGGCCTATGTGTTTCCAGTGGATCCCCTTCCTCACCTTACCCGGGTTATCACGGGAGAAGGGGATCGGGGCACGGGAGAAATAGAGGGCGTAACTCTCATGGTCCAGGACCACCTTCACCACGTTGGGGTCATCGAGCTCCTCCTCCCGAAGGGGTGCGACCAGGGTGGTCATCTGAAGCCCCTCTGTCTGCGAGAAGGGGGCAATGGCCTTATCGATGTATGCCGGATCTATCAGGGGCTCATCTCCCTGGAGGTTCACGATCACATCCGCATCTATCCGTGTTGCCACCTCGGCCACCCGGTCCGTCCCGGAGGGATGAGTGGGGGAGGTGAGAACGGCCCTTCCCCCGAATCCCTCCACCCTATCCAGGATCCTGGGGTCGTCGGTGGCGACGATCACATCGTCGACGGAGGAGGCACGGGCCCTCTCATAAGTGTACTGGATGAGGGGCTTCCCCCTTATCTCGATGAGAGGTTTTCCGGGCAGGCGCTCCGAGGCGTATCGGGCCGGGATGATGAGGACGACTCGAAGGGGCAAAACCTACTCTACCTCAATCTTGGAGAGCTCCTCCCCCTTTTCCTCGCGCAGATGTTCTATCCTCTCCTCTAAAAGGGACTTGAAGGCCTCAAGCACCTCGATCCGGGCATTGGTCAGGTGTCGCCAGAAAGGGGTATCCTTTGTCCTCGCCTCCATCATCTTCTGGTAGGCGAAGGCAAAAGGACAGATGATCGGGACCATCTTGGGCTTAGCCCGCCTCTTCCGTGCCTCTTTGGCCATCTTCCTTCCCTCCTCCAAATTTTATTATAAGCCTCTTGCCCTCTATCTTTGCCCCCTTGGAGGGCAGCCGGGCGATGTTCCTCGGCAGGAGGACATGGCGCCTGAAGGCGCCCATCTCGATTATCAGCTCCTCCCCCCTCCTTCTCAACTCTACCTCCTTTTTGGTGATGAAGGGGAGTCTCACCTCCAACTGATAGTATCCGTCTTTTTTGGAGAACTCGTAGGGCCTCTCGGCATAGAAGACCTGAGCGGGGTCCTTATCCCCGTAAAGCTCCTTTCCCATCTTCTCCAGGGCCTTCTTCCCCACCACCTCTTCGCGGAAGAGCCCAATGGAGAAGACCGGGATGGGGGAGAAGTACTCCCTGATGGTGGAAAGGTACCCTTGATGGAGCCTCTCCCACCGGCTGAGGAAGCCATCACCGCCGGAGGGGAAGAGCTTGTTCACTATCACCCCGTCCACCCCGAGGCCATAGAGGGAGAAGTAGAGAAAGGCCCTCTGGGTCTCCTTTATCACTATCTTCTCCGGGTTGGTCACCAGCCTCACCGAGGTGACTTTGGGGTCGGTCAGCAACTGCTGCACCCCATCGAGTTGATCGAAGAGGGCCTCTATGGAGTCGAATTGGCTTTCCCTTGGCAATGGAACGTTGTAGACCCTCTCCACCACCGGCCGGACCAGCTTGGTGATCCTCTTCTCCAGCTTGAAGAACTTCTTCATGTACCATTCGAAGATGGTGGGCAGGCTCACGAAACGTATCGATTCCCCTGTGGGAGCGCAGTCGAGGATGATCAAGTCATACTTTTCCTTTCTGGCGTAGCTGTTCACGTAAAGCAGGCCGCTTACCTCCTCCGTCCCCGGGAGGATGGCCAGCTCTTCGGCCAGTACCTCCTGCAGCCCGGCGGAGCGGAACAGGGAGGCCACATAATGGTGGACCTCATGCCAGTGGCGCTCGATCTCCTCCTGGACGTCTATCTCCTGGATCCAGAGGTTGGGGGCCACCTTGAAGGGGAGGCCCTTCTTCAGATCCATCAGGTCCTTATCTACATCGAAGGCATCGGCCAGGCTGTGGGCACTGTCCAGGGAGAGGACAATGGTCCTGTACCCTCGTTGGGAGGCGAGCAGACCAGTGGCGGCAGCCGTAGAAGTTTTCCCCACTCCTCCTTTGCCGGCAAAGAGGATGATGCGCATCCTTTTTACTTCTTTACGAGGGCGATCTCCACCACCTCGTCCATCCGCTGGACGAACTTGAACTCGAGCCCCTCCTTCACGTGATCGGAGAGCTCCTCTAAGTCCTTTTCGTTCTTCTTCGGGAGGATGATCGTCTTGATTCCGGCTCGCTTTCCCGCCAGCACCTTCTCCTTTATCCCCCCCACGGGGAGCACCTGTCCCCTCAGGGTGATCTCACCGGTCATCGCCACATCACCCCTCACCGGGCGATTGGTCAGGAGGGAGGTGAGGGCGATGAACATGGCTATTCCTGCCGAGGGGCCGTCTTTGGGGATCGCCCCCGCAGGGACGTGGATGTGGATGTCTGACTTGAGGTAGAAGTCCTCTTCTATCCCCAGCTCCTTCGCCTTGGAGCGGACGTAACTTAAGGCGGCCTGGGCCGATTCCTTCATCACCTCTCCCAGCTGGCCGGTGAGGGTGAGGCCTTTCTCTCCCTTCATCCTGGTGGCCTCAACGAAGATGATGTCACCCCCCGTAGGGGTCCAGGCCAAGCCCGTCGCCACCCCCGGGTAGCACGTCCTTTCGGCTACCTCCGGATAGAACTTCTCGGGCCCGAGGAACTTGTGGAGGTCCTCTGCCTTTATGACCCTCTTCCCCTCCTTCCCCTCCGCCACCTCCTTGGCCACCGCCCGACAGATGGCGGCGATGTTCCTTTCCAGGTTTCTCACCCCGGCCTCCCGGGTATAGGAGTTTATGATCCCGAGGATCGCCTCGTCCTCAAACTCTATGTGCTCTGGGGTGAGGCCGTGCTCCTCGAGCTGCTTGGGGATGAGATGCCTTTTGGCGATCATCAGCTTCTCATCGTCGGAGTATCCGGGAAGCTCCAGCACCTCCATCCTGTCCTTCAGGGCAGGGGGGACCGTGTCCAGGATGTTAGCCGTGGTGATGAACATCACCTTGGAGAGGTCGAAGGGGACGTCGATGTAGTGATCGGAGAAGGCGTGGTTCTGCTCGGGGTCAAGGACCTCAAGGAGTGCCGATGAAGGGTCTCCCCGGAAGTCGGTTCCGATCTTGTCCACCTCATCGAGCATGAAGACCGGATTGTTGCTCCCGGCCCGCTTTATCCCCTGGATGATCCTGCCCGGAAGGGCCCCCACGTAGGTGCGGCGGTGCCCCCGGATCTCCGCCTCGTCCCTCACCCCTCCCAAGGAGATGCGGACGAACTTGCGGCCCATGGCCCGGGCGATCGACCTACCCAGGGAGGTCTTCCCCACCCCAGGGGGGCCGACAAAGCAGAGGATGGGACCCTTCATGTCCTTCTTCAGCTTCCTTACCGCCAGGTACTCGAGGATCCTCTTTTTGACCTTCTCCAGGTTGTAGTGGTCCTCGTCAAGGATCCTGGAGGCATTGGCGATATCAAGGTTGTCTTCAGTGCTTTTGGACCAGGGGAGCTCTATAAGCCAGTCAAGATAAGTCCTCGCCACCGTGTACTCAGCAGAAGCAGGGGGCATCTTTGAGAGCCGATCGAGCTCCTTCTCCGCTGCCTTCTTCGCCTCAGGGGGCATTCCCGCCTTCTCTATCTTCTCCTTGAGCTCCCTGAGCTCGGCGGTATGGTCATCCGTCTCTCCGAGCTCCCTCTTTATCGCCTTAAGCTGTTCCCTCAGGTAGTACTCTCGCTGGGCCTTGTCTATGTCCTCCTTCACCTGGGACTGGATCTTGTTGCCCAGCTCCATTATCTGGACTTCCCGGGTGAGGATGAAGTGGGTCTTGTTGAGGCGCTCCTTGACGTTCAGGAGCTCCAGCACCTCCTGTTTCTCGGAGGTGTTGATATTCAGGTTGGCGACGATCAGGTCCGCCAGCACCCCGGGCTCCTTCACGTTTATCACTATGTTCTTCAGCTCATTGTTCAGGTAAGGGGCAAGCTCCACCGCCTTCTGAAAGAGGCCCTTCAGGTTCCGGACCAGCGCCTCCACCTCCACGTCGTAGGTCTCCTCAACGGGCAGGACCTCAACCTCAGCCAGGTAGTAGGGATCCGCCTGCAGGTAACGGACGATCCTGATCCTCTCCAGCCCCTGGACGATCACCCTCTGGGTGCCGTCCAGCTCCCTGACCACCCTCACCAGATGGGCTGCTACCCCCACCCGGTAGATCTCGTTGGGCTTCGGGTCCTCGACCTCGGAGCTGTGCTGGGTGACGACGCCGATGACCCTGTTTCCCTCCATCGCGTCGTCGATTAGCTTGACCGACTTCTTCCTCCCTACCATTATGGGGAGGATGAGCTCTGGGAAAAGGACGGTCCCCCGAAGGGGCAATATGGGGAGCTGCTTAGGAATCGGCTTCTTCTCCTTCTTCTCTCGGGGGATGAATATCATCCTTCCGTTTCTCTCTTTTTATCTTCAGCAAATTTAATCCACCACTAAAATAATCATGCCCCTTTTACCTGTCAACTTGACCTGTAGATCGCTCAAAAGGAAGAGGCCCAGTATTCCCTGATCTTTCCCAGGACTATCTTGGGGATGTCCTCCTTGTTCTTCACGCTGTAAAGGGAAATGTTCTTCCGCTTCTTTGTCCCCTCCATGAAACGGGCCGTGTGGACGTTATGGCCGAGGTGCACGGCAGTCACCCGGTTATCTATCCTGTTAAAGAGCTCGATCAGCTTCTCCAGGTTCGTGATCTGCATGTCGGTGATGATGAAGATGTCCGAGCGCTCTGCCTGGGAAAGGAGGAAGAGGATGTCATCGAGGTCAAGGGCCGTCCCACCACCGAAATAGCGGCATATGGCCCGATATATCCGCTCCTTCTCAGTGCAGTAATCCAGTAGAAGCTTGTTCCCGCGGAAGGCGTCACTGAAGTTGTAAACCGCCACCCGGGCATCGTTTTTGAGATAGGCGTTGCAGGCACAGGCAGCCCCGAGGACGGCATACGAAAGCCTCTCCCGGGGGTTGGTCATGCTCCCCGAGGAGTCTATGATGATGAGGCAGTCGGGGGTGCTCTCCAGCTCCCCGTAAATCTCCCCTTCTCTCCTGACCCAGGTCTGGGTCACCCCGGGCATGATCTTCCCGAAGCTGGTCCAGACGTCTATGTCGGCGAAGGGTTTTCCTATCTCCCAGGGGGCATGGGAGTGGGGATGGAGGTCGCCGCTCCGCTCCATGGGGAGCTTGCGTATGGGGAGGGTGTAGTTTTCAGCGAGCTTCATGTAGAAGAGGAGATCGGCGTCTATGGGGTTTCCCGCCCCCCGGCCCATCCCTCCAGAGGCGTAGCCCTTCTCTGCCAGCTCATCCTTCAGGTCCTCCACCGCTTCCTTGAACTCCTGGATGTCCTCGACTGTGGAGGCGAACTCCCTGAGTCCCTTATCTATCTCCTCCAGGGAGTAGTTGCTGAAGGAGTGATCGCCCAGGGGGTTCTGGGCCCTCTTCTCTGAGGTGCGCTCCTGCTCTATCTCCTTCTCGAGGATGTCCTCTATCGCCTTGGTGAACTTCTTTATGCTCTCCCTCCACCTCCTCTTCTCGAGGTAGGGGATCCTCACCAGCCTCCTCACCCTATCCTCGTGCCCCGATATCCCCAAGTCCACCCCCCAGATCTCCTGATAGAGGGAGGCGATGACCTCCTGTACCCCTCCCTTCGGCAGGTGGCGATAGAGCTCGGGGATCTTGGTCTCCCTCTCCTTTACGCAGTAGGTATTGGCCACCACATCGATGAAGTATTCGGTGGCCCGCTGGGCCATCTCCTTGTCCTTCACCACCTTCTTCGCCTCGTTGTAAAGGAGCAGATGGGTGTGAAAGTCCCAGGGACAGTACATGTAGTGGGTTATGCCGTGATCGAGGAGGGCCTCTATTACCTCCTCCTCGGCCATTCGTCCCTCGAACTGCTCAAGGAAAGAGACGCTAATGGAGATCTGCTTGCTCTTGATCTCCAGGGCCACATCCCCTTCTCCCTCCACGAGCTGAGGCACGGGTAGTTGAGGAAAGAGGTGTTTCCTCTTTACCTCGGGCCATTTCCTCTCGAGGATCTCCTTAAGATCCATCACAGTCTTAGAAGTAGAAGGGCTTTATCCCTTCACTGGGGAAGACCAGGTGGTCCCTCTCGTACACCTTCCCTCCCACTATCTTCCCCAGTCCCTTGATCCTCCCCCCCACGATTATCTCCCCACCGGTCATCCCGTGACCGGTGTTGAACCCCACGTTGTGGCGGACGACGATCTTGCCTCGCTTCATCCCGGCCCCGGTGTAGTTCTTGGTGCTTCCCTCGATCACCAGCTCCCCTCCGTCAAGTCCTATCCCTGTGAAGTCTCCCACGTTTCCCTCCACCACCACCCTCTTTCCTGGGGGGAGGCGATAGCCGAGGAGATTTATCTTGACGTTCAGGTCCTGAAGCCGCAGCACTATCTCGTCCTCCTTGGCGTGGTTGCAGAGGGCGGAGATATAAACCCCTGCCGGGCCGGTGATGAGATAGGGGATCTGATCGGTCCGGTCCAGGGCATAACAGAACTCCTCTATGTCCTCGGCCGTGTACTCTATTCCTTCTATTCCCTTCTCGGCAATGGTGTAAGCCTTTATCACCGTGCTGTACTGCATCAACCATACCAGATCCTTCGCCTCGTTCTTAAGCAGGTCCTCATATCCCCGGAGGATCCGGCTCAGGGTCTCTTCTTTGGACTGGAGGATCTTGTCGAGGGGGATCTCCCTGCTCTGGCGGGCTGCGCCGTGAAACTCCTCAAAGGGATTTTTCATTCCTCACCTCCATGTCCTTCTTTATCTCCTCATAGATGGGATGATCCCCTTCCAGAGGAGCCACCTCCTCGCCCTCGAAGGCCCTGTAGGCCACTGAAAGGGCCTCAAGGAGGTAGTCCCTCTGTTCGTTGTAGCGCTGGAAGACCTCCTCGGTCGCCTCCTTGGCGAGGTAGATCTGCAGGGGGTCGTTCCTCCCCTCCGTCTCCTTCTTCGAGATATAGGAGTCCTTCCACTGGACCCGGTGGGCCAGGGCATAGGGAAGGACCGTCCTGATATGCTCTATGTCCACCTCATCGTCCTCCAGGAACCAGGCCAGGGCCTGGGAGTATCCCAGTACTGACATGGGGAGGCGGTTGGAGGCACAATTTTTGACATGGTAGCAGAGATATCCCGTGTAATGGCACCCTTCCTCGCAGCTCTCCACACTCCTCTTTTGCCCATAGCGGTGACAGAAGGAGAGCTCGGCGAGCATCATCCTCAGAAAGGCGTTGGCGTCAAGGTCTATCCTCACCTCGTTTATCTGCTGCCTTATCTCCTTTCGCTCTTCCCTCTTCAGCCCCTCCACCCCTAAGTGTTCCTTCAGGTATTCGCTGAAGGTCTCGCATGCCTCCTCTATCTTCTGAAGCTTCTCCTCGTAGGGAAGAGAGGCCTGAAGGATCTGGTAGAAGGTCCTCTCGTACTCGGGATGCCGAAGGGGATGATCCCGGCGAGCCTTCTTTCCTATGAGGAAAGCGATGTTGGGACCCGGGTGCCTCGATTCCACCATCACGTCAAATCGGTCCACAAGGGGAGCGATGATCGTGTTGGTTCCCCTGTCCTGATAGTTGGCCGTGGCGAAGAGGGCATACTCGTCGTTTATCAGGATCTCGTTCAGGTACTCCCAGTTACCCCTGTCTACTCCATCGAGGATCATGCTCTGCTTGGTCTCAGGCAGACGGTTTATCTCGTCCACGATCTTCACCGGGATCTGGACGAAGTTGGTCCATACTACCACCTCGTTCCCCTTGTTCAGCTCCCCCAGGTGGGGCCTTCCGATGATCTTCTCCTCGGTCTGCTCCGGGTGGCCTGAGACTTCGCTCCCCCAGATGATCCCGAGGGGGTAGGAGTAGACGAGGCAGCCCACATATTCCGCTGAGGTGGTCTTTCCGAGTCCTGGCTCACCGATGATCAGCTCCTTGCCTCCATATATGCTGGTAAGGAGGCTGAAGAGGAGGGCTGAGTTGTACCGCTCCCCCTTCACCTCCAAATCTGGCCGGTTCAGGTAGAGGTTGTCGCTGATGAACTCATAAATGGACCTTACCTTTTCCTGATAACCGTTTTTCATATTTCCTTTCTCCCTTCACTTTTGCCATAGCTTATCATTAAGAAAAGGGGAAATCAAGGAAGGTGGCGCCCGCTCCTCGGGCGAGGGAGGCCATGAGGGAAGGCTGGTGATGGCTACTCCCCATCAGGGCCAATGGCAGGGAGTTCGAGATAACGCTGAAGGAGCTTGAGCCTCATGGTGCTGAGGAGCCCTGGCATGCCGAACTGCTTCTGCAAGTACCTTATCCCGCAGACGATACAGACGGTTATGGGATCCAGATCTTCCGTTCCCTTGGCCTTCTTCATGGAGGGCTCGTTGGCCAGCTTTATCCTTTCCTGGATTATGAAGCGGTAAAGGTCCAGATAGGTCTTATATACGGCCTCTGCCCGGGCCGTTTTACTCCTCATGACTCCGCGGATCCCCTCCTTCAAGGCCTCAGACCAGGCAAGAAGCCTCTCATCGGAGATATCCCCCCTCAAGATCTGAATGATCTCGGTATTCTCCACGTTCCATCGAGTTACCTCATCCATCACCTCATCGTAGGTCTTGAAGGAAGATCGATCCCCAGGGGTGACCCTTCTGGTCATGGGAATCACCTTCCCTCGGCAGTATTGAAAGACCCTCTTCCAGGACATGGTTTCACTATATCACATCTTTCTCCATTCCCCAAGGCGATTTCGATTTTTCATCAAAGAGACTTGACTTATGACACAATTTTAGGCACAATCCTTGAAAGGAGTTTTATGTGAAGGTTGGAATTTTTTTAGGTCATAGGATTTTGGCCCTTGCCTTGGAAAGGTATCTGATCTTTCTCCCCTCTCATCTGCACGAAGTGGGCGAAGGGGAGAAAGCTCCGAGAGGTCTCGATGTCATCGTGACGGACTACTTCACCCTGCTGTCGGGTGGGCTGGCATCAAGATTCCCAGGTGCCAAGATCTTGTTGCTGGATACCGGCTTAAGCATTGTGAAAAAACGAATAGCCCTCCTCCTCTTCAGGGTGAGAGGCATCCTCCAATCCGACGCCTCACCCCATCTCTTCCTCAAGGCCCTGGATCGGATTCAGAAAGGCGATCTGTGGCTCGATCATGCTACCGCTGAGGAGCTGCTGAGCCTCTCTCGAGATGGTCACACCACCAGCGACATAAAGGGGCTGACCGGACGCGAGAGGGAGGTCATTCCTCTCGTCTGCAGGGGGTACAAGAACGGAGAGATCGCCCTTCAGTTGGGCATCAGCGTCTCCACGGTAAAGGCGCTCCTCAGCAGGGTCTTTCGGAAATTCGGGGTCTCCACTCGATCACAACTTCAGGCCGCAGTGATGGGCAACGATATCCTGGATCACCTCTAAGGTGATCTTCCCTTTTCGGGCGGGGGCACTTTTACGGTAAGGGCTTGGAAGTCCCTGAAGATGCCCAGGGTGTATTTGCCCATCGGGTAGAGGAAGACCTTTATTCCCGAGTTCCCCGCGCCGACCAAGCAGATCCTCTGGGGTGTCTCCTCCAGCACCTCCACCTCTAACCCCTTCTGCCGGAGGGTCCTGTACCATCCCTTCGCCTCGGTTACGAAATCCTTTTCTATCACGTAGATGGCCGCGTGGTAGATATTACAGCGATCCTCCCCCATGGAGGCGAACAGGAAGGAGTGGTGCACCTTATCGGGGGTTTGAAGGTCCACCGTGAGAGTGTGGGTATCCCTGTCAAAAGTGGCATACCAGAGGGCCTCTTCGGGTACCCTCTGGTCGAGGGAACGAAGGCAAAGGGAGTTCATTCCCTCGAGGGTCTCCTCGGAAAACCCCTTCTCGAGGAGGTTCGCCCTCGCATCCTCAGCGTGAACTCCTGGGGTTATAAGCAGCATCACTGAGGCCGCTGCTACGATCGCCGTCAACCTCAGCATCTTTTCTTTCCTGAAGTCACCAGGGCAACAGATTTGAGATATTCGCCAAGCTCTGCCCCATGATCTGTATGACGCTTATGTTCACGATCATATTCGTATTTACCACGTTGTTGGACCCCGGAACCTGTACGATCTGGAAGATCCCCCGGGCCCCGTAAAGCCCTCCAATGCCGGCCTGGATCTGGACCTGCCCTGGAAGGACGGGCAAGGAGCCCGGATCATCGGGCATGTCGGTATTGAGGATGTGATTCCCGAGGTTGTCCCAGTATCCTTCGAGGAGGACGGAGAAGCTTATGCCCATATACCCTCCTCGCATTTCCCCGAGCTCCTCCTCATCGACCGCGCGCGCTATGACCAGCCCCTCTTCTTCGATCCGGTCGGGGAAGACCTCGGCTGTGCCCGCAACACCGGTGAGACCCAGAAGGATCATGCCCATCAGCGGGAAAAACCATAACCATCGCATATTACCCATAGATCACCTCCAATGATCAAAAGGCCCCGGGCGGCCTCAATGGCCCCCATACCCCTATCCCGACGGGCAGGTCAGCGAGGGGGATAATCCTCTGCACCGGGGCCTTTGGCCCTGTTTGCAGGGCGAAGGGCCTGCCCTTTGCCCCCCTGTAGAGGACAAAGATGATGCCGTTCCACCCCTTCACAAAGTCCTCGAGGCGAAAGCTCCTGTTGCCGACAGCGGGATCGGCGATATACACCCGCTCCCCCCTTACCCCCTTCAGCACCACAAAATGGCTGTAGCCCCTGATCTCGAGCAGGACGATCGCCGGGATCTTCAGCCTGGGAAGGTTCTCGGCCCTGATCTTGTATCCATTGGCTATAAATCCCCTCTTGGTGGCGTAACGCTTGAGGTCAAGGAGCGAAAACCCGCCCTTTCTGATCTTCTCTTCGTTTCCCAGCCTTACCATCCCCTTGATCACTTCCTCCTCGGAGACATCGAGGCCATAATAGAACTTTATGATGGTCGCCAAAGATGCTGCTCCACAGCTGAAGTCGTACCGCTGGGGGACCATCCCCCTGTATCTCGCTTCCCGGAGGGAGATGACCTCCTTCCTGAGGT
>CBEVRB010000009.1:0-23505 GCA_965552155.1 uncultured bacterium
TTCGACATCGACGCCAACGGGATCCTGCACGTGACGGCGAAGGACAAGGCTACAGGGAAGGAACAGGCCATAACCATAACCGGCTCCACCTCCCTCTCCAAAGAGGAGATTGACCGGATGGTCAAGGAGGCGGAAGCCCATGCCGAGGAGGACAGGAAGCGCAAGGAGCTGGTGGAGCTGAAGAACCAAGCCGACGGCCTTGCCTATCAGGTGGAGCGTCAGCTCAAAGAGCTGGGGGATAAGGTTCCGGTACAGGAGAAGGCCCGTTGCGAGCAGCTCATAAACGATATCCGTCAGCTCCTCAAGGAGGAGTCCCCCGATCCTAACCGGTTGAGGTCCCTCGTTAACGACCTGCAGCAGGCCGCTTACAACGTAAGCACAGCGGCCTACCAGCAGGCGACCCAGGCCACAGGGACCTATGGGGCCGACTCCTCCAAAAAGGAGGAGCAGAAGGGAGGCGATGACGTCATAGACGCGGAATATGAGGAGAAGAAGTAAGCCCTTGAGGGGCGACCTTCGGGTCGCCCCAAATTTTCTCAGGAGGAGGTAAAAAGCCATGAACATAGATCGCTTCACCCACAAAGCCCAGGAGGCCCTTCAGGGCTCCCAGAGGATAGCGGGCAGGTACAACCATCAATCGGTCGAGCCAGAGCACCTCCTTCTGGCGCTCCTTGAGCAGCCCGAAGGACTTGTGCCCCGGATCCTAGAGGGAATGGGGGCCTCGGCCTCCGCGCTGCTCGAGAAGGTAGAAGGGTACCTACAGTCCCTCCCAGGGGTCACCGGTGCCGGGGCAGGGCAGCTTTATCTCTCCTCGCGCCTTAACCGCGTCCTGGCCCTGGCAGAGCAGGAAGCCCGAAACTTTAAGGACGAGTACATAAGCGTGGAGCACCTCTTTTTGGCCCTGCTTGAGGATGAGGGGGCCTGCGGACGCATCCTCAAGGAGATGGGAGTGGAGCGCGAAGGGGTGATGAAGGCCCTGATGAGGATAAGGGGGACCCAGAGGGTGACGAGCCCCACCCCTGAGGAGACCTATCAGGCCCTGGAGCGCTTCGGCAGAGATCTGACAGAGCTTGCCCGCCAGGGAAAACTCGACCCCGTGATCGGCCGCGATGAGGAGATCCGTCGGGTCATCCAGATCCTCTCCCGCCGCACTAAGAACAACCCGGTACTGATCGGAGACCCCGGCGTGGGCAAGACCGCTATCGTGGAAGGACTTGCCCAGAGGATAGTCCGTAGGGACGTGCCCGAAGGACTCAAGGACAAAAGGATCGTCGCCCTCGATATGGGGGCTCTTGTGGCCGGGGCCAAGTACCGGGGCGAGTTCGAGGAGCGGCTTAAGGCGGTACTGAAGGAGATCCAGGAGGCCGAGGGGCAGATCATCCTCTTCATCGACGAGCTCCATACGGTGGTAGGGGCCGGTGCAGCAGAGGGCGCGGTGGATGCCTCCAACCTCCTTAAGCCGATGCTCGCCCGGGGGGAACTCCACTGCATCGGGGCGACCACCCTGGACGAGTACAGGAAGTACATTGAAAAAGACGCCGCCTTAGAGCGCCGCTTCCAGCCCGTACTGGTGGACGAGCCCACCGTGGAAGAGACGATCTCCATCCTGCGGGGATTGAAGGAGCGCTATGAGGTCCATCACGGGGTGAGGATAAAGGATGCGGCCCTGGTCGCGGCGGCCACCCTGAGCCACCGTTACATCTCGGACCGATTCCTGCCCGATAAGGCGATAGACCTGGTGGATGAGGCGGCAGCCCGCCTCAGGACCGAGATAGACAGTATGCCTGCGGAGCTTGACGAACTGAACCGCCGGATGATGCAACTGGAGATAGAGCGGGAGGCCCTGAAGAAGGAAAAAGATGTGGCAAGCAGAAAGCGCCTGGAGCGCCTGGAGAAGGAACTCGCCGATATCCGCTCGCGGGTGGATGCCTTAAGGGCCCAGTGGGAGATGGAGAAGCAGGCCATCTCCCGGATCCGCTCTCTCAGAAAGGAGATCGAGGAGGTGAAGCACGAGATAGAGATCGCCGAGCGGAATTACGACCTGAACCGGGCCGCTGAGCTCAAGTACGGCAAACTGACCGATCTGGAGAGGAGGCTCAAGGCCGAGGAGGAGCGCTTAGCGGAGAAGGGCTCCCGCCTCCTGAAGGAGGAGGTGGACGAGGAGGACATCGCCAAGGTGGTAAGCCAGTGGACCGGTATCCCTGTGGCCAAGCTCCTTGAGGGCGAGCGAGAGAAACTCCTTCGCTTGGAGGATGAACTCCACAAGAGGGTCGTGGGGCAGGACGAGGCGGTTCAGGCCGTGGCCGATGCGGTCATCAGGGCCAGGGCAGGGATCAAGGACCCCAACCGTCCTATCGGGAGCTTCATCTTCCTCGGCCCCACAGGGGTGGGGAAGACGGAACTCGCCCGGGCCCTCGCCGAGGCCCTCTTCGACGATGAAAACAACATGGTTCGAATAGATATGTCCGAATATATGGAGAAGCATACGGTCTCCCGCCTCATCGGTGCTCCGCCCGGCTACGTGGGCTATGAGGAGGGTGGGCAGTTGACCGAGGCGGTAAGGCGCAGGCCCTACTCGGTCGTGCTCTTTGACGAGATCGAGAAGGCCCACCAGGATGTCTTCAACATCTTGCTGCAGATCCTGGATGACGGGCGCCTCACCGACTCTCACGGCCACACCGTGGACTTCAAGAACACCGTGATCATCATGACCTCAAACATCGGCAGCCACTACATCCTCGAGACCCAGGCGACCGATGAGGAGGGTTATCAGAGGATGAAGGAGAAGGTCCTGGAAGCCTTAAGGTTGCAGTTTCGCCCCGAGTTCCTGAACCGGATCGACGAGATAGTGGTCTTCCGCTCCCTCACCAAGGAGCAGTTGCTCGAGATCGTGGACCTTCAGGTGGCGCGACTCCGGGCCCGCCTGAGGGACAAGGGGATCCTACTCGAACTCACGGAGAAGGCGCGGGAACACCTGGCCACTGTCGGCTACGATCCCAACTTCGGGGCCCGTCCCCTGAGGAGGGCAATCCAGCGAGAGCTGGAGACTCCCCTGGCGAAGAAGATCGTGGCCGGCGAAATCCCGGAAGGGGTAAAGGTGATCGCCGACTTCGACGGAAGGGAGATCCAGTTCAGGACCGAGGAGGTAGGGGAGGAGCTTATCGCCGCCGAGGCGGCAGGATAAGCCCCCTCCCCTTTCCCTTGACTCCTTCTCCCTTCACGCTATCCTTTATTACAGGGAAGGAGGTGGGAGGTTGAAGACGGGGATCTTTTTTCACCCCCTCATGAAGAAGGGGTTGTGGCCTATCATAGGAAACAAATTTGAAAACTTTCCCGAGGCGTTGGAGGACGTCCTCAAGCTGCCCAATGTGGAGCTCTTCACCTCTGAGCCCGTCTCAGAGGAGCTCCTGAGAAAGGTCCACACCGAGGACCATATAGAGCGGGTGAAGAGGGCCTGGTACTGGCAGGGGGCGATAAGGTCTGTGGGCGGATGTGTGCAGGCGGCGGAGATGATCGCCAAGGGAGAGCTTAAGAATGCCCTTGTATTCGCCGTTGCTGCCGGGCACCATGCGTCCCCCTCCAGCGCCTGGGGCGGCACCTTTCCTGTATCGGCCCCACGGTCATCCACCTGCGGGAAAACACCCCTTTTCACTTCTTCGCCATCATAGACACCGATTGCCATCACGGCGACGGTACGAGGAAGGTCTTCGAAAACGACAGGGAAGTCCTTCACGTCTGCTTCTGCAGCGAGAACTCAACCTCCGAAGACGGGACCAAGGTAGATGTGGACGTAGGCTTCCGAACCGACGATGAAAAATACCTCCAGACAGTCGAAAAAGAGTTTATTCCTCGGGTTAAGGAGTTCCGTCCAGAGTTGATCTTCCACAACTTCGGCCACGATACCTGCGATGGAGATTATGGCGACAGGGGCCTATCCCCCGAGTTCTTTCCGCGCCTCGCCCGGCTCCTGAAGGAGCTGGCCGATGAGATCTGTGGGGGGAGGTATATCGTCATCACTCACGGGGGCTCTCGCAAGGATGTGGCCGAGCAGATCTTCCCTGAGATCGCCCGCATCCTCGCCTCATGAGGATCGTGGCCGCCATCCTGGCCGGAGGTAAGGGTGAAAGGGCAGGAGGAGAAGTGCCCAAGCAGTTCCTCCCGGTCGGAGGAAAACCCCTCCTGCTGCATTCAGCCGAGGTCTTCGATGGATGCCCTGAGGTCTCCTCCCTGCTCGTCGTCGTCCCCGATGGATGGGTAAAGGAGACAGAGGAGCTCCTAAAGCCCCTCAGAAAACTTATGGCGGTGATCCCTGGAGGGGAAACCCGTCAGGCTTCTTCCTTCTGTGCCCTCCGGCACCTCTCTCCCTCACCCCCTGATTATCTGATCATCCATGACGCTGCCCGCCCCATGATCACCTCCCAGATGGTGAGGAGGATTGCCGCCTGCGCCCCCCATCCGGCCACCTTCGCCCTGAGGGCGACCGACACGGTGGCAGAGGGCGCGAAGGGGAAGGTTTTGAAGGTCCTCAATCGCGAAAGGGTCTACCTCATCCAGACCCCCCAGGGGGCTCCCTTTTCGCTACTATACGAGGCTCACGTTGCGGCACAAAGGGAAGGGATAAGAGACGCCTCAGACGATATGGGGTTGCTCCTCAGAAGAGGGGTGCAGGTGACGCTGCTCGAGGGAGACCGGACCAATATCAAGGTCACCACCCCTGAAGACCTCCTCCTTGCCGAGGCCCTTCTCAAGGGAAGGGAGTAGGAGTAACCTCTCAGCCGAGAGGTCAGAGAGGAGGTCAAAGAGGCTTCCAGGATATGGGAGCATATGACGCCACCCCCCAATATAGACGATCCTCCTTCTGGGATAGCGCCCCAGGAGCCGACGCAACCTCCGGGCTATAGTCCTCTCCCTCCGCTGATCCCACCTCTCCCTTCTGAAAAACCAGAGGGGATTCAGCCCGCCATCCCAGAGTTTCCGGGCCAACTTATATTCCCGTTCGACCTGCTCTTCCCAGGAGGGATTGGAGGATTCGGAGATCTTCTTCAGGTTGGTGACGAAAAGCATCTCTCCTGTCCTCTTCAGAAGACGGCGAGAAAGGTGAGAGGAATCGATGAGAAGAACAGGAACTCCCTTCTCCCTCCCGTAGTCCCGTGAAGCCCTGTACTCATAGGGAGGCTCCAAGAAGGCCCTCACCGAGAGGGGCAACTCCCTCTTCCTCTCCAGAAGCTCCCTCCCCCGTTTCATCCGGAAACGGAGCCCATAGGGGCTGAACTCCACCGCGATGATCTCCGGGGCGACCCTCTCGAGCAAGGACTTGAGAACCCAATACCCTTCAGGGATCCGATGTATCGTCCCTATGAGGATGAGGGCCATCTCGAAAATTTTATCCGAATTCCCCTTTCGAAAGGAAGTGCTTGACCTGTAGGATGATTTTGATATAAAATCAAGTTTTAGAAGAAAATTGCATACTGTATACAATTTTCTGAAAAGGAGGTGAGAGTGCTTCAAATGAGGATTCAGAAGGGGGGAAGGACAAATAAAATCAAAAAGGAGGGGAGATGATGAAAAAGGCGATTTTGGCAGTAGGGTTGGCGGTCTTCATGGTTGGGCTCTTACTCAGTGGGGGAGTAAGGGCAGAACAGATAAAACTCAGTTATGCAAATTTCCCGCCTGCTCCGACTTTCCCCTGTGTGCAGATGGAGAGATGGGCCAAGGAGGTAGAGAAGCGCACCGGCGGGAAGGTAAAGGTGAACACTTATCCCGGTGGGACCCTTTTGGGTGCCAAGAATATGTTGGATGGGGTTATCTCTGGGATCGCTGACATTGGCTGTCTATGCACTGCTTATCAGCCGGGCCGCTTTATCGTCTCCAACGCTACAGCCCTACCCCTCGGTTTTCCAAACGCTACGGTGGCGAGCCTTGTTTTGTGGGATCTTTACAACAAATATAGGCCCAAAGAATTTGCCGATGTAAAGGTCATCACCATGTTTACCTGCGCACCTGCGCAAATCTACGCCAAGAAGCCTGTGCGCACTCTGGAGGATCTCAGGGGATTAGAGCTGAGGGCCTCTGGTGGGGTTATCCCTGTTCTCAAGGCCCTGGGGGCGACACCTGTCGGCATGCCCCAGTCAGAGACCCCTGAAGCCTTACAGAAGGGTGTGGTAAAGGGAGCCGTATCATCCCTTGAGACCCTGATGGACTTCAAATATGCAGAGCTCTGCCGGTATGTCACCATATTTAACGGGCCAGTCTATCCCTTCGCTGTGGTGATGAACAAGAAGAGCTGGAACTCCCTTCCTGCGGATGTGAAGAAGGTGATCGAGGATATGGGAAGGGAACAGGCCCTTTGGACAGGACAGTACATGGACAGGCACGTGAAAGAATCAATAGAGTGGTCGAAGAAGAACTACAACATCGAGATCATCACCCTTTCCAAAGCTGAGATGGCCAAGTGGAAAAAACTTATGAATCCTCTGATTGATGATTATATAAAGAAACTGAATAACGCTGGTTTGCCTGGCAAAAAGATCATAGATGATATTTACGAACTGAAAGCAAAGTACGAGAAGGAATACGCAAAGTAGTAAATCATGGCTAAAGAGGCCCCTCCCAAAATGAAGGGAGGGGCCTCTGTGAGTGAGACAAAAACCAAGGACAAAATAAATGGAGCGCTGGATAGATTTTATAAATCGGTGTTTAATGTTTGTGGCTGGTCTCTGCCTGATAGTTATGATGTTTTTGGCCTGTGCCAATATGTTCCTAAGGGCGGTTTGGGTCCCCGTGAGGGGAACCTATGAAATCATGGGCTTTTTGGGGGCTATCGTCGCATCCTTTGCCTTAGGACACACTCAGATCAAGAAGGCCCATACCGCTGTTGACATTTTGGTGAATCGCTTCAGCCCGAGGGTTCAAGGAATCATTGACGGAGTCAGTAATTTTGTATGTATGATCTTGTTTGCCCTTATTGCCTGGAGAACGTCCGTTTGGGCGACCACCCTTTGGAAAACAGGAGAAGTAAGCGAGACCTTGAGGATCATCTATTTTCCCTTTACCTATGGGGTGGCCTTTGGTGCTGCTGTTCTTGCAGCAGTTCTCTTTGTGGATTTTATAAAGGCCTTTAAACACGTTACATCCATTACCACTGGTCCATACCGACTCTTCGTTGATTTTATAAGGACACAAAGGGGTAAGAGATGAGCGTTGCTTTTATAGGGGTAATAGGGATCGTCTTTTTGATGTTAGTCCTGTTTTTCATGCGAATGCCAGTGGGCTTCGCCATGGCCTTGGTCGGCTTTTTAGGAATGTTAATGGTAGTGTCTCCCCAAGCAGCCCTGGGGATGATTGGGACAGATATTTGGAGGACATTCTCCTCGTATGGTTTAACCGTCATCCCTCTTTTCGTCCTCATGGGTGAATTTTGCTTTTACTCAGGCGTGAGCAAGAGGCTTTATTATGCTGCATACAAGTGGGTGGGACCGATCCGCGGAGGAGTAGCCATGGCGACGGTGGCGGCAAGCGCTGCCTTCGCTGCCATTTGCGGTTCAAATACGGCGACCGCAGCTACTATGAGCACAGTAGCCCTGCCGGAGATGAAGAGATACAATTACGATATGACACTGAGCACCGGTACTGTGGCCAGTGGGTCTACCCTCGGGGTGGTCATCCCGCCCAGTGTCGTACTCATTATCATAGGGCTTGCTACGGGACAATCTATAAGCAAGCTCTTTTTCGGCGGGATCATACCAGGGCTTATCCTTGCCGGGTTATTCATGTTCACTATCTACGTGCTATGCCGGCGAAATCCCGATTGGGGGCCTGCTGGCCCAAAGACATCTTTTCGTGAAAAGATGGCGGCCTTGCCAGGCGGTATTGAGATGGTAATCCTCTTCCTCTTAGTAATGGGCGGACTTTACGCAGGGTGGTTTACCCCGAGCGAGGCTGGAGCAGCAGGGGCCTTCTTTGCTTTGCTCCTGAGTCTGTTAAGGCGCAGCCTTAGCTGGCAAGGGTTTGTAGCGGCTATTCGCGATACATTGCGCATATCCTGTATGATTATGGTCATCGTTACTGGGGCGGTGATTTTTGGTCGTTTTTTGACCGTTACCAGGCTTCCCTACGATATGGCAACCTGGACAGCCAATCTGCCCATTCCCCATGTGGTCATCTTATCAATAATGCTGATCATCTATATCATCGGCGGAGCGGTGATGGACGCCCTGGCCTTTCTGATGATCACAATTCCCATCTTCTACCCGATGGTCACCTCCATGGGCTACGATCCCATTTGGTTCGGTGTGCTGATAACGGTCATCACCACCATGGGGGCCGTTACCCCACCTGTGGGCGTAAACACTTACATAGTCGCAGGGATGACGAAGGAAGTCCCCCTACAAAGGGTCTTCAAAGGGGTGACGTTCTTCTTGCCGGCTTACGTCATATGTGCAGCAGTCATGATTGCCTTTCCCCAGCTCACGCTTTTTCTACCAAGCCTTTTGAGATGAAAAGAGGGAGATGAAACGGAAGAGCATTGTATAGACAGGCAAAAATTGTATACTGTATGCAATATTAGGGGGCTTAGGAAATGGAAGGAGAAAAAATTTTCGCAGATATCACGGTGTTGAGCTTGGAGCAGGCGACGGTCCTCCCTTATCTGACCTATCGCCTGGCCCAGGATGGGGCCACAGTGATAAGGATAGAGCATCCTGTTTATGGGGATCCCAACCGGAAGGTGGGGGAGGACCGGCTCGGGGATCCGATGTTGAGGACCTACTTTCTCCCTATAAATGCGGGGAAGAAGGCAATAACCCTCAATCTGGGAGTACCTGAAGGACGGGAGCTCTTCTATCAGTTGATAAGGAAACTGGATGCTGACATCTTCTGCACCAATCAGCTCCCGAGGAACTATCAGAAGCTGGGGATAGATTATGAGACCCTCAGGGGGGTGAAGGAGGACATCATCTGGTTCGGGGTGACGGGGTTTGGCCCCGAGAGCAACGAGGCGGCTTACGATCCCATCCTCCAGGCGAGGGGAGGACTCATGGAGCTTACAGGGGAGCCCGATGGACCTCCCATGGTCCTGGGGATACCTCTTCCTGATATGGGGAGCAGCGAACACGGTTATGGCCTCATCATGAAGGCCCTCTTCGTGAGGGAGAGGACGGGAAAGGGAACGAGGATAGACCTCGCCATGTTCGAGAGCACCGTCTCCTGGCTCACCGTCCCCATCACCCTGACGGAGTCCTTCGGCAGGAAGATAACCCGCCGGGGAAACACCCATGAGTTCTTCGCCCCGGTCTCGGTCTATGAGACCAGGGACGGGTATGTTTACATCGCGGTGGGAAACGACAGGCAGTGGGAGGATATGACCACGATCCCGGGGTTTGAGCACCTCAGGAAGGAGGAGTACAAGACCAATGCTGGAAGGATCGCTGATGTGAAGAACCTGAACAGGATGATAAACGAGGTCACAAAAACCTACTCCACCGAAGAGCTCATCAAACACTTTAACGAGCGGACCATCCCCATTTCCAAGATCAACACGATCAAGGAGGTAGTGAAGGACCCCCTCATCAAGAGGAGGTTGCTCTTCTCCAAGGATCCCGTGACCGGGACGGAGATCACCCTGGCTCCGCCCCCTTATATGACTCCTTACCTTGAGGAGAGGGGACGTACCCTCCCCTTTCCTCCCCGTTTCGGGGAACATAACGAGGAGATCTACGGGGAGGTGCTGGGGTTGAGCTCTTCAAAGATAAAAGAGCTGAAGGAAAAAGGGATAATCTGAAGGAGAGGTGAGGATGGATTTCCGTCTCACTGAGGAACAGGAGTTTTTTCGCAAGACGATCGCCGATGTGGTGGATCGATTGATCGTCCCCAGGGCAGAGGAGATCGATCAGAAGGACGAGTTCCCCTGGGATCTCTGGCGGGAGTTCACCAAACTCGGTTACTTGGGGCTTCGCTACCCGGAGGAGTACGGTGGGATGAGCATGGACAAGGTCACCACCATGATCTTCTACGAGGAGATCACCAGGGGGTCGGTGGGGTTCGCCCAGAGCGTGATCATGAACATGCTGATGGGGACCCACTTCGTCTACCGGTTCGGGACCGAGGAGATAAAACAGAGATGTCTTGTACCGGCCATAAGGGGGGAGAAGATCTGCACCATCTGTTTCACCGAGGATCAGTCGGGTTCGGACCTCGCCTCCATACGCACCACGGCGGTCCGGGACGGGGACTACTGGATCATCAATGGGACAAAGCAGTGGATCACCAACGGGCCCATCTGCGATTTCTGCACCGTGGTGGCGACCACCGATCCGAGCAAGGGACTTAAGGGGATCAACTTCTTCCTGGTGGAGAAGGGGACCCCGGGATTCTCCTATGGGCAGGTGATCAACAAGCTGGGCTGCAGGGGGGTGGTCACAGGGGAACTGGTCTTCGACAACTGCCGGATCCCTGCGGAGAACTGGCTGGGCGATGACCTGGAGAAGGGGGTGGAGTATTTAGGGGAGATCCTCGACGAGATCAGGATAATGACCGGGGCAATGGCCTTAGGGATCGCCCGGGCGGCTTACCAGGAGGCCCTGGAGTTCGCCCGAAAGAGGGTAGCCTTCGGCAGGCCCATCGGGAAGTATCAGCTCATAAGGGCTAAGTTCGCCGACATGGCCACGGAGATGGAGGCGGCAAGGCTGCTCATTTACCGCGCCGCCTGGATGCTCGATCAGGGGATGAACTGCCGGAAGGAAGCGATCATGGCCAAGGTATTCGCCACCGAGGTCTGCCAGAAGGTGGTGGATGAAGCCACCAGGATCTACGGGGCCAATGGCTTCGCGCTGGAATACGCCCCCCAGAGGCACTTCCGGGACGCCCGCTTCCTCCTTTACGGAGGCGGTACCCACGAGGTGCTGAGGGATTATCTGGGGAGGCTGCTCATTGGGAGGTTGTAAGATGGAGATCATCTGCTTCATCAAACAGGTACCCGACAACGAGGCCCAGGTGGAGGTGAAGGGGGACGGGACGGGGGTGAACGTGGAGGAGCGTTACGGGCTCAACTTCTTCGACTCCCTGGCGGTGGAGGAGGCCTTGAGGATCAAGGAGAAGGCCGGGGGGAAGGTGACGGCTATCACCCTCGGGCCAGAGCGGTCGGTGGAGGTCTTGAGGACCGCCATAGCCATGGGGGTGGACGAGGCTCACCTCATAAGCGACTTCTCCCTTCAGGAAGGGGATGAAGCCTCCACTGCGCGGGTGCTGGCAGAGGCGGCAAAGAAGATCGGCTATGACCTCATCCTCTGTGGACGGGAGGCCTTCGATGATTCCTCGGGGGCGGTGGGGCCCATGGTAGCGGAGTTCTTGGGGATACCGGCGGTGAGCGTGGTGAGCAAGGTGGAGGTCCACCCGGAGGAAAGGAAGGCAGTGGTGGAAAGGGAGATGGAGGGAGGAAAGGAGGAGATAGAGTTGCCCCTCCCTGCCCTGCTTACCGCCCAGAAGGGGCTAAACGAGCCCAGGGTACCTCCCGTGATGGGGGTGATGAAGGCGATGAAGGCAGAGATAAAGAGGTGGAACCTCGGGGACCTGGGGCTTGACGCCCAGGAGGTCGCTCCCAGGGGAAAGACCATCAGATACGTTCCTCCACCCAAGAGACCTCCGGTCAGGTACATCAAGGGAGAGCCTCAGGAGATGGTGAAGGAGCTGGTGGAACTCCTTCGGGATGAGGCGAAGGTGATCTGAGGAGGTATGCCCGATGGCAGGGATATGGGTATTCGCCGAACATAAAGGGGGCACCTTCAGGAAGGTGGTCTTTGAGCTCCTTGGAAAGGCGAAGGAACTCTCGGGGAGGGTGGAAGGAGGAATTAAGGCCCTGCTCCTCGGGGGAGATGAGGGGACAGCAGAGGAGCTGGCCCATTACGCAGATGAGGTCTATCATTTGCGCTCACCCTTCCTCGATCTTTACAATTGCGACGCCTACCGGGAGGCCCTCCTCAGCCTCCTTGAGCAGGAACGCCCTTCGGTCCTTTTGGCCGGGGCGACCTTTCAGGCGAAGGAGCTCTTTCCGATGGTTGCTGCACGGCTCGGGGTGGGGATCGCGGTGGATGCCGTGGCCTTAGAGCTCCAGGAGGGGGACAGGGTCATGGTAAGGAGACCCATCTATGGGGGAAAAGCCCTTCTGGAAATGGTGCTTGAGGGAACCCCCCAGATCGTCCTGGTGCGACCTCACACCTTCCCCCCTGCCTCAAGAAGGGAGACCCCTGCCCCTGTGGTGCGCAGGGAGGTGGACATTCCCCCTGAGAAGGTGAGGGTGAAGGTGAAGGAGGTGGAGAGGGCAAAGGAGAAGGTCGATCTGACCGAGGCCGATGTAATCGTATGTGGGGGAAGGGGCCTAAAGGGGCCTGAGAACTTCTCGCTACTTGAAGAGCTGGCCCAGGTGCTGGGGGGGGTGGTCGGTGCCACCAGGGCGGTGGTGGATGCGGGATGGCGTCCCTATGAGGATCAGGTGGGAAAGAGCGGAAAGACCGTCTCTCCCAATCTCTACTTCGCCGTAGGGCTTTCCGGGGCGATTCACCATGTGATGGGGATGGATACCTCGAAGGTGGTGGTGGCGATAAACAAGGACCCGATGGCTCCCATCTTCCAGTATGCGGACTATGGCCTTGTGGCCGATCTCTTTGAAGTGGTGCCGCTTCTCAAGGAGGAGCTGAAGAAGGAGCTGGGGAAGTGACCGAGGCTTTAGAGGCGGTAGTGGTCGGCGGAGGGCTCGGGGGCCTTGCCGCCGCTTATACCCTTGCCAAGGGAGGGGTACAGGTCCTGGTCCTGGAGCGGGGGGATCACCCCGGGAGCAAGAACGTGACCGGAGGGAGGCTCTATCTCAACCCGGTCCGCCCCTTCCTCCCCGACCTCTGGGAGGAGGCCCCCTTAGAGAGGCCGGTGACCAGGGAGGTCATCACCGCGATGGGGAATGGGGGGTCAGCAAGCCTCAGCTTCACCTCCAACCTCTTTCGCCAGATACCCTATCACAGTTGGACTGTGCTCCGCTCCCGCTTTGATCGCTGGCTCGGGGATAAGGTGGGGGAGGCAGGAGGGTTTGTGGTCCCCCAGAAGAGGGTCACCGATCTGCTCCTGGAGGATGGAAGGGTGGTGGGGGTTGTGGCCGACGGGGAGGAGATCCCTGCTCGGGTGGTGATAGCGGCCGATGGGGTCCTTTCCTTCATGGCCCAGCGGGCAGGGCTCAGGGAGCCCCTCTCCCCCCGGTATGCCGCCGTGGGGGTAAAGGAGGTGATAAGGCTCGGGGAAGAAGAGGTAGAGAGGAGGTTCTCCCTCCCCAAGGGAGAGGGTTCAGCCCATCTCTTTTTCGGCTCCATAACCAAAGGGGTCTTCGGAGGGGGTTTCTCTATACCAATAGGGACACGGTCTCCTTGGGGATGGTGGTGGGGATAGAGGCCTTCCGCCGCAGCCCCTCCTTTCAGGTCCCTGAGCTCCTTGAGGAGTTCAAGGGGAGGCCTGAAGTGGCCCCCTACATCGAGGGAGGGGAGGTGGTGGAGTACTCCGCCCATCTGATCCCCGAAGGGGGGGCAAGGCCCCTTAAGAGGCCCTTTGGTGATGGGATCCTGGTGGTGGGGGATGCAGCAGGGTTTGCCCTGAACATGGGGATCACAGTGAGGGGGATGGAATTCGCCCTCGTCTCCGGGGTCCTCGCTGCTCGAACTGTCCTTAAGGCAAAGGAGAGGGGGGACTTCTCCTCAGCAACCCTCTCCCACTATCAGGAGTTGCTCTCTAAGAGCTTCATCGCCAAGGACATGAGGACCTTTGAGGGGACCCTTGAAGCCCTCGAGAATCCTCGGCTTTACGATCACTATCCAGGGTTTTTATGTTCCCTCCTTGAGAGGCTCTTTTACATCGGGGAGGGGCCCAAGGAGCGGCTATCCACGACCCTCTTTCAAGCTATGGTGGACGTGGCCCTTTCCCCCGGGGGATGGAAGGACCTCTGGGATCTGAGGAGGCTCTGATGAAGCTGGAGGAGAAACTCGCCCTCGATTTCTTCAGAAACGACAAGGAATCCCACATCATCATAGACCAGGAAAAATGTAGGGGATGCGAGGGGAAGATCTGCATCTCCATCTGTCCTGGAGGGCTTTACTCTGTAAATGAGGAGACAGGGGAGCTGACCGTGGAGTATGCCGGCTGTCTTGAGTGCGGGAGCTGCCTTGTGGCCTGTCCGGAGGGGGCCCTCTCCTGGAGTTACCCTCGTGGAGGGTTCGGTGTACAGTACCGTTATGGCTAAAAGGGCGATCGAGAGAAAGCCCCTATGGGAAAGGGTCTATGAACGCCTGAAGAGGGCCATCCACCGGGGGGAGCTGAAGCCGGGGGAGAGGCTCGTGGAGCAGAAGCTGGCGAAGGAGCTGGGAGTGAGCAGGACCCCCATAAGAGAGGCCCTTTACCGGCTGGAGCAAGACGGTCTGGTGGAGAAGATCCCCCATGGAGGGGCGCTGGTCAAGGACAATACCCGGGACGAGGTGGAGGAGATCCTGGGATTGCGGGCGGTGCTCGAAGGCTATGCGGCGGCCCAGACCACGAAGAGGAAGGATGAGGGGCTCCTGAAGGAGCTGGAGGGCATCCTCAGGAGGGCAGAGGAGGCGTTAAGGAGGAGAAACATCTCCCGGCTCATCCAGCTCAACACCGAATTTCACGACGTGCTTTATCGGGGAAGCGGCAACCGGAAGCTCTACGAGCTGATAACCCACCTGAGGGACCTCTTCTACAAGTACCGGGTCTTCATCCTGAGCATAGAGGGGATGCCCCAGGTCTGCCTTCAGGATCATAGGGAGATGCTCAAGGTGATGCGATCAGGAGATGCGAGGAAGGTGGAGAGAATGGTGAGGGAGCACATAAACCGGGGGAAGGAACAACTCATGCAGGAAATAGAGAAAGGGAGGATATAGGAGGGGAAAGATGGGCAGGAGGACAAAGGTCCTTGTGGCCAAGCCAGGCCTTGACGGCCATGACAAGGGGGCTAAGATAGTCTCCTACGCCCTAAGGGATGCGGGGATGGAGGTGATATACACCGGCCTGCATCAGACGATAGATCAGATCATCAAGACGGCCATCCAGGAGGATGTGGACGTGATCGGGCTGAGCATCATGTCAGGGGCCCATCTGCCCATATGCGAGAAGCTGATGAAGAGGGTCAAGGAGGAGGGACTGGACGACGTGCTGGTCGTGGCAGGAGGGGTGATCCCTGAAAGGGACATCCCCAAGCTGAAGGAGATGGGGGTAAAGGGGGTCTTTCCCGGAGGGACCCCCTTGGAGGAGATCGTGAACTTCATCCGGGAGAACGCCCCCAAGAGGAGCTGAGAGATGGGTGTGGCCAAGTACATAAAGGATGAGAAGGATCGAGTCCTCGAGGTGATCCTCCAGTCGGGGATAAAGATTAAGCCCCATTACGGCCCGAAGGACCTGGAGGAGATCGGCTTCGATTACGAGAAGGACTTAGGGGAACCCGGAGAGTATCCCTTCACCCGCTCGATCCACCCCCAGGGCTACAGGACCCGGGAGTGGACGACCCGCCAGTACACGGGATTCGGGACCCCAGAGGAGACCAATCAGCGTTTCAAGCTGATGATCTCTCAGGGGCAGACGGGGCTGAACGTGGCCTTCGATCTCCCCACCCAGATGGGGCTCGATTCCGACGACCCCTTAGCTGAAGGGGAGGTGGGCCGCGTGGGGATGGCCGTCGATAGCCTCAGGGACTTTGAGATCGCCTTCAAGGACATCGCCCTCGATCGAATAGGGACGGGCCTGACGATAAACGCCGTTGCTTCCATCATGCTCGCCATGTATCAGGCGGTGGCAGAGAAATTCGGCTATCCCGCCGATAAAATCAGCGCCACCCCCCAGAACGACATCCTCAAGGAGATGATCGGGAGGGGGATGTGGATCTTCCCGGTCGATCCGGCGGTAAAGCTCATCGGCGACACGATGGAATATTCCATCACCGCCATGCCCCGGACCAACCCGGTGAGCGTGTGCGGCTACCACATCCGGGAATCGGGGGCAACCCCTGCTCAGGAGATAGCCTATGCCTTTCAGATCGCCAATACCTACATCGAGGAGGTGGTGAAGAGGGGCTATCACATAGATCAGTTCGCCCGGGGGATAACCTTCAACTTCAACATCTACGGGAACCTCTGGGAGCAGGTGGCGAAGTTCCGGGCCGCCCGAAAGATCTGGGCGAGGATGCTGAAGGAGAGATGGGGGGCGAAGGAGAAAAGGAGCATGTTCCTGAGAGGGATCTTCGGTGGCGGTGGCTCCGGCCTCACCAAGGAGCAGCCGATAATCAACGTGGTCAGAGGGGCCTACTATGCCCTGGCTGCGGCCCTGGGCGGGGCCCAGACCACGGCGCTGTGCTCTTACGACGAGGCCTACACCATCCCCACCCCTTACTCTGCCCTCATCTCCCTGAGGACCCTGCAGCTGCTGATGGACGAGGTGGGTCTGAGAGATACGGTGGACCCCCTTGCCGGCTCCTACTTCATCGAGACCCTCACCAAGCAGATGGAGGAAAAGATCCTCGAGGAGATGGAGGAGATAGATAGGCTCGGGGGGATGAAGCAGGCGGTGGCCTCAGGGTACGTTCAGCGGAAGGTGGCGCGACAGGCCTACGAGTGGCAGAAGGGGCTTGAGGAAGGGGAGTATATAAAGGTGGGGGTTAACAAGTACACCGACCCTGGCCCCTTGGGCGAAGAGGGAGAGGTGGAGCTTCACGAATACGATCCCCGCACCGCGGAGGAACAGATAAAGGCCCTGAATGAGGTGAGGAGGGCAAGGAACAACCGGGAGGTGGCGCAGAAGCTGAGGGATCTGGAGGCGGCCGCCAGGGAAGGGAAGAACGTGATGCCCTATCTCCTTGAGGCGGTAAAGGCCTATGCCACCGTTGGGGAGATGACCAAAGTCTTCAAGGAGGTCTTCGGCGAGTTCAAGGAGCCCTCGATCTTCTGAGGAGGAGGTTGAGGATGGGATCGTATCGGCTGGGCTGCGACATCGGAGGGACCTTCACGGATTTCGTGCTCGTGGATGACGAGACAGGGGAGATCAGGATAAACAAGTGCCTCACCACCCCCGCAGACCCCTCGGAGGCGGTGGAAGAAGGGATAAAGCAGTTGCTCGAAAGGGGAGACTTCATGTCCCACCTCAAGGAGGTGATCCACGGAACCACCCTGGTGATCAACGCCATCATCGAGAGGAAGGGGGCAAAGACTGGTCTTATAACCACAAAGGGCTTCAAGGACGTACTGGAACTGGGAAGGGAGCTCCGCTACGACGCCTACGACATCTTCGCCGAGTACCCAGAACCTCTGGTTCCAAGGCCGCTGAGGATGGAGGTGGATGAGAGGGTTTACAGCGACGGGCGGGTGCTGAAACCCCTCAAAGAAGAAGAAGTAAGAGAGGTGCTGGCGAGGCTGTTGGATGAGGGGATTGAGTCTCTGGCCGTCTGTCTCATCAACTCCTTTGAGAACCCCGTGCATGAGCTGAAGATAAAGGAGATCGTCACCCGTGAGGCCCCCGATCTCTTCCTTTCCATTTCCTACGATGTTCTCCCCCAGATAAGGGAGTACGAGAGGACCTCCACCACCGTGGCCAACGCCTATGTGAAGCCGATAACCGCGCGGTATCTGAAGAAGCTCGAGGACCGTTTGAAGAACTTGGGCTTTGAAGGGAGGCTCTTCATCATGCTCTCAAGTGGTGGGATCACTTCAGTCGACACCGCCAGGGAGTTCCCCGTGAGGATCATCGAATCCGGTCCTACCGCAGCGGTCATCGCCGCCCAGTACTACGGGAAGATGTTCGGCATCCCCGACATTTTCGCCTTTGATATGGGAGGGACGACGGCCAAAAGCTGCCTCATCCAGAAGGGTCAGGCCGGACTGGTCTCCACCTTCGAGGTGGGGCGGGTGCAGAGGTTCAAGAAAGGATCGGGCCTGCCGATCCAGGTCCCCGTGGTGGATCTGATGGAGATCGGTGCGGGGGGCGGAAGCATCGCCAGAATCAGCAAGATGGGCCTCCTCAGGGTGGGACCCGAGAGCGCCGGGGCCGACCCCGGTCCTGTCTGCTACCGTTTGGGTGGCGAGGAACCCACCGTGACCGATGCCGACTTGGTCCTCGGTTACCTTGACCCCAACTACTTTCTGGGAGGGGCGATGAAGCTCGACAAGGAGGCCGCCATGCGGGCGATCGAGGAGCGGATCGCCAAACCCCTGGGGACGACCCTGGTGGAGGCGGCCTTCGGGATCCATGATCTGATAAACGAGACGATGGGGGCTGCGGCCAAGACCCACATCGCGGAGAAGGGCGGAAACCCGAGCATCGTCACTATCGCCGCCTTCGGCGGGGCAGGCCCTGTCCATGCCTATGGGCTGGCCAAAAAGATCGGCGCTCCCAGGATCCTGGTCCCGCCTCTGGCCGGGGTGGGTTCGGCCCTCGGATTCTTCACCGCACCGATGTCCTTCGACCTGGCGAGAAGCCATAAGGTAAGCCTGGAGGAGGCTGACTTCGCCGCCATCGAAGAGATCTTCCAGGAACTGGAGGCCGAAGGGGCAGCGACCCTGAGGGGGGCGAGGGATAGCGACACCGTGATCTTTGAGCGTTCCCTCGATATGAGGTTTGTGGGCCAGGGGGCAGAGACCAACGTCCCCATCGAGAGGAAGCCCTTCACCGAGTGGAAGAAGGAGGAGATAAGGAGACTCTTCGATGAATACTACGAGCGCCTCTACGGCCGAACCTATCCCGAGACCCCGGTGGAGTTCGTGACCTTCAGGCTGAGGGCCAGACTCCCCGACCGCCCTTTCAGGATCCCGAAGATCGAGGAGAGGGGCTCGCTCGAAGAAGCGATAAAGGGCTCCCGTCCCGCCTTCTCCCTGCTGAAGAGGGACTTTATACCTTTTAAAGTTTACGACCGCTACAAGCTCTTCCCCGGAGCCGAGATAGAGGGGCCGGCGATAGTGGAGGAGAGGGAATCGACAATCGTCATCGGGGAGGACGCAAGGGCAAGGGTAGATGAATACGGGTTCGTCTGGATAGAGTTCAGGGGGTAGGAAGATGGCGAGGAAGTTCGATCCCATAACCCTGGAGATCCTCTGGAGGAGGCTTATCTCCATCGTGGATGAGGCCGATGCCTCGGTGGCCCGCACCGCCTTCTCAAGCCTTCTGCGGGACGCCCATGACTACACCTGCATGTTCACCGACCGCCATGGTCGTGAACTGGCCCAGGGGACCTTCTGCACCCCCGGGCAGGCTGGGGCGATGTCCTTAGGGGTCAAGAAGATCATCCACCACTTTCCCTTGGAGGAATACCGGCCTGGGGATGTGATCATCGTGAACGATCCCTGGCTCCTGGCAGGACACCTGAACGATATCTGCGTGCTGAGTCCCATCTTCTACAAAGGGGACCTCGTGGCCTTTACCGCCTGCGTCTTTCACCACTCCGATATCGGCGGTCGGGTCTCCTCGGATAACCGGGAGGTATACGAGGAAGGGCTTTTCATCCCTCCGATAAAGCTTTACGAGGCCGGAAAGCTCAACGAATCCGTCATGGAGATGATCCGCTGGAACGTGCGGACCCCTGAGCAGGTGGTGGGAGACATCCGCTCCCAGGTGGCGGCAAACCATGTCTGCTCCCAGAAGATCCTGGAGATGATGAAGGAGGAGGGGCTCGATACCCTTGACGATCTCGCTGAAGAGATCATCGAAAGGACCGAGCGGAGCATGAGGGAGGCGATCTCCAGGATCCCCGATGGGGTCTATCCCTATGAGGGGGTAATAGAGGGGGCGGGCGGAAGGGAGGACATCACCGTGCGCCTCAAGGTCGAGGTGAAGGGGAGCGACATCAATGTGGACTTCACTGGCACGTCCCCTCAGGTCAACTGGGGAGGGAACGTGGTCTATAACTTCACCTATGCCTATGTCTTCATGGCCATAAAGAGCGCCATGGACCCCGATATCCCCATAAACGAAGGATCGACCCGGCCTGTGAAGGTTACTGCTCCCGAGGGCTGTGTGGTCAACTGCAAGTTCCCCGCAGCGGTGGCGGCCCGCATGCAGATAGGCCATTTCATGACCGAGATGGTCTTCAGGGCCTTGGCCGAGGCAATTCCCGACAGGATCATGGCCCCCTGTGGTGGCACCCCCGCCCAGACCAATATCTTTTACGGGCGCAGACATGATGGCCGCCCCTGGCTCACCATGATCATCCGGGGGGGCGGGATGGGGGCGAACAGCAAGATGGACGGTCACCACTGCGCCATCTTCCCCGCCAACGGAGCGAACACCCCGGTGGAGATCTTCGAGAGCGACACCCCGCTGCTGGTGGAGGCCCGGGAGCTTGTGCCCGACAGCGGCGGCCCTGGAAGGATGCGTGGCGGACTGGGAAGGAAGATGGTGATCAGGGTCCCGGACGATGAGTACGCCCCTCAGCCCCCTGTGACCATAGCCATCCAGGCCGGCCGCTTCAAGTATCCGCCCGAGGGGATATTCGGCGGAAAGCCAGGGGCAAAGGCCCAGTTCCTGGTGAACGGAGAGCCGGGGGACCCGAGCGGCCTCACCTTCTGTAAGCCCGGGGACGTGGTGGCCTTCTATAGCGCCGGAGGAGGGGGGTACGGGGACCCCTTTGAGAGGGACCCCGAGATGGTGAGGCGGGATGTGATCTACGGATATGTGAGCGTGGAGCAGGCCCGGGAGGATTACGGGGTGGTGATAGATCCTGAGACCTTCGAGATAGACTACAAGGCCACCGAGAGGATGAGGAGTGGCAGGTAAGGTTAAAAAAGAGGATCTTCTGCGATTTCTTGAGGGCCAGAGGGAAGCCGAAAGGCGGATCAGAGAGGAGAAGCGAAGGAGACTTCTTCAGCTCACCGAGGAGCGGGCTCGCCGAATATACGATGAACTCTGTGAAGCCGGGGAGAGGATCTCAAGAAAGGAGAGGGAGAAACTCCAGCGAAAGAAGATCATTTACCTCCTTGAAAGGAGAAGGAGGTTCGATCTTCTCTCAAGGCACCTGAAAGTAAGAGGTGAACCTCCAGTTTGATGCGGCATGGGAACTCCATCAGTTCTTTTCGGCCAAGGGGATCCCCTATGCGATCGTCGGAGGGATAGCGGTGGGGGTCTGGGGGGAGCCGCGGTTCACCCAGGATGTGGATGTGACAGTCCTCGTTCCCCCAGGAGAGGAGTCGGAGGTGATCGGTGAGATTTTATCCCATTTTACGCCTCGAATGGCCGATGCAAAGGAGTTCGCCCTGAAGCATTGGGTTCTGCTTGTGAAGAGCAAAGGGGGATGTGATGTGGATATCTCCTTTGGACTCCCCGGGTACGAGGAAGAGGTCATCCGACGAGCGGTGGATTACGAGATTGAAGAAGGGAAAAGGGTGAAGGTCTGCTGTGCGGAGGACCTCATCATCCATAAGGCCATAAGCGGGAGGCCCCAGGACTGGGGCGATATAGAGGGGATAATGATCCGGCAGGGAGAAAGATTGGATCTGAATTACATTGAGAGATGGCTTGAGGAATTTTCTCAAGCCCTTGCGAGGAAGGACATCCTGGACGACTTCAGAAAAGTCGTCCAAAGGGCAGGAGAATTTACGAAGGAGGGGTGAGATGGAAAGAAAGACCTTTTTCCCCGATATCAAATCCGAGGAGGAGCTCAAGGAGATCCAGCTTCGGGGCCTTCAGTGGACGGTAAAACACGCCTATGAGGGCTCCGAGTTCTACCGGAAGAAGCTCGATGAGGCGGGGGTGAAACCCGAGGATATAAAGACCCTCGAGGACATAAGGCGCCTCCCCTTCACCACCGCCGATGACCTCCGTGCCGGATACCCCTTCCCGCTGAGGGCAGTTCCCTTTGAGCGGATCGTCCGCATCCACGCCTCATCGGGCACAACGGGAAAAAGGAAGGTCCTCTGCTACACACAGAAGGACATAGACGATTGGGCCGATATGTTCGCCCGCTGTTATGAAATGGCGGGGCTCTCTCCTGAGGATCGGGTTCAGATTGCTGTGGGCTACGGGGTCTGGACCGCAGGGGTGGGTTTTCAGCTCGGCTGTGAGCGTTTTGGGGCGATGGCCATCCCGGTCGGGCCAGGGAACTTAGATATGCAGTGCCAGTTCCTGGAGGACTTCCAGTCGACGGTCCTCTGCTGCACTGCCTCCATGGCCCTGCTTATGGCCGAGGAGGTGGAAAGAAGGGGGCTGCGGGGGAAGATCAACCTGAAGAAGGTAATCCTTGGTTCCGAGCGCTCCTCTGACGCCATGCGGAGAAAGATCAAAGAGCTTCTGGGCGTTGAGGAGATCTTCGACATACCTGGTCTCACCGAGCTTTACGGCCCCGGGACCGGGCTGGATTGCCCCAAGCACGAGGGGATCCACTACTGGGCCGACTACTATATCCTGGAGCTCCTCGACCCGCAGACCTTGGAACCGGTCCCTCCCGGGGAGGTGGGGGAGATGGTGGTAACCACCCTAAAGAAGGAGGCGGCCCCCCTTATCCGCTACCGGACCCGAGACCTCACCCGGCTCATACCCCATCGCTGTTCCTGCGGGAGCATATTCCCCATGCATGACAGGATCCTCGGACGCTCGGACGACATGTTCATCTTCCGGGCAGTCAATATCTACCCCAGCCAGATAGATGAGATCCTTTCAGGCATCCCCGAGGTGGGAAGCGAATATCAGATAATCCTTGAACGGGGCAAGGACGGAAGGGATTACATGACGGTGAAGGTGGAGAGGGAACGGGGGGGCGATCCCTCCAGGGATAAGGAAGTGGCCTCAAGGATCGAGGGGGAGATAAAGAACAAGATCCTGGTGAGCTGTAAGGTCCAGGTGGTCGATTACGGATCGTTGCCCCGTTCTGAGCGCAAGTCCAAAAGGGTCTTCGATTACAGGGAGTAGGAGGGGAAGAATGATACGCTACGATTACCTGAAGCCGTCCTCGCTGGAAGAAGCGATAGGACTGCTGAAGCAGTATGGAGGGCAGGCCAAGCTTATCGCCGGTGGGACGGACGTGATGGTGGGCATCAGGCAGAAAAAGTACGCCCCCCAGGCGCTCATATCCCTGCGGGGGATAGAAGGGCTGAGTTACATCAGGGAAGAAGACGGTGGCCTGAGGATAGGGGCCCTTACGACCCACAGGGAGCTGGAGAAGTCACCTCTGGTGAGAGAGCGGCTTGGGGCCCTGGCCGATGCGGTGGATAACCTCGGTTCTGTCCAGATAAGGAACGTGGCCACCATCGGCGGGAATATCTGCAATGCCGCCCCCTCGGCAGACACCGCCCCTCCCCTTCTGGTTTTGGGGGCTTCGGTGAGGATAAAGGGATCGGAAGGGGAGAGGGTCCTGCCCCTTGAGGAGTTCTTCCTGGGGCCTGGGGAGACGGCCCTTAAAGATGACGAGATCCTTGTGGAGTTCATCATCCCCTCCTCTCCTCCCAATAGCGCAAGCGCTTACTGGAAACACACTCGCCGTCAGGCGATGGA
>CBEVRB010000010.1:0-23488 GCA_965552155.1 uncultured bacterium
GGGGCAACTCCCCTCCCCAATCCGGTGGGGGCGGCCCCGGGGGTCTTTATAAAGATGGAAGAGGGGGTGATCTTTTCCCTGCCAGGGGTCCCCCGGGAGATGAAGCCCCTCTTTGAGGAGGAAGTCCTCCCGAGGCTCAAGGAGATCTTGGGCGTAGGGGCCTATTTGGAGGAAGAGTTGGACACGGGTCTCAAGGACGAATCGGCCCTCGCCCAGCTTATAGAGAAGGTGATGAAAAAGATCCCCGGAGTATACATCAAGTCCAAGCCCACTCGCTTCGGGGCCGATGTGAGCCTGAAGGTGGTGCTTTCTGCTGCCGGTAAGGAGGAGGCCGAGATACGGACCCGTCTTTCCGAGGCCAAAGGGCTGCTCACCTCCATGCTCACCCCATCAGACTGAGGCCTTAAGTCGCGCGAGGAGTTCATGGCAGGTCCAGATGGCATCCTCGGTGGAGAGGTAATCGGTCACGGTGGGGTCAAAGAGCACAAAACCCTCGGGGGGAAATTCCTCATCACCCCGCCAGATCCCAAAGGCCACCTCCACCCGGGGGAAGGCCCGAAAGGCCATGGCCGCATCCCCCATATCTAAGGGCCTCCCTCCCAGGGCTTTACCTATCTGAAGGAACCGCTCCGGCTCCTTACCGAAAAGCTTCAGGAAGGGGTAAATCACCCGCCCCTTAAACACGGGATAATAAGGCTCACCTCCCGGCAACTTCTTGAAGTCCACCCATTCCCCCTTTGGGTCCGTCCCCTTGGCCTGCACCAGGTAATGGAGTATGAGGACCTCCCCCAGCTTCCCCCTCACCCCCTTCACTTCTCCGGCAGGAAGGCTCACCCGGCAGAGATCGCCGAAGAACTTCACCTCAAGCCAGCTCCCCTTCCATACCGCCCCTGCCCTCCTCGCCACCTCCTCGGGATCGAGGGCCCGGAGGTCCTCTGAGGCCAGCCGATGGGCCTCCTCAAGGGCCTGCTGCCAGGTCTCTCTCCTTCTTCTCATCGCGGAAATAGAGGGCCCCCACGGGACAGACCTTCACGCACTCCCCACAGCCAGTGCAGGGAGTCTGCACGATCGGTTTGCCCATAAAGGTGGTGACCCTCATCTCATATCCCCTGTGGGCGAAGTCCAGAACCCCTATCCCCACCTTCTCCTTGCAGACCCAGACGCACTTGCCGCAGAGGATGCATTTGTTGGGATCGAAGACGAAAAGGGGATGGCTCTCGTCGGGCTCTATCCTCTCCTTGGGATAGGGGCGAAGGTCCTTGGGGACCTTTACCCTGAGAAACCTCATCCACTTGAGGAGTTCGCAGTCCCCTCGCCGGGCGCAGGTCTTGCACTCCATCGGGTGATCGGCCAGGATCAGCCCCAGCGCGCGACGCTGAAGCCTCCTCACCCTCTCCGTATCAGTACGGACCACCATCCCCTCCCTGACAGGCTCCGTACACGCGGTGACCACCCCCCTCCCCTCTATCTCCACCCAGCAGAGCCTGCAAGCCCCCCAGGGAGGATCGGCCCCCCGAATGGCACAGAGATGAGGTATCTCTATCCCCGCATCGAGGGCGGCCCAGAGGATCTTCTCCCCTTCCGGGGCCTTCACCCTCTTGCCGTCTATCGTAAGCTCAACGTATTTTTTCTCAGCCACCCCTCTCCTCCAATTCCTTTATCCTTTCTGGCGGCGATACCTTTATCACTGCATTGTATTCAGGAGGGCATACCTCAAGACAGGTCCCGCACTTGACGCATTTATCCTGGATGATCTTCTTCGCCCTTGTCTTCTCATCGGATACGATCGCCTCGGTCGGACAGGTGAGCACGCAGTGCTCACAGCCCTTCTCGCATTTTTCAGGGAGGATGTAATAGGCGATGAGTTCCTTACAGACCAGGGCAGGACAGCGCTTCTCCCGGATATGGGCCTCGTATTCCGAGCGGAAGTACCTCAGAGTAGTGAGGATGGGGTTGGCCGCGGTCCTGCCGAGATTACAGAGGGCCCCCTCGGAGAGATCCTTAGCGAGCTCCTCCAGCAGCTCAAGGTCTTCTTCCTTCCCCTTTCCCTTGGTGATATCCTCCAGGATCAGGGAAAGCTGCTTTATCCCCAACCGACCCATGGCGCACTTTCCGCAGTCCTCCCTGGCCAGAAAGTCGAGGAAGAACCTGGCCGTCTCCACCATACAGTTCGAGGAGTCGAGCACGATCATCCCCCCCGATCCCATTATGGCCCCTGCGGCCTTAAAGGCATCGAAATCGACGGGCAGGTCCAGGGCCTCCTCCCCCACACATCCTCCTGCCGGTCCCCCTATCTGGACCGCCTTAAACTGCCTCCCCTCGGGTATCCCACCCCCTACGTCAAAGATCACCTCCCTCAGAGTGGTCCCCATGGGGACCTCCACCAGGCCTATCTGCTCCACCCTCCCCGCCAAGGCGAAGACCGCCGTCCCGGGGCTTCCCTCCGTCCCTACAGAACGGAACTCCTCGGCCCCCATCTCCATAATCCGGGTCACCAGGGCAAGGGTCTTCACGTTGTTCACCACGGTGGGCTTTCCCCAGAGGCCCCGTTCCACCGACCTCGGGGGGCGGACCCTCGGCATCCCCCGCTTGCCCTCTATCGAGTAGGTCATGGCGGTCGATTCTCCGCAGACGAAGGCCCCGGCCCCCTCCACCACCTCTATGTCGAAGGAGAAATCTGTGCCGAATACATTGTCCCCGAGGAATCCGTACTTCCGGGCCTGCTCTAAGGCCACCTTCAGCCTCTGGAGCACCAGCGGATACTCCATCCGGGTGTAGATATAGCCCTTCTGCACCCCTATGGCATAAGCGGCTATTGCCATCCCCTCGATCACCGAATGGGGATCGCTCTCAAGCACTACCCTGTCCATGAAGGCCCCGGGGTCTCCCTCATCGGCGTTGCAGATCAGGTACTTAGTCTCCTCCTTCTGGGAGCGGCAGCTCTCCCACTTGCGGGCCGTGGGAAAACCAGCCCCTCCCCTTCCCCTGAGCCCCGCCTTCTTCACCTCCTCGATGATCTCCTCGGGCTCCATCTCCAAGGCCTTCCTCAGGGAAAGGTATCCCCCCCGGGCGAGGTAATGGTCTATGTCCTCGGGATCTATGTAGCCACAGTTCTTGAGCACCAGCCTCCTCTCCACTTCAAATCGGGGAAGCTCGGGGATATAAGGGGAACCGTCCTCCTTCAGCTCCAGGGTACCCAGGGCAAGCTCAAGGCAAGGGTCATCGCCCAGGAGGAACCCCTCCACCAGCCTCTGCACCTCATCATAGCCCACGTTCCTGTAGACGATGGGGGGGATGCCCGTCTCCGGCCTGCTCACCACCACCAGCGGCTCAGCAAAGCAGAGGCCCATACACCCCACCTCCGTTATCTTCGCCTCTATCCCCTCTCGCTCGATCCTCTCCCGGAAGGCCTCCAAGGTCTCCAGGGCCCCCGCTGCCCTTCCGCAGGTGGGCGTTCCTATCCTTATGTGAATGGGAGAGGCCTCAAGTTCTTCCCACTTCTTCTTGGCCTCGGCATAAATCTGCTCCCACCTCTCTCCCATCTCCACATCCCCCCAGGATTTATGGAAAGGCTTTAAACTAAACTTAAGAGGAGGGGGGCTCCAGTCCCACCAGGACCTCCTCCACCCGCCGGGGCGTCATCTTGGCATGGATCTTACCGTTGATTACCACCACAGGGGCCTTCGTACAGCAGCCTATACAGCCCACCCTCTCCAAGGAGAACTTCCTATCAGGGGTGATCCCTCCTACCTTTATGTCGAGCTCCCTCTCGAAGCCATCAAGGACCAGCTGCCCCCCCATGGCGTGGCAGGCAGTGCCCATGCAGACCACAATGTGATACTTCCCGAGGGGGACAAAGCGAAACTGGTTGTAGAAGGTGGCCACCCCGAAGACCTCGGCCTCCGAGATCCCCAGATGATGGGCCACTTCCCTCATGGCCTCCTCGGAGAGATAACCGACCTTCCCCTGAATCCCCTGCAGGATGCGAATCAGATATCGGCGCTCGGCAGGAAAAGAGGCTATAACCTCCTTTGCAGCCTCGAGTTCCTCTACCTCCTCCATCTCAAGCCTTCTGTGCCAGTTCGGGCAGGAAGGAGGAGAGTCCGGTTGCATCCCGCGGTCCCACGACCACCTTCCAGCCCGGGAGCTCGTCCTCCAGCTCTCCCATGATCCTGGCCACAAGCCCTGGGATGACCACCACCTTCTTCTTCACCTTCTCCTCGATGCCGCTCTTCTTGATGAACTCCCCTATCGCCTCCCCGCCGAACTTGCCCGTAGACCAGGCTGCAAGGACGCAGAGCCCCTCGGTGTCGGGCACCGCCAGGAAGGCGGGGATCTTGGTCGCCTCGGTCTCCGAGGCCACCGCAAAGTAGGTGAGGGCGAAGTTGGTGGTCACCAGGACAGGGGCGTTCTCGTCAGGCCCGTTGATCTCGTAGACCTTCGCCTCCACCGTCATCGGCACCCGCGGATCGGAGTAGATGTTCATTCGCTGGGTAAGCAGGGGATAGAGGTACTCTTCCTTGAAGTCCGAAAGGACGATGATCCCGGCATAGCGGTTGAGGAAGGCCGCCGCTATCGTCACCTCCCTCTTCGGGTCATCGGCCATGAAGCACGGAAAGGCGATGGTGGGATAGCCCAGAGGCTTGAACTCCTGTTTCAAGGCTGCCCGCCGGATCAGGATCTGATCCCGGATCGCCTCCCAGAGCTTGCGGGTGCCGCTATCAAGGACCAGGTCCTGGATCCCTTCTTCCTTGAGCCGTTCCGTCAGGGGCACAAGTTCCTCCACCGATGAGGCCTTAACCGCCACAGGGACCCCGGCCTCCTTCAACTTCGGCAAAAGGGCATCGATGTTCTCCTTCGTCACCGCATAAAGGAGGGGACGTCGATCCGCCCCGCAGGCCTCAAGCCCCTGAAGGAGGACCTCCGGGTCATCGGCCATCAGGATGATGGGCACCGTGACCATCCCGGCCACCCGTTCCACCAGGGAGGCGAAATTCCCCCCGTCCTTGGCTTCGCTCATCAGAGCCACCATGTCGGGGCGCAGGGTCCTCCCTATCCTGATGAAGGACATCTCCTCGGCGGCCTTGGCCTTCCTCTCCACCTCCCCATCCTCTTCCGTGTCCTTAATCAGGATGGCGAAGCCGGGCTGATGGAAGAAGGTCTTCTCATGACGGTAAACCACCTCCTCCTCCCCGATGAGCAGGGCCCTATCGCCCGTGCCGATGGTAACCGGCCTTATGGGAGGAGCCAGCATATCCCTTATCTTCTCCTTCGCCTCCTCGGAGAGGTAGGGGCAGGCGTCGACATCAACCCCTCCGGTGGCCAGCTTCATCGCAAAGGCGAAGCAGGTGGGAAACCCGCACTCCTTGCAACCCGTCCTTTTGGGCATCAATTTGACGAGATCGGTCCCCTTTACGGCCATTTCATCCCTCCTTTACTGTCCTTCTTCGTCCTTTGCCCTGAGCTCCTCAAGCTCCTGCTGGGCCTCACCGGTGATCCAGGGATGACCCTTCTCTTGGAGCCATTCGGCGAGCTCGTTGGGGTCGGTGGTGTCCTCCTCTGTGGCTATCTTGTCGTAAAGGTCCTCAGGGATGGCGTCCTTGTACCTCTCCTTCACCTCCTTGGGCATCCATACCACCCGCTTCATCCCGCCGTCGTACTGGAAGAACTTGGGCGAGCGCATGTACTCGAGGGCCATGCCGCACATCCCCTCCACCTGCCTTCCACCGCTCGCCTCACCGGCCATGGTGGAGAAGGGGATCCCCAGGGGAGTATTTCCTTTGTAATCCCGGTGGACTATCCCGAAGGCGTCCACCTCAGGGATATAGAAGAAAAGGGCCTGGAAGCAGCCGCATGAGGTGTGGGGGTACTCGATGGCGCTGTGGACCCATACCCGCTCCACCGTCCCCAGGGACCTTTCCCTTATCGTTTCGTTGGCCCCGCTGTACTCCCCGCGGAAGCTGCTCAAGCACTCACCCTTCGGGACCTTGAAGATGGGGCCTTCGGGATCCATCTTCGAAGCTGCCCGGCCGTCGAACCAGTTGATCGCCCCGCAGTTGGCGATCCTCTCGGGGGTGATGATGCAGCAATGGGTGGGGGCGAAGCTCTGACAGAGCACGCAGCCGTAAAACTCGTCCACGTCCTCCTCCTTCAGCCCCCTGGCCCTGGCCCGGCGCTCCTCATAGATCTGGCGGGCGAATTCCACTTTCTCTTTCACCTTCTCCGGCTCGGTGTAGAAGGTCACCTGCATCTTCTCGATCAGCAAGATGTCGTTGGTGTACTCGAAGATGAGGATCTGACCAATCTCCTTCAAGGAGGTGAGTCCTTTCTGATAAGAGTCCTTGCTCAGACGGATCCAGATCTCGTCCTGCTGGTTCATGTGATAGAAGCCCTCGATGTAGTTGCAGAAGTCGTGAAGCCTCCTCTCGATGACTGGCTCCATGTCCTTCTCCAGCTCTGCCCCGGCGACGAAGATCTCGATAAAGAGGGGATAGCTCCCCCCTTCTTCCATATCGGTTATGTCTGGTCCAATGACCTCCACCTTTCCATCTTCCACCTCGTCGAGCCCCTTCATCAGGACCAGCTCTGCCTTATACTCCACCTTGGGACCTCCGAACTCCACATAGAGGTCCTCCTTTCTTACCCTTTCTCCTTCGTATTGAGGTCCTATATCTACGTGGAACTCCATCTTCTTCCCTCCCTAAGGTTTTTTATTGAGCTTCCTTTAACTCCTGAACAAGGCCCTCAAGCAAGGCCTTCCACTCCTCGTCCTTCCTGAAGTTGGGAAGCGAAAAGGTGGCATTTGGATAGTAATACTTGCAGAGGGTCAGGGTGTTGAGATGAGGAGCAAAGTGCTTGAGCGTAGAGAGGCCCTGATTGCCTATATCAGTTCTGAAACCGCCGAAGATTACCAGGTCGTGACACCCCTGACCCCTAACTCCCTTCCACTCCGGATCCTTCAGGTGGTTGATGATTTCCATGATGTCGTAGGTGCTCTCGGCAGTCGCCTCCAGTTCCTCTATCCTGCGCTTGGTGTGGGCCGTGGCGCAGATGGGGATGTCAGCCGCCCTGGCGATCTCCACCAGATACTCGATGAAAGACTTCCCCTCTATTTGGGTTGTAAGGGCCCTGGGTCCGACGACCATAAGGGGCCTCTTTGCCCTCTTTATTATCTTCGCCAGGGGCTTCGGGTCCTTCATCTCCGCCGCGCCCTTAAACCCGGTAAGGACATTTACGTGATGATAGGGAAGTGCCATCTTTTCCCCTCCTTTCTCACCTGATCACCGCATCCACCGGGACCTTGGTGGGATAGGTCCCGATGAGGGTGGGCAGGCTCAAAGTCGGTTTTCTCTGCCAACCCTTCTCCTTCAAGAAGGCCATAACCTCTCTTCTGAAGAACATGGGGATATCTCGCTCGGTCCGCACAAAGAGGTGCAGGTCATCAGGCAGTCCCCCAATGAGCTTCTTGTGGAGGTCTATGTAGTGGTTCAGCTTTATCTGACGCCCCTGGGGGGTGTCGTTTTTGCGGATGCAGAGCTTCGCTATCGTTACCATCGCCCTTTCCTTCGATTCGACCACTATGGCCAGATGCTCCGGGGATGGCTCCTTGGTATCTACCAGGCTCTTGGTCCTTCCATCCATCACCGTCCAGTCGTCTTCCTCCTTGCGACTTAAGTATTGTCTGCGATACTTGGAGGAATGGGGACCCAGCACTACAGGGACCCCCAGGCGGTTGAAGCCCGTGCCGATGGAGGCCGCCTTCTGGCTCATGGCACCCCAGGCCACCCCACAGGCCCCGACGCGGTTCAGGACGTAGTCGGCGATCACCTCGTAGTTGGCCCTCAAGGGCAGGTTGGCGAAGATATTGGCGATCTTCATAGCCGCCCCGGAGATATGAGCGTTAGAAACGCAGGAGCCGATGTTCACCACCCCTCCAGCGTCAAAGTCGGGCGGGAACTTCTCGTAGACGGTCAATCCTTCCTTGTCCTTCCTCATCCCTGCCACCATGGCCGAGCAGCCGGTAAGGACCACGATGTACTTCCTGCGGGCAAACTCCTCCACCATCTCGGCCACCTCATCTATCTCTTCCGGGAAGTTGGAGCAGCCCACAAAGGCGATCACCCCGGGGATCGTTCCAAGCACGATGGGAGCCCCCACCTTCCTGATCTCGGTGTCCATTACCGGCCCTCTGCCAGCCCTGCACTTCCAGGTCTCCCAGCTGGCCACCGACTGGAAGAGCTTCTGAATGGGGATGCCCTGCGGGCAGACCTCCCCGCACTTGCCGCAGCCGATGCAGCGCTCAAAACACCGCTTGAGCTCTTCGAAGTCGCCCTCGGCCATCTTTTGTATGGCCGAGGTGAGGGGCAGCAGGTTGGGGCATACCCGCTCGCAGTTCGTGCAGGCCTTGCAGGCCTTGGCCAGCTCCTGGGCCCGCTCCTTGCTCAAAGGCTCCTTCTTTTCCTTCCTCTTTGGGGCAAGCTCCAGGGCGGCCTTCACCGCCACCTCGGCCGCCTTGGCGTGGTCGAGGATGAGGAAGTGTTTCCCCTGCTCCACCATCTCCTTCACTACCTCATCGGTGGGCCGCTCGCTCGCTTCCTCAAGGCCCCGGCAGGCCTTGTCCGAAGAGGCAATCACCACCGAGCCGACCTTGCTCGCCTCGATGGTCAGGTCGGTCCGGATGCACTGCTCGTCGGCCACAATGACATCGGCTATTCCCGTCTTGATGAAGAAGAGCTGCCTCGACAACGGCCCAATGATCTTGGCCTTGTCGCTGTAGCGGGTGGTCTCCAGGGCCGTACAGCAGATTCCACATACCTCGACCTTATCCTCCAGCCCTTCCTTCCTCAAGTAGTCTATCACCTCAGTGGAGCAGGCCGGGTTATGACCCACCACCAGGATCACGGGCTTGGACTTGTCCACCGCTCCCCAGCCCAGCTCCACGATGGGGGTGTCGGCTACCGAGCTCGGGAACTTGAACCCCACGATCTGGGCCACATCAGCCGCCTCCATGCAGACGTGATCGAGCATCGATATGTGAAGCGCCTTCGACTCGTAATCGACCGGGTCACCTTCCTGACCCGTGTGAGTGGAGGAGAGAACGTGCACAAGCTCCGTGGAGGCGTACTCCACCGCCTTCTTCAGGTCACCCAGGGTCTTGGGCTTGAGTCCCAGGACCAGCCTGATATTGGGACACTCCACGTTCACCTGATCCCCTAAGTCTATGGGGTAATCCTCCCCATATTTCTCGATCAGGTACTCGATGATATGGGCTGCATGTCCCGCATGGGCGGCCATCCCCATACAGCAGGCGATGGTAACCATACGCCCTTGTTGCGACGCTATGTCCAAACCGCATGCCCCGCGATTGGTGCCGGTGAGATCGCACTTGCCGTAAGTACAGAGGCAGCACAGGTCGCAGAAAGGGGCATAGAAGGGCTTGTAGGTCTTCAGCAACCTCCTGTCCCAGTTCCTCAGGTCGGGCACGTGAGGCATGGGAGTGTACCCTATTGGCTCCCAGTCCTCCTCCGCCCTAATGATCCTCTCTATCTCCTCCCTCCTCCTCTTTCCTTCCATCTCTACCTCCTTCCTAATTTGATCAGGCCTCGGCGATCATCTCCTTGATGATCTTGTAGACCTCGGGATGCCTCATCACCAAGAGGTTCGCCCCTGCCTCAAGGTAGGTTATGGCCGTGACCAGCTCCCAGTATACCCCCATCTCCTCGTTCTCCTTTGGTTCCTTCTGCCTCCATACCTCAAAGGAGAAGTTGGCGATGAGGGGCATCTGCATCGTCTGGTCATTGAAGATCACCCCGACGTGCTTAGTCCTCTCGAAGATGGAGAACCCGTACTCCAGACCGTAGCCCAGGGCAGGAGCTAAGGGGTCGAGGACGATCCTCTCCGGAGGAAGGATCCTCATCAGCTTCACGTCCAGTTCCTTCTGGAGGTTGATGTCTATGGGGGCCTGGGCCACGACGCAGTGACCGTGTTCCTTTGCCGCATTGGCTATCGGCTCGTAGTCCTCCTTCAAGACAGGCCCCAAAAGGAGGTTCTCCCCGCTTAAGGCCTCGGCCACCTTGGTGAGGATGAGGGGGTCCTTTTCCTCGTTCCCGGTGCCGAAGACTATGAGCGGCACACCACAGGCCTCGTATACCTTCTTGGCCGTCTCCGCCGCCACCTCAGGGGAGGTATCGTCCTCGTTGGGGTCGGTGCTTATCAGGTAGAGGAAGATCGCCTCCGCCCCCAGGGCCTCCACACATCTCTTGGCCCATGCGGCCGGGTCCCCCACCACGTCCTTCACCGGCTCCAGACAACCCGGGGTCCATCCATAGGGCTCCTTGTCCCAAACCTCCAGGGCGATCTTCGGGGAGTTTGGGAAATCCCCCTGATCGAAGGTCTGGTTGAAGGCGAGCACGTTCTCCCCTCCGATCTTTATCGCCCGATCGCCCTTCCCTATGGTCACCTCCACCACCTTGGCCTTATAGGTCTCAAAAGGCGCCCTGTACTCTGCCATCCTCCACCTCCTTAGAGTTCCAGCCAGGTGTGGGAGTAGAGGCTTTCTCCCATCAGGACCTTGGCCGTCTTCACGTAATCCCTCTCCTTGGGCGGGAGGGAATCCGCATCTATATCCTCCCCGTCCATCACCTTGTGGATCAGCTCCACGATCTCAGGGGCTCTTCCCTTCACCAGGTCCATCAGCTCTTGATCGAAGGCATCGGCGATAGCCGAATAAAGGCCGCACTTCTGGAGCATCACCAAGTAGGTCCTGTTGAGGATCCCCCGGAGCTCCTTGGGGGTGCCGTTGGAGACGTTGGAGAGCCCCACCGTGGACTTCACCCCGGGCAGGAGGTCCTGAAGCATCTTGGTGAACTCCATCGCCTCCATCACCGCCTTCTGGTCCACGCTCACGGGCATGATGATCGGGTCCACCCAGATCCTCTCGTTCTCGATCCCCAGCTCGTTGGCGTAGGTCACCGTGTCCATGATGCTCTCGGCCCTCGCCTCAGCATCGGCCGGGATGCCCTGGTCGTTCAGCACGGAGATGACCACATCGCACTTGTACTTCGTGGCCAGGGGAAGCATCTGCTCCTTGGAGTCGGTGCGGCCTGAGGCGGAGTTGATCAAAGGGGGCCACTTGGCCACCTTCAGCCCCGCCTCCACCGCCTGGGGATTGGTGCTGTCAAGGGAGAGGGGCAGATCCACCACCTCCTGAACCGTCTCCACCAGCCAGGCCATGATATCCGGGTTCTTCCTGGCCGGACCGATGTTCAGGTCAATATAATCCACACCCGCTTCCGCCTGGGCCTTGGCCATCTCCTGGATCACCTTGGCGTCTTTATTGCTTAACGCTTCCGAGACCTTCTTAGAAAGGATATGGATGTTCTCGCCTATTATGACCATCCTTACCTCCTTTGCTGGATTTTTCCCATGATCTCCTTGACGGCCTGAACTGACCTGTTCTCGTCGGGAAGCTCGAGAAGGGATCGCCGCTCCATGTCGAACTCCATCACCTCCTCGTCCTCAGGGACCGTGCCGATCAGCTCAAGCCCTCCCCGCTGGACTTCCTCAACAAGCTTCGGGGCCACCTTTCCCCCAGGGGCCCTGTTCACTATAAGCCCCATCCGCCCAATCTCCAGATCGAGCTCCCGGGCCAAAGAGGCGATCCTGGTGGCGCTCTGGATCCCCTTCATCGAGTGATCGGAGATCACCAGGAAGGCGTCCGCCTCCCTGGTGGTACGCCGGCTCAGGTGCTCCATCCCCGCGGCGTTGTCCATCACCACATAGGGATAATTCTTGAAGACGGTATCCATGATCTTCCTGAGGACACTGTTCACGTAACAGTAACACCCCGGCCCCTCTCCCCTCCCCATCACCAGGAGATCGAACCCCCTCTCTTCCAGCATCACCTCGGCGATCTTCGCCTCGAGCCAGTCGTCTTTGGAGAAACCGGGAGGAAAATCGGAGATCTTCCTCTGGAGCTCTTCGACCATCTCGCCCACCGTCTTGCCGTCTTCCAAGCCCAGGGCCTCAGAGAGGTTGCCATCTGCATCGGCGTCTATCATCAGCACGGGTTTCTTTCCCTCTTCCAGCAGTTCCCTCAGTATCAATGCCGAAATAGTCGTCTTTCCCGTCCCCCCCTTTCCTGATACCGCTATCACATAGGCCATTTAAGAGATCCCTGCAGCCAGTTTTGCCGCCCTTACCGTATTGTACATCAACATGGTAATGGTCATGGGCCCCACCCCCCCTGGCACAGGGGTGATCATGGAGGCCTTCTCCTTTACCGCATCGAAGTCCACATCGCCGCAGAGGATCGCCTTCCCTTCAGGGGTCTTCCCTATCCGGTTCACCCCCACATCGATCACCACCGCTCCCTCCTTCACCATGTCGGCCGTTATCGCCTTGGGCCTGCCGGCGGCGACGATCAGGATGTCGGCCCTTCGGGTGTGAAAGGCGATGTCCTTGGTCCTGGTGTGACAGACGGTCACCGTGGCGTTGGCATTGGGCATCTTCTGCATCAGGATGGCGGCGATGGGTTTGCCCACGATGTTGCTCCTGCCCACCACTACCACCTCTGCCCCCTCTATCTGCACTCCGGAGCGAATCAGAAGCTGCCAGATCCCATGGGGGGTGCAGGGCAGAAAGTCGGGCTCCCCTATGAGCAGCTTCCCCACGTTGACCGGGTGAAAGGCGTCCACGTCCTTCTTCGGGTCTATGGCATAGAGGACCTTGGTCTCATCGATGTGTTTCGGCAAGGGAAGCTGAACCAATATGCCGTGGATCTTCGGGTCCTTGTTGTACTTGTCTATCAGGCCAAGGAGGGCCTCCTCCGAGATGTCGGCCGGCTGGTTGTCCTGCACAGAATAGAAACCGAGCTCATGGGCGGTCCTCTGCTTGGCGGTCACATAACTGACCGATGCCGGGTCCTCTCCCACCAGGATGGTCACCAGCCCAGGGGTAACGCCGTGTTTGGACTTCATCTCCTCCACTTCCCGCTTCAACTCCTCCCTTATCTCCTTGGCCACCTCCGTCCCCTTTATGATCTTTGCTGCCATCTTCTCCCTCCCTCTTAATTATGCTTTTATCATCCCCAGCAAAAAGTACTCCCTTTCACAAGGTGAGAATTTAGGATATTTCCCGCCCTTTGTCAAGCCTCTGTCCTGTTCAAATGGTGCATGTCCCGGCGTCCCCAAGGACCGGTCCTTTTTAGAGAAAGGGACTCTTTGACACTTCTCTCAGGAGAGGGCATTATGGATACGGGGAGATGATGGAGGCAGAAGAACTCTTTGAGCGGGCAGAGGAGGCGCGGGCCAGATCCAGATTTCAGGAGGCCCTGGAAGGTTACAGGAAGGCCCTGGAGGGTTTCCCTCGGGAGAGGCTCTTGGAGCGGCTCCATTGCCTCCAGAAGATAGGGGACTGTCTCAGGATGATGGGGGAATTCGAGGAGGCCAAAAGGTCTTTCACCTCCGCCCTTGAGCTCGCTGAGGAGGGGGGCGACGAACTGGAGATGGCCGATACCCTGGTAGGACTCGGGCTCAGCCGCAGGGCCCTGGGGGAGCTGGAGGGGGCTAAAGGGGACCTGGGGAGGGCCTTGGAGATATATCAGGAGTGGGACGATGCAGAGGGGGAGGGCTTCTGCCTCTGGGCGATGGGAGGGCTCTGGAGGATGTTCGGTGAGCTCAAAAGGGCCGAGGAGGCCTTCCAGGAGGCCCTCTTCATCTTCGAGGGCTTGGAGGACAAGGTGGCTCAGGGCTACTGCCACTGCGGACTCGGTGGGGTCTACAGGGTGATGGGGAGGTACAGCACATCTCTTGAACATTATCAGCGAGCCAATAAATTGCTGAAGGAAAGGGGGGATATCTTCGGTACCGCCTATTCCCACTGCGGCATAGGGAACGCCCACCGGATGTTCGGGGACCTCGAGAGGGCACTGGGGCATTTCTTTGAGGCCACGAGGCTTTACCGCGAGATAGGGGACCGGGTCAGCTATGCCTATACCCTCTGGGGAGAAGGTACGGCGCTTAAGGTGATGAGGAAAGACGAGGGGGCCCGAAGGCTTTTCCTCGAAGCAAAGGGCCTTTTTGAGGCCACTGGCGACAGGAGGGGCCTCATTTACGTGCTGCTCTCCTTGGGGGAGCTCCAATACCTGAACGGCAAACCGGAGGGACTTTCTCAGGCCCTCGGGGAGGCTGAAGAGATCCTCAAACTCCATCCCTTCCGGCTGGAAAGGTGTCACTGGCTCCTTTACCGCTGGCTGGCCGAGGGGGGAAAAGAGGAAGGCTGGAAAGAGATAAAGAAAGAATACAGGGCCAGGGGATCCCTCTTCCCTCAGGAAAGGCCCTCTTTCCCTCTAAATTTACCATAGCTTTGCTCAATTATCTTGACAAAAAGGGGGGCGATTATTATTTTAAAGTCAGCTTTTAAGGAGGCGAGAAGTGGACCTTTCGGAGAGGGGAAAAGAGATACTGAAGGTGGTGGTCAAGGGCTACATCGAGACGGGAGAGCCGGTGGGCTCCCGCACTGTGGCCAAGCGATCGAGGCTCAACCTAAGCCCTGCCACGATCCGCAACGTGATGGCCGACTTAGAGGAGATGGGCTATCTCTTCCAGCCCCATACCTCCGCGGGCAGGGTCCCCACGGAGAAGGGGTTGAGGCTCTTTGTGGATGCACTGATGGAGCCGGTCCAGTTGAGTCCCTCCCAGCAGGAGCGGATCAGGCGTTACTATGAAGAGGGCTCCTGGGATCTTGGGGACTTGATGAGGCGGACCTGCCGCATCCTTTCGACCTTCTCCCGCTACCCCGGTCTGGTGATGGCCCCTCCCTTGAAAGAGACCATCTTCAAGAGGATAGAGTTCGTCAAACTCCGCCAGCAACAGGTCCTGGCGGTGTTCATCGCCTCCTCAGGGGTGGTCCAGAGCAGGGTGGTGGAGCTCGATGAGGATCTATCCCAGGAGGAGCTCGATCAGATGTCGGCCTACCTGAACGAGCTCCTGACTGGCCTCCCCCTCAAAGAGGTGAGGGAGCGGCTGGTCCAGGAGATGGAGAGGGAGAGAAGGGCCTATGACCGTCTCCTCGCTCGGGCCATAAGGCTCGGGGGAGAGACCCTGGTGGCTGAGGACGAGAGGGAGGTATTCATCGAGGGGCAGAGCCAAATTCTTGATGAGCCCTCCTTCACCGACATAAAGAGGATGAAGCAGCTGCTCGAGGCCTTGGAGAGGAAGGGGAGGCTCCTTAGGCTCCTTGACAGGTCCATGAGGGCCAAAGGAATTCAGATCTTCATCGGCTCCGAGTGCGATGTGGAGGGCCTTGAGCAATGTAGCCTCGTCACCTCCACCTATGGGCCCAAGGACCACACCCTGGGGATACTGGGAGTAATTGGCCCCGTGAGGATGGACTACTCCCGCATCATCCCCTTGGTGGATTACACCGCCAAGCTCCTCACCCAGGTCTTAGAGGTCCACTGGGTAGCACCTCAAGAGGGATAAAAGATCAGATCTCCCTGCCACTTAAAGAGACCAAAAAGGAGAGGTGGAGATGTCTGAAGAGGTCCTGAAGGAGACCGAAGAGAAGGAAAGGGAAAAGGGGAAGGAGGAGAAGGACCCGCAGGAGATTATCGAGGAGCTCCAGAAGGAGCTCCAGAAGGTAAAGGCCGAGGCCCAGGAGCACTACGACCGCTTGCTCCGCATCTACGCTGAGTTTGACAACTACAAGAAGAGGGTGGCCCGGGAGAAGGCCGAGCTGGTGAAGTATGGGAACGAGGAGCTTCTGAGAGAGCTCCTTCCAGTGCTCGACAACCTGGAGAGGGCCATCGAGCATGCCAAGGGAGAGGCCGACCCGAAGGGCGTCCTTGAAGGGGTGGAACTGGTGGCTCAGCTCTTCCGGGGGGTGCTCCGGAAGTTCGGGGTCACGGAGATAGAGGCGGTGGGGGAAACCTTTGACCCGAGCAAACATGAGGCTGTGGGGGAGGTTCCCACCGATGAGGTCCCCCCCGGACAGATCGTCTCCGAGGTCCAGAAGGGATACATGCTCGCCGACCGCCTCCTCCGTCCTGCCAGAGTGGTGGTGGCCAAGGAGAGGAAGGAAAAGGAAGAGGAAGGTGGCCCATCGGATAGAGATAACCAATAGAGAGGGCATAAGGGACCCCCTTGCCGAAAAGGTCAAAAGGAGGATAGAGCGGGACCTCGGGAGAAGGGTTGAGACCGTAAGGACCGTAGAGGTCTATGTGATCGATGCCTCCCTCACAAAGGCCCAGCTCCAGGAGCTTGCCCGGGCCTACAGCGACCCCATCACCCAGCGGTACACCATCGATGAGCCCATCGCCCGGGATTTCGACTGGGTGATCGAGGTGGGGTTTTTGCCCGGGGTCACCGATAACGTGGGGAGGACCGCCCGGGAGACCCTCCTTCAGGTCCTGAGGATCCCCCTCCGGGAGGAGGAGAAGGTCTACACCTCCCGCCAGTACCTGATCAAGGGAAAACTCGATCGGGAGGAGGCCAGGAGGATCGCCACCGAGGTGCTGGGAAACCCCCTAATAAACCGCTTCGAGATAAGGAGCAAGGAGGAGTGGGATCCAAAGGTGGGGATAGGGCCCATCGTCCCAAAGGTGGGGGGCTCCTCAGGGGGGAGGGTCCAGGAGATCTCCCTGGAGGTGAGCGACGAGGAGCTGGAGAGGATAAGCAGGGAGAGGCTCCTCGCCCTGAGTCTCAAGGAGATGAGGGCGATCCAGAGGTACCTTCGGGATCCGGAGGTGGTCGCTTCCAGGATTAAGGTGGGCCTGGGGGATCGGGTGACCGATGTGGAGCTTGAGGCGATCGCCCAGACCTGGTCCGAACACTGTAAGCACAAGATCTTCAACGCCTTCATCCGCTACGTGGACGAGGAGGCCGGGGCCGAGGAGAGGATCACGAGCCTCTTCGATACCTATATCCGCCGCTCCACCGAGGAGATCAGGAGGAGATGGGGGGAGAGGGATATCTGCCTCTCGGTCTTCGTGGACAACGCCGGGGTGGTCGCCTTCAACGACCGCTGGAGCCTCACCTTTAAGGTGGAGACCCATAATACCCCCTCGGCCCTTGACCCCTATGGAGGAGCCCTCACAGGGATCGTGGGGGTGAACCGGGACCCCTTCGGCACGGGAAAAGGGGCAAAGCTCATCTTCAACACAGACGTCTTCTGCTTCGCCCCCCCTCATTGGGAGGGGGAGCTCCCGCCCCGCATCCTTCACCCGAGGAGGATCTTAGAAGGGGTGAGGGAAGGGGTGGAGCACGGGGGGAACAAGAGCGGCATACCCACGGTCAACGGCTCTATCGTTTTCGACGAGCGTTATCTGGGAAAGCCCCTGGTTTATTGCGGCACCTGCGGGATCATGCCCCGGGAGATAGGGGGTGAGCCCTCCCACATCAAGAGGGCCTCCCCCGGGGATCTGGTGGTGATGGTGGGGGGGAGGGTGGGGAAGGATGGCATCCACGGAGCGACCTTCTCCTCCGAGGAGTTGCATGAGGCTTCCCCCACCTCTGCGGTCCAGATCGGCGATCCCATAACCCAAAAGAGGATGTTCGACTTTCTGCTCCTGGCCCGGGACAGAGGGCTTTACAACTCCATACCCGATAACGGCGCCGGGGGGCTCTCCTCCTCGGTGGGGGAAATGGCCAGGGGGCCTGGAGGGTGTGAGATATGGCTCGATAAGGTACCCCTGAAATACCCGGGCCTTGATCCCTGGGAGATACTCCTTTCCGAGTCCCAGGAGAGGATGACCTTGGCGGTCGCCCCTGAGAAGGTGGAGGAACTCCTTGAGCTGGCCCGCAAGATGGAGGTGGAGGCGACGGTGATAGGCCGCTTCACCTCAAGCGGCGTCTTCCACTGCCTTTGGAGGGGCCGGACCGTCGCCTATCTCCGGATGGACTTCTTCCACGAGGGACTGCCCAGGATGGAGCTTGAGGCCCGTTGGAGGAGGCCCCGCCATCCCGAACCCTCCTTCCCGCCCCCTGAGGACCTGGGGGAGGTGCTTGAGCGGATGCTCTCCAGGCTCAACATCTGCAGCAAGGAATGGGTGGTGAGGCAGTACGACCACGAGGTCCAGGGGGGAAGCGTCCTCAAGCCCCTGGTCGGGGCCGCCTGCGATGGGCCGAGTGATGCCGCAGTGGTACGGCCCCTGCTCGAGAGCTTCGAAGGGGTGGTGGTCTCCCACGGGATCTGCCCCCGCTACGGCGACATAGATACCTACTGGATGACGGCCTGTGCCCTCGATGAGGCGATAAGGAACAACGTGGCCGTAGGGGGAGACCCCACCAGGATGGTCGCCCTGGACAACTTCTGCTGGCCCGATCCGGTGAAGTCGGAAAAGACCCCTGATGGAGAGTACAAGCTGGCCCAGCTGGTCAGGGCCTGCAAGGCCCTCTATGACTTCACCACCGCCTACTCCGTCCCCTGTATCTCGGGGAAGGACAGCATGAAGAACGACTATATCGGTGGCGGGGTGAAGATCTCCATCCCCCCCACCGTCCTCTTCTCTGTCCTTGGGAAGATGGAGGATGTGCGCCGGGCGGTGAGCATGGAGGCGAAGAGGCCCCAAGACCTGGTCTACGTCCTCGGCGTGACCTATCCCGAGCTCGGGGGATCGGAGTACTTCGCCATGATGGGCTACGTGGGGAATGAGGTCCCCCGGGTGAGGGCCGAGGAGTCCAGGGAGCTCTACCTGCGTCTCTGGAAGGCGATCCAGGAGGGACTGGTCGCCTCCTGCCATGACTGCTCGGACGGTGGTCTGGGGGTGGCGCTGGCAGAGGTCGCCTTCAGCGGCTCCTTGGGGATGGAGGTGGACCTGAGGGAAGCGCCCCAGGAGGGGGTCGAGAGGGACGATTACCTCCTCTTCTCCGAGTCCCAGAGCCGCTTCGTCGTGACCGTCCGTCCTGAGCACAGGGGGGCCTTCGAGGAGGTGATGGAAGGGGTGCCTTTTTCCCGGATCGGGGTGGTAAGGGAGGGAAGGATCTTTGGGGTGATCGGACTTGAGGGAAGGAAGGTCATCGAGGCCGATATCTTCCGGCTCAAGGAGGCCTGGCAACGCCCCCTGAGGTTCTGAGGGGATGATCACTTCCCAGGATGAGCACTACATGAGGAGGGCCCTTGCCCTTGCCAGAAGGGGAGCGGGATGGGTCAGTCCCAACCCGATGGTTGGGGCGGTGATCGTGAAGGAGGGGAAGGTAATTGCCGAGGGGTACCACCGGCGCTTCGGCGGAGACCACGCGGAGGTGGAGGCGATAAAGCGCGCGAGAGAGTCACTTAAAGGGGCAACCATGTACGTGACCCTTGAGCCCTGTTGTCACTGGGGAAAGACCCCTCCCTGTACAGAGGCGATAATAAGGGAGGGGATAGGGAGGGTGGTCGTCGCTACCTCAGACCCAAACCCTGAGGTGAGGGGTAAGGGGGTGAAGGCCCTGAGGGAGGCGGGGCTCGAGGTGGAGGTGGGGGTCCTGGAGGAAGAGGCAAAGGAGCTTAACGAGGCCTACTTCAAGTGGCGGGAGGAAGGGGTTCCCTTCGTCACCCTGAAGTGGGCCCAGTCCATCGATGGGAGGATCGCCACCCAGAAGGGGGACTCCCGGTGGATAAGCTCTGAGGAGGCCCGCCGTCTGGCCCATCGGTTGAGGGCGAGGAACGATGCGGTGCTGGTGGGAATAAGGACGGTGCTTGCCGATGACCCCCAGCTCACGGTGAGGGAGGCGAGGGGGAGAAACCCACTAAGAGTGGTGGTGGACTCCCGCCTGAAGACCCCCCTCAAGGCGCGGGTGCTCGACTCCTCAGCCCCCACCCTCATCGTCACCACCCACCGGGCCGACCCCGGGAAGATGAGGGCCCTGGAGGAGAGGGCGGAAGTCCTGGTGATCGAGGGAAAGGACGGGAGGGTGGATCTCGGGGGGCTCCTCAGGGAACTCGCCCGAAGGGCCATAACCTCGGTGCTCGTTGAGGGCGGGGGCCAGATCATCACCTCCTTCCTCCGGGAAGGGCTATGGGACAGGATTTTGGTGATCACCTCGCCCCTCCTCATCGGGGAAGGGGTGGATGCGGTGGGGGATCTGGGGGTTTCCTCCCTCAAGGAGGCGAAGGGGATCAGGGTCAAGAGGATGAGACGGCTCGGGAGGGACTGGGTGCTTGAGGGAAGAAGGCCATGAGGCTTCATCACGTCGGCCTGGTGGTGAAGGACGTGGAGAAGGTGGCCAGAAGCCTTGAGGACTTCCTGGGCCTCACCTATATCTCAGGGCCCACCGAGGACCCGATCCAAAGGGTGAGGGCGATCTTCCTGGAGCTGGGATGGGGAAAGGGGCTTTCGCTCGAGCTCCTTGAGCCCACCTCCGAGGACTCACCGGTGGTGAAGTTTCAGCGGCGCGGCGGGGGGATACATCACCTCTGCTTTGAGGTGGAGGATATCGAGGGAGAGATAGAAAGGCTCAGGGAGAGGGGAGTTCAGATGGTCAAGGAGCCCGTCCCTGCGGTTGGTTTCGGCGGTCGGCGGATCGCTTTCCTCTTCCCGGTAAAGGGATTCTTGGTAGAGCTGGTGGAAAAGAAAGCGCCAGGGCGATGATCCCCAGGAGGGTGCATCCCTCAGCAAAGAGATCCCCTCTCTTCGTATAAAAGGTAAGAGGGGCCTCTCTTATCCCCACCTCGTCGAAGAGCACCTCCCTTCTGAAGAGGTCGCTCGCCTTCAGGATCCGCCCCCAGGGATCGATGAAGGCGCTTACTCCGGTATTGGCCGCCCGGGCGAACCAGACCCGGTTTTCCACTGCCCGAAAGACTACCTGGACCAGGTGCTGGTAGGGGGCTGAGGTCCTGCCGAACCAGGCGTCATTGGTGATGGTCACCATGAAGTCCGCTCCCTCCAGCAGGGCCTTACGGCTCAGCTCCGGAAAGATCACCTCAAAGCAGATGAGCACCGCAAACTTACCCTCAGGGAGGGAGAAGACCACCATCCTGTGGCCAGGGGTGATGTCGCCGAACTCATTAAGGACCCCAAAGACCGGGGCGAGGAGCTTCCTCAAGGGGACGAACTCCCCGAAGGGGACGAGGTGGAGCTTGTCGTAACGGGCCCTGATCTTTCCTGAAGGGCCAAGGAGGATGGCGCTGTTATATACCCTCTCCCCCTCTCGGGTGAGGCTTCCGAAGAGGAGATAGGCCCCTGCGGATCGAGGCACCTCCCTCACCTCCCTGTCCAAAGGGCCCTTCCCGTCGAAGAAGGAGGGGAAGGCCGTCTCGGGCCATATCAGGAGCCGGGGCCCCAGGGGTATGAGATCTGAGCTCAGCTCCCGATAGATCCTCACCGTCTCCTCCTGGAGGGACTCCTGCCACTTTATGTCTTGGGGGATGTTTCCCTGGGCTATCCCCACCGGGACCCTCCCCCTGATGGGGAAGGGCTCCTTCAGGCGCCCGTATCCGTAAAGGAGGACGCCTCCAAGGAGCAGCAGAGAAAGCACCGTTCCCAACCACCTCCATCTGCCTCCAGAAAGGATCAGATAGAGGGTCACATTGACCACCATCATGAGGAAGGATATCCCGTATGCCCCGGTGAGGTCACATACCTGGATCAGGGGCAGGTTGGACCACTGGGAGTGGGCCAAAAGACCCCACGGGAAGCCGGAGAGCAGGAAGGAGCGAAGGAACTCAAGGCCCACCCAGAGGGCGGGGAGGAGGATGAGGGAGTACCCCTTCCTGAGGAGGGGAGCGGCCAGACCGAAGAGGCCGAAATAGATGCCCAGGTAAAGGGCCAAAAGGACCATTATGGGGACGGCCAGGGGCAGAGGGATGCCGCCATAGCGATGAACCGCTACCACGACCCAGTAGGTGACCCCTACAAACGCCACCGTTCCCGAGAGCCATCCCAGAAGGAAAACCTCCTTCCTGCCCTTCCCCTCCCAGGCCAAAAAGAGGGGAACGAACGCCATCCACCCGAAGGGCCAGAGGCCCCAGCGGGGCTGGCTCAGGGCATAAAGGACCCCTGAAAGGCAACTCCAGAGAAGGGAGGTCATGAGGAGAAGAAGGCCGCTATCCTTTCCACCACGTATCCTTGGGCCTCAGAGGAGAGTTCAGGGTAGATGGGCAGGGCCAGGACCTCTTTGGAGGCCCTCTCCGCCTGCGGGAAGTCCCCTTCCCTGTAACCGAGAAAACGGTAGCATGGCTGCAGATGTAAAGGAAGGGGGTAATAGACCTCGGTCCCTATCCCTTCTTGCTGGAGGAAATGGCGGAGTTCATTCCTCCTGGGGACCCTTATTACGTACTGGTGGAAGACGTGGCGGTTCTGATGCTGGACATGGGGGAGGGTTATCCCGAACCGCTCATAACCCATCTCTTCGAAGAGCCTCTGGTACCGGAGGGCCTTCTCCCTCCTCGATTCGTTCCACTCTTCCAGGTGGGGGAACTTGGCCAGCAGAACCGCCGCCTGCAGGGCATCGAGCCTGCTGTTTATCCCAATAGCCTCGTGGAAGTACTTATCGGTGGAACCGTGAACCCGGAGCATCCGGACCCTCTCGGCAAGCCCCTCGTCCTGGGTGGTCACCATCCCCCCATCTCCCCATCCCCCCAGGTTCTTCGTCGGATAAAAGGAGAAGCAGCCGAAGTGACCCATGGAGCCCGCCTTCCGGGCCCCGTTATCGGTCACGTATTCGGCGCCTATGGCCTGGGCGGCGTCCTCTATCACGTAGAGGCCGCGCCTTTCGGCTATCTCCATGATCGGGTCCATGTCGGCGCACTGACCGAAGAGATGGACGGGAATTATCGCCTTGGTCTTAGGGGTGACCCTCCGCTCCACCTCGTTCGGGTCCAAGTTATAGGTCAGGGGATCTATGTCAGCGAAGGAGGGCCTTGCTCCCACCCGGGAGATAGCGCCCACGGTGGCGAAGAAGGTGAAGGGAGTGGTTATCACCTCATCCCCTTCCTTTATCCCGAGGGCCATAAGGGCCAGCAGTAGGGCGTCGCTCCCCGAGGCGACCCCGATCGCCTCCTTCACCCCGATGTAACGCGCCAGGGTCTCCTCCAGGGCCTCCACCTGAGGGCCGAGAACAAACCTCTGCTCCTCGGCTACCTTCTGGATCGCCTCCTCTACCTCTTCCTTGATCCCTTGATACTGGACCTTCAGGTCGAAAAACGGAACCCGCACCTCTCCCTCCTTGGCCTGCCATGCGATTATAAGCCCTACCGGCAAACCCTTCAACTGCCAAATCTTCTCGAGTCTCTATAAGTTTGTGATTCTATAAAAGCGAGATTGACAGTGCCAGAAAAACACTACTCCTCTGTTCTGGTTCAGAGGGATGTGAGGGTCCTCAGGTTGTGAGATGCCTTAAGGCAGAAGGGGATCAGCTCATTTGAGGCGGCAAAGCTCCTTGGCCTTCCAAGGTCAACCCTTGCAGGAGGCCCTGGGCAGTGAGGAGGCCCAGGGGCCTTAAGCCTAAGGGATTTACGAGAGCTATGATTTGCCCGTGGACCTGGGAGAACTGAGGCATAGCATTTTGTT
>CBEVRB010000011.1:0-23197 GCA_965552155.1 uncultured bacterium
TACCTTCCCCCTACGGGCGGAAAGGTCCCCCAGCACCTCCCCCAGGAACTCCTCAGGGACCACCACTTCCAGGCCCATGATGGGCTCAAGGAGGATGGGTCCCGCCTTCTTGGCGAGCTCCTTGAAGCCGATGGAGGCGGCCATCTTGAAAGCGAGGTCCGAGGAATCCACCTCGTGATAGGAGCCGTCAAGGAGCTCCACCCGGATATCCACCAGGGGATACCCCCTGAGCACCCCCCTTTGGGCAGCCTCCCGAATCCCCTGCTCCACCGCCGGGATGTATTCCTTGGGGATGACCCCTCCCTTTATCTTGCTCACGAATTCCAACCCCTTTCCCGCCTCAAGGGGCTCAAGCCTGAGGACCACATGCCCGTACTGACCCCTTCCCCCTGTCTGCTTTATGAACTTCCCTTCGCCCTCCACCGTCCGGGTGATCGTCTCCCGATAACTCACCTCCGGAGCCCCTACCCTGGCCCTCACCTTGAACTCCCTCAGGAGCCTCTCCACGATCACCTCCAAGTGGAGCTCTCCCATGCCCGCTATGATCGTGGAGCCCGTCTCCTCGTCCACCCGGACCTGAAAGGAGGGGTCCTCCTGGGCCAATTTCCCGAGGGCCACCCCCATCTTATCGAGCTCGGCCTTATTGATCGCCTCTATGGCCACAGAGATGACCGGCTCAGGGGGCCTTATCGCCTCAAGGACGATGGGACTCTCCCTGTCGCACAGGGTGTCTCCCGTGAAGGTATTGCGAAGACCCACGGCAGCCACGATCTCCCCTGCCCAGGCCTCCTTCACCTCCTCCCTGTGATTGGCATGCATCTTCAGGAGCCTTCCGATCCTCTCGGTCCTGCCCCGGGTGGCGTTAAGGACGGTCATCCCCGTCCTTATCCCTCCGGAGTACACCCGCAGATAGGTGAGATGGCCCACAAAGGGATCGGTCATTATCTTGAAGGCGAGGGCACAGAAGGGCTCCTCATCGGCAGGCACCCTCCTCGTCTTCTCACCTTCGGGGGTCTCCCCCTCGATGGGGGGAAGGTCCAGGGGGGAGGGGAGGTAATCGACGATGGCATCGAGCAGGGGCTGAATTCCCCGGTTCTTGAAGGCCGCCCCGCACAACACGGGCACAAGCTCCATCCTGAGGGTGGCTTCCCTTATCGCCTTCCTTATCTCCTCAGGGGTGATCTCTTCCCCCTCTATGTACTTTTCCATCAGGGAGTCATCCCTCTCAGCGAGGGCCTCGATCAGGTTCTCCCGCCACCTCTCGGCCTCCTCCCTCATATGAGGGGGAATATCTATGAAGTGGTACTTCGCTCCGAGAGTGGTGGCGTCGTACACTATCCCCCTCATCTCCACCAGGTCTATCACCCCTTCGAATTCCTCCTCCCTTCCAAGGGGAAGCTGAAGAGGGAGGGGATTGGCCCTGAGGCGTTTCTTCATCATCTCGATGACCCGGAAGTAATCCGCCCCCACCCTGTCCATCTTGTTCACGAAGGCGATCCTCGGCACCCGGTAGCGGTCCGCCTGCCGCCAGACCGTCTCCGACTGGGGCTCCACCCCTGCCACGGCACAGAAGATGGCCACCGCTCCGTCCAGGACCCTTAAAGACCTCTCCACCTCGATGGTGAAGTCCACATGGCCCGGGGTATCAATGATGTTTATCCGATGAGAACGCCAGAAGCAGGTGGTGGCGGCGGCAGTTATCGTTATCCCCCGCTCCCGCTCCTGGTCCATCCAGTCCATGACCGCCGAGCCCTCGTGGACCTCCCCCATCCGGTGCGAAACCCCCGTATAGTAGAGGATCCGCTCGGTGGTGGTGGTCTTACCGGCATCTATGTGGGCCATGATGCCGATGTTCCTTGTCTTCTCTAAAGGTACGACCCTTCCCATCTCCTACCACCTGTAGTGGGCAAAGGCCTTGTTGGCCTCCGCCATCCTGTGGGTATCCTCCTTCTTCTTTATGGCAGCGCCCCGGTTGTTGAAGGCATCGAGGAGCTCAGCGGCCAACCTTTCGGTCATCGTCCTCTCAGAACGCTCCTTTGCGTACTGGATGATCCAGCGGATGGCGAGGCTGGTCCTCCTGGAGGGCCTCACCTCCACCGGGACCTGGTAAGTGGCCCCTCCCACCCGCCGGGGCTTCACCTCAAGGACCGGCTTCACGTTCTCTATCGCCTGATGAAAGATCTTCAAGGGGTCCTCCTTGGTCTTCTTCGCTATCAGGTCAAAGGCCCCGTAGACGATCTTCTCGGCCAAGCTCTTTTTCCCCCGACGCATCACCCCGTTTATGAACTTCGCCACCAGGACATCGTTGAACTTCAGATCAGGGGGTATTTCCCTCTTCGGTACCGGTCCTTTCCTGGGCATCTCCTTCCCTTACTTCGGTTTCTTGGTCCCGTACTTGGAGCGGGACTTCCTCCGCCCCTCCACACCGGCGGCATCCAGGGCCCCCCGGATGATGTGATAACGGACACCGGGCAGGTCCTTCACCCTGCCCCCCCTCACCAGCACCACCGAGTGCTCCTGCAGGTTATGACCTATCCCCGGGATATAGGCGGTCACCTCTATCCCGTTGGTGAGCCTCACCCGGGCCACCTTCCTCAGGGCGGAGTTGGGCTTCTTGGGGGTGGTGGTGTAAACCCTCACACACACCCCCCGCTTCTGGGGACAACCCCTCAGTGCCGGGGCAGAACTCCTCTTCTTTACCGCCTCCCGTCCATATCTAACCAATTGGTTGATGGTCGGCATCGGCTATCCCCTCTTTAACATTGATCAATATTAACTCTTCTCCCTCTCTTATTTAGGCCGATAAAATAAAGCCCTTTATAAGGGCAAAAAAGAGAGTTAGCCTGCAGAACCCCTCCTTAGATCTATGATCCTTTTTCCCTATTTCCTCTAATGATCGCTCATGGGGTTCTCCAGGCTCATAACCTTCCCATTTTTCAGGCCTTATTTATTTAACAACTTTGTCTCCCCTTGTCAACCCTAAGGTCCCTTTAGGATAAAGGGGATAATTCAACCCTCGATGTCATATCCTATATCCAGCTCCTGGGCGATGGCCCGCAGGTCTTCCGCCACCTTGGGATGGAGGGGTATTCCCCTTGCCTTCCGCTCCTCCGTCATCTCGAACTCCTTCTCGCCGTGGATGTAGATCCGATCCTGTCCCTCTGCCTTTGGGGAATCCTTCAGGCGGCGGATGATGTCATCCATCGTCCTCTTGAACTCCTCAAGGGGGCGGAATCCATCCACCCTTATCGCCCCGAAGAAGTGCCCCACGTTGGCAGGAAGGGGCTTTCCGTCCGGGGTCTTGGGATAGATGGTGTTTGCATACCCTGCCCCGGGCAGAACCCCGCAGAGGATGTCCACCAGAAGGGCCAGTCCATACCCCTTATGCCCTCCCATCAGTTCTCCCGCCCCTCCCAGGGGGAGGAGCCCCCCTCCTGCCCTGGTGGCCAGGTTCTGAAGGACGCGGGAGGCGTCGGTGGTGGGCAACCCCCGTTCATCGGTGGCCCAGCCGAGGGGCATCTCCTTCTCCATCCGCTTATAGACCTCCAGCTTCCCCCTGGTGACGGCGCTTGTGGCCATATCGAGGACAAAGGGACGTTCCTCACCAGCAGGGACCGCCACGCTGATGGGGTTGGTGCCCAGCATGGCGTTCCTCCCGAAGGTGGGGACCACCAGGACATCGGCGTTGGTCATGGAGATCCCTATCAGGTCGTGTTCCAAGGCCATCATGGCATAGTATCCCGCGATCCCATAGTGGTTGGAGTTCCGGACCGCGACGAAACCCACTCCTGCATCCTTCGCCTTCTCGATGGCCATCCTCATCCCCCTCACCCCTACCGGTGGACCGAGGCCTCCCCCACCGTCGATGAGGGCCGTCGTTGAGGTCTCGCGGACTACCTTTACCTCGGGTCTCGGGAGCATCTGCCCCACCTGAATCCCCTTCACGTAGCGCCTGAGCCTCGCCACCCCATGGGAGTCTATCCCCCTGAGATCGGCCTGAACCAGCACATCCGCCGTCATCTCCGCATCGTCAGGAGGAACCTCGAGCTTCAGGAAGGCCCTTCGGCAAAAGTCCTTCAAGGCCTCCCACTGAACGATGACTGCCCCCTCCTCCATCGGTCCCCTCCTTTTATGAAATTTTGCAGTCGGCCCCGTAATTTAGCACAGGAGGTCTGAGGAGACAATCTCCTATTTTTTACTCCCCTATGATCTTTATCAGCACCCGCTTCCTCCTCCTTCCGTCAAACTCGCCGTAAAAGATCTGCTCCCAGGGGCCGAAGTCCAGCTCCCCATCGGTTATGGCCACCACCACCTCCCTTCCCATGACCTGCCGCTTCAGGTGGGCGTCGCCGTTGTCCTCCCCAGTGCGGTTGTGCCTGTACTTGCTCGTCGGCTCATGGGGGGCCAGCCACTCCAGCCAGTCCTCGTAGTCCTGGTGGAGGCCTGGTTCGTCATCGTTGATGAAGACGCTGGCGGTTATGTGCATGGCGTTGACCAGACAGAGACCCTCTCTCACACCGCTCTCCTTCACCGCCTTCCTCACCTCCTCGGTGATGTTGATGAAGGCCACCCTCGTGGGGGTGTTGAACCATAGCTCCTTCCGGTATGACTTCATGGCCTCCCTCCTTGCCTTTTTGCCTTGAGTGAATAAGACCTCCTGAAGGATAAGTCAAGTTGAAATGGGAAGGATGATCTGTTATCTTTCCAGAGATTTCGGCAACAGGAGGAGGGAAATGGAAGAGAAGGAAAGGGAGGAGAAGCGGGAAAAGCAGAAGGAAAAGCCCATCGAGAAGATGACGGTGAAGGAGCTGCGGGTCCTGGCCAAGGAGCTGGGGGCTGAGGCCGTAAGCGGGATGCAGAAGGAAGAGCTCATAGCCTTTATCCGCAAGGTGAAGGGGCTCCCTGAGGAGAGGAGGAAGAAGGTAAAGAAGGCGAAGAAGGTCTTGGACGTGAAGGAACTCAAGGCGAAGATAAAGGAACTGAAAGTGAAGCGGGCCGAGGCCCTCCAGAAGCGGGACAGGGAGATGGCGACCATCTATCGGCGTCAGATAAGCCGTCTGAAGAAGTTGACCCGCAGGGCTGCAAAGCTCGCCCCGGAGTCCTCGACATGAAGAAGATAGCCCCCTCGATCCTCTCCGCCGACTTCGCCCGGCTGCAGGATGAGGTGAAGGAGGTGATAGATGGGGGGGCAGACTGGATCCACGTGGACGTGATGGACGGGCACTTCGTTCCGAACATCACCATCGGTCCCCCGGTGGTGAGATCTCTGAGGAAGGTCGTCTCGGTCCCCCTGGACGTCCACCTCATGATAGAGGCCCCCGACCGATACCTTCAGGCCTTCGCAGAGGCAGGGGCGGATATCCTGACGGTCCATGTGGAGACCTGCCCTCACCTGAACAGGACCATCCAGTATATCAAGGACCTGGGAAAGAGGGCGGGGGTGGCCCTGAACCCTGCTACCCCTTTGGGAGCACTGGAGGAGATCCTGGAGGACGTCGATCTGGTGCTGATCATGACGGTCAACCCCGGCTTCGGCGGGCAGGACTTTATCCCCTCCACCCTCGGGAAGATAGAGCGCATGCGCCGATGGCTCTCTGAAAGGGGCCTTGAGGTGGAGCTGGAGGTGGACGGGGGGGTGAAGGTGGATAATATCGGGGAGATAAGCCGAAGAGGGGCCGATGTCTTTGTGGTGGGCTCAGGGATTTTCTCCTTCAGGGACCGGAAGGAGATCATGAGGAGGCTGAGGAAGGAGATAGGATAAAAGATCAGAGGAAACGGACCTCGTAGAAGAATAGGAAGCGAGGAGGTTTGTGAGAAAGGTCCTCGTCAATGTAAATCTTGCTCTCCTTCTCCTCCTGATCACTTCTTCGATCCTCCTTTCGCCCTCACCCATAATGGCTGAAGTCCTGAGGATGATAGGCCCTGAGGACGTGGGCGGTGCGTGGGCCGAGATCATAAAGAGGTTCCACGGGCAGTGCCCAGATATCCAGGTCAAATACATATCAGGTCCTTGGTCCACCGATGAGAGGCAGAACATGTACATCCGGTCATTTCTCAGTGGCGACCCCATTGAGCTCGTTTATATGGATGTCACCTGGACGGCCAAGTTTGCCGAGGCCGGATGGCTCCTGCCCCTCGATAGGTGGTTTACCCCCCAGATACAGGAGGAATTTCTCCCCGGGGCTGTCGAGGCAGGCCGTTACAAGGGCCACATCTACAGGGTCCCAGTAAGGGGCGATGTGGGCATGCTCTATTACCGAAGGGACCTCGTCCCTTCCCCGCCGAGGACCTGGAGGGAGTTCGAGGAGATCTGTGAACGATCCTCCCATCCACCCGATCTCTACTGCATCGTCTTTCAGGGCATGCAGTATGAAGGCCTGGTGTGCGACTTCCTCGAGTACCTCTGGGGGGCGGGTGGGGAGGTGATAGACCCTGAGGGAAAGGTGGTCCTTGACTCCCCTCAGGGCCTTGAGGCCTTGAAGTTCATGAGGAAGCTGATCGAGAGGGGATGGGCCCCCAAGGCGGTTCTCTCCTTCCAGGAGCAGCATTCCCTTTCCGCCTTTTCCCAGGGCAAGGCCATCTTCATGAGAAACTGGCCTTATGCCTGGACGATCTTAAACAGGAAAGACTCCCCTTTGCGAGGGAAGGTGGGCATTGCTCCCTTCATCCACAAGGAGGGTCATGAATCCGTGGGGACGCTCGGTGGGTGGGGTCTTGGGATAGCCCGGGGGGTGAAGGCCCCCGAGAAGGCCTGGCGGTTCATAGAGTTTGCCACATCCCCTGAAGCCCAGAAGATCCTTCACTTCAGGAGGGGTGCTGTCCCCTCGAGGAAGGCCCTCTTCCTCGATCCTGAGATACTGGAGGTAAGTCCCCACTATAGGGATCTCTATAAGATAGTGATGAGGGCAAGGGCGAGGCCCGTTCATCCTGAATACCCCCGAATAAGCGATACGCTGCAGAAACACGTAAGCGCCGTCCTTGCCGGGGTGGAATCCCCAGAGGAGGCCCTTAAGGTCATGGCCCGTTCGATAGAAGGAACTCTCAAGGGCAAGAAGGAGAACTACTTGAAGAGGCTCGCCCTCGACTATGATCTCAAAAGGACCCTGAAAAATACCCTCCTCTTTACCTCCATTTCTGTTCCTCTGGAGTTCCTCCTGGGGTTACTCATCGCCCTCCTGCTCAATGCCCAATTCAGGTGGAGGTGGTTTGTAAGGCTTTCGGTCCTTATACCTTGGGCATTGCCCACTGCCGTTATGGCCATGTCGTGGCAGTGGATGTTCAACAACCCCTTTGGTGTGATAAACGACATCCTTGTGAAAATCGGCCTCTTAGAGAAACCCCTTGATTGGCTCTCAAGCCCTTCTGGGGCGATGTTCGCTGCTGTATTTGCCGACCTCTGGAAGACCACCCCCTTCGTTGTGATCATCCTGCTTGCAGGGCTTCAGACCATCCCCCAAGAGTTAAAGGAGTCCATCTCCATAGACGGAGCAGGCCCCCTCAGGAGATTCTTTCATCTCACCTTCCCCCTGCTCCTTCCCTTTGTAAGGGTGGCCTTGATCTTCAGGGTCATTCACGCAGCGGGCATCTTTGACCTCATATGGGTCCTCACGAAAGGAGGACCTGCCGATAGCACCCGAACGCTCTGTATATACATCTACGAGGTGGCCTTCAGGTACGATGAGCTGGGCTACGCCATATTCCTTACCGTACTCTTTCTCTTTGCTTTGATAGGGGTGAGTTTTCTGATCGTGCGCCTTACGACGCTCGGTTATGAGAGGGCAAGATGAGGAAGGCGGCGTTTTTCTTTTTGGGAGTTGTAATAGTGCTTTATTGCCTTTTTCCTTTTCTCTGGACCGTAATAACCGCGGTAAAGCCCCCTGAGGAGGTATTCTCCCTTCCCATAAGGTATTTGCCAAGGAGCCTTTCGGTGGAGAACTTCGTGGACGTCTTCTACAAAAGGCCCTTCTCCCGATACATCATTAACAGCCTTATCGTCGCCACCGGGGGGACGATCCTCACCCTCGCCCTTGCCTCCCTTGCGGCCTTTAAACTAAGGTACATGCCCGTCCAGAGGGCCCTTATGCTTCAGAGATGGCTTTTGGTGGGGGCGATCCTCCCACCGACCCTGTTGGTGATTCCGGTCTTTGTGGTCATTCGGGCCTTGGGGCTCATCAATAATCCCCTGGGGCTCATCCTCAGTTATTCTTTTCTCAACCTTCCTTTTGGCATCTGGATGCTCTATGCTGCCTTCAGCAGGATTCCCAGGGAGCTGGACGAAGCCGCTATGATAGATGGTTTATGGTGGGGAGGGATACTTCTCAGGGTGATCCTGCCACTCGCTCGTGCGGCGCTGGCGGTAAGTGCTGCCCTGATATTCATCTTCTGCTGGAATGAGTTCCTCATCGCCTTGACCCTCATGCCGGACCAGTTGCATTACACCGTTCCTGTAGGTATCTCCATGCTCAGTGGTGCCTCGATCTACGAGATCCCTTGGGGACAGATCAACGCCGCCGTTACCATCACCACTGTGCCAGTGATCCTTATCGTGGCGCTGCTTCAGAGGTGGATAGTCGAGGGCCTTACCGCAGGGGCGGTGAAGGGGTGAACGAATGGCGAGGGTGGTCCTCGATAGAGTAAATAAGACCTTTATGGGGGGGAGGGTCATTGCCTTAAAGGATATAACCCTCGAGATACCTCACGGGAAGTTTGTGACGGTGCTTGGCCCTTCGGGCTGCGGAAAGAGCACTCTGCTCAGGGTTGTGGCAGGCTTAGAGAGGCCTTCCAGCGGCCAAATATACATAGGCGATCGGGTGGTCAATGAGCTTGCACCCGGAAAAAGAAACGTCGCCATGGTCTTTCAGAATTACGCCCTCTACCCCCATATGAAGGTCTATGAGAACATCGCTATCAGCCTGAGGCTTCGCGGCCTATCGGCCCCGGAGATAAGGGGAAAGGTCGCTGAGGTCGCGGGAATGCTCGGTATAGAGGGGCTTCTTGACCGCTATCCCCGCCAGCTTTCCGGGGGACAGCAACAGAGGGTCGCCCTTGCCCGTGCCTTAGTGAGAGAGCCTGAGGTCTTCCTCCTCGATGAACCGTTAAGCAACCTCGATGCCCAGATCCGTGAGCAGACGAGATCAGAACTGAAGCGCCTCTTTAAGGATCTGGGGGCAACGATCATCTACGTCACCCACGATCAGGCAGAGGCGATGAGCATGTCAGATATCGTGGTGGTAATGGAGGCAGGTGAGGTGCGCCAGGTCGGCACTGCCGATACCATCTACCGAGACCCCCGTCACCGGTTTGTGGCGGAGTTTGTGGGGATGCAGAGGATCAACATCCTCGAGGGCGACCTCAAAAATGGAGATTTTGTCAGTATAGACGAAAGCGTCCTAATTCCCCTCCCCACCTCCCACGAAGGACGGGTGTTCCTGGGTATAAGACCTGAGGCCATCCACATGGGAAAGGGCATGGGAGTGGATCTGATCGCAGAAGTGACCCACATAGAACCCCTCGGGCCCAATAAGACCATCTTTGTCAAAATCGGCACTAACGAACTGAAGGTCTTGGTGGGTGCGGACTTTGAGGCGCAGATCGGAGATACCCTGAACATCACCTTCTCACCCAAAGATATCTTTCTTTTTGACGCCCAGAGCGGGAGGAGGATTTATATGAAATGAAATGTCCGGACATTCCCCTTGACAAGGGAAGGGGGATGTTGTATTAGTCAAGCGACATGTGTAGTTTCTCACAAAGTCCCTAAGAGGGAGTGATGCTTTCACAATATGTGGGCATCCTTTTTATGTTAGCAGTAGCGGTCCTCTTTGCGGTCTTCGCCGTAGGGATCTCCCACCTCCTCGGCCCCAGGAGGACTCATCCGGTAAAGGCCTCTCCCTATGAGTGCGGGATGGTTACCCTGGGTCCCACCCACGAGACGATCCCGATAAAGTACTACATAGTGGCAATGCTCTTTCTGGTCTTCGACCTGGAGGTGGTATACATGTATCCCTGGGCTACGGTCTTCCGGGGGTTGGGGGGATTTGCCTTTGTGGAGATGATGGTCTTCATTTTCATACTCCTTGTCGGGTTCATTTATGTCTGGAAGAAGGGGGCGTTGGAATGGGAATAGAGAGCAAGCTTCCGGAGGGTATCCTCGTCACTTCTTTGAGCAAACTGGTCAACTGGGCGAGAAAGAACTCCCTTTGGCCGGTGACCTTTGGGCTTGCCTGATGCGCCCTTGAGATGATGGTCACCAGTTCGGCGGCCTTCGACATCGCCCGGTTCGGAGCTGAGGTATTCAGGCCCTCCCCAAGGCAGGCTGACTTGATGATCGTGGCGGGGACCGTCACGAAGAAGATGGCTTACATGGTTAGGCGCATCTACGACCAGATGCCGGAGCCCAAGTGGGTGATAGCCTATGGGAGCTGCGCATGCTCAGGGGGGATCTTTCAGACCTACAACGTGGTCCAGGGGGTGGATCAGATAGTTCCCGTGGACGTGTATGTGCCGGGGTGTCCCCCCAGGCCGGAGGCCCTCTTAGCGGCCTTAATAAAGCTCCAGGAGAAGATATCGAAGGAGAGCCTCCTTGACCGAAAGGACGAGGTGTGTCCCCTGGAGGAGAAGGAGATCCGGTAGGGATGTGGGACGGTGAGGTTGCCCCTGACAGGTTAAAAGAGAAGTTCCCTGAGGCGATCCTCGGGGTGGAGACCTGCGGGGATGAGGTATCGGTGCGGGTCAAGAAGGAGGAGATCCTTTCGGTCTGTCAGTACCTGCGGGACGATCCCGATTTGAGCTTTGACATGCTGGTTGACCTCTGCGGGGTGGACTACCCGGAGCGGAAGGAGCGCTTCGAGATCGTCTACCTGCTCCATTCGATGAAGAGGAACAGGAGGCTTCGGCTCAAGGCCGGTGTGGGAGAGGGTGAGGGGATTGCCTCTGTGGAGGGGGTCTGGAAGGCGGCAGGATGGCTTGAGCGGGAGGTCTACGATATGTTCGGGGTGCGTTTTGAGGGGCACACTGACCTTCGGCGCATCCTCACCTGGGAGGGGTACGAAGGGCATCCCCTGCGGAAGGACTTTCCCCTGCGAGGGGAGGACTTCGGCAGATATGAGCTTCCGGCAGAACCCCCTGACATGGAGCCACCCCCTTCCCTGAAGGAAGGAGGGGATGGCAGGTACATGGTCATCAACATGGGTCCCCAGCATCCGGCAACCCACGGGGTGCTCAGGGTGGTGTTGAAGCTGGAGGGGGAGACGATCGTTGACGCCGTTCCTTATATCGGCCACCTCCACCGGGGGGTGGAGAAGCTTGCCGAGAGCATGACCTGGACCCAGGCCCTCGCCCTCACGGACCGGCTCGATTACGCGGCAGCGCTTTCCAACAACCTCGCCTATATGATGGCGGTGGAGAAGCTCTTCGGGGTGGAGCCACCCAAGAGGGCCCAGTACATCAGGGTGATGCTTGCTGAGTTCTCCAGGCTCGCCTCCCATCTCCTCTGGATAGCCACTCATGCCCTGGACATCGGGGCGATGACGGTCTTCTTCTACGCCTTCAGGGAGAGGGAGACGGTCCTGGGGTTCATCGAGGCGATCACGGGCGCGAGGCTCACCCCGAGCTTCCTCAGGATCGGCGGGGTAGCTGCCGATCTTCCCGAGGGGATAGAGGGAGAGATCAGGCGGTTTCTGAAGGAGTTTCCCTCCCGGGTGGACGAGTACGAGAGGCTGCTTACCGAGAACATCATCTGGCTCAAGAGGACCAAGGACGTGGGGGTGATAAGCGCCGAGGAGGCGATAAATTACGGGGTGACCGGCCCGGTGTTGAGGGGCTCCGGCGTGGAGTGGGACCTGAGGAAGGCGCTCCCCTACTCGGGTTATGAGGACTTCCAGTTCGACATCCCCACGGGGGAGAATGGAGACGTGTACGACCGCTACCTGGTGCGCCTTGAGGAGATGAGGCAGTCGGCCCGGATCATAGAGCAGGTACTCGATAAACTCCCCCCCGGAAAGATAAGGGTTGAGGACCCGAGGATCACCCCCCCGGAGAAGGGGGAGGTGATGAAGGAGATCCACGCCCTCACCCGTCACTTCAAGCATTTCTCCGAAGGTCCTTCGCCTCCTCCTGGGGAGGCTTACTGCAGCGTGGAAGGGCCCAAGGGGGAGCTGGGCTGGTATCTGGTGAGCGATGGGGGACCTCGTCCTTATCGCTGGAGGGTCAGGCCCCCGTGTTTTCTGAACGTTGCGGCCTTGCCCGCGATGGTCAGGGGACATCTGGTCGCCGATGTGGTGGCGGTTATAGGGAGCATAGACATCGTCCTGGGGGAGATAGATCGCTGATGGCGGAGGTCATCTTCAGCTACTGGGCAGGGGAGCTGGTGGACAACCGGGGTAAGGGCCCGGAGGAGCGGAAGGAGCCCGAGAAGCTGAGGGTCCCTGAGGAGTACCGCCCGGGGGTTCCCATCAAGGCCTTTATGGGTTGGGATGGCCTCTGTGTGAGGGACCCGGCGGTGAGTGTGGTAGATATGTGCCGGGCCTATATGGAGGCGGTGCAGAAGGAATCCTGCGGAAAGTGTTTTCCCTGTCGGGTGGGGACGAAGGTGATCGCCGAGACCCTGGACAGGATTTGCCAAGGGGAGGGACGGGTGGAAGATCTCTCCCTGATGGAGGGGTTGGCCCAGGCCATAAGGAAGAGCTCCAAATGTAATTTAGGCCAGACTGCCCCGGTGCCCTTGCTTGTGGCCCTGGAGCACTTCCGGGATGAGTTCATGGAGGTGATAACGAAGAAGAAGGCCCTCCCTAAAGGGACCTATAAGGCGAAGGCGACGGCCCCCTGTCTTAACGCCTGTCCATCCCATCTCAATATCCCCACCTATATTGAGTGCATAAAGGAGGGTGATTTCACAAAGTCCCTTCAAGTAATAAGGGAGGGTACCTGTCTCCCTGGTACCTTAGGAAGGGTCTGTGTGCGTCCCTGCGAGTTCAACTGCCGGAGGATGCTCCTCGATGAGGCGGTGGGGATAAAGGCCCTGAAGAGGTTTGTGGCTGACTATGAGATATGGAAGAAAAAGAAGCCCCTTCTTCCCGCTCCAGAGGAGAAGAAGGACAAAAAGGTTGGGGTTATCGGGGCGGGTCCGGCAGGGCTCTCCTGCGCCTATTACCTTGCCGCCAAGGGGTATCGGGTCACGATCTATGAAAGGCTTGATGAGCCAGGAGGGATGGCCGCTGTAGGGATACCCGATTACCGGCTTCCCCGCCATATCCTGCGCCGAGAGGTGGACCTGATCACCTCCTTGGGGGTGGAGATCAGGTACAACGTCGAGATAGGGAAGGACGTGAAGTTCTCCGAGCTCTTGGAGGAGTTCGATGCGCTTTTTATCGGCGTGGGGGCCCAAGACTCAACGCCCATGAGGGTGGAAGGGGAGGAGAAGGGTTACAAGGGCTTCATCCCGGGGATCAAATACCTCTTCGCCATCAACAAGGGCTACGATCCCTATCCCGAGGGAAAGAGGGTGGCCGTTGTGGGGGGAGGGAACGTGGCGATGGACTGCGTCAGGACCTCCTTCAGGATCGGAAAGGAGGAGGTGAACCTGCTCTATCGGAGGACCCGCAAGGAGATGCCTGCTGATGACGTGGAGATTCAGGAGGCGGAGGAGGAGGGGGTGAACTTCACCTTCCTCTGTGCCCCCACCAGGGTCATCGCCGAAGGTGACAGGGTAGTAGGGGTGGAGCTTCAAAGGATGGAGCTGGGAGAGCCGGATTCCTCGGGGAGGCGTCGCCCTGTGCCCATCCCCGGTTCCGAATTCGTGGTGGAGACCGACATCCTCATCCCGGCCATCGGGCAACGGGTCGACCTCTCCTTCATCGAGGAGAAGGACGGAGTGGAGAAGAGTCGCCGCTCTACGGTGGTGGTGGACGAGGACACCTTTCAGACTTCCAGGAAGGGAGTTTTTTCGGCCGGGGACTGCGTCACGGGACCCGATGTTCTCGTGCGGGCTGCCGGAGGTGGGAGGCTTGCCGCGGAGATGATAGACCTGTTCCTTCGGGGAGAGGAGGTCGCCCCGAGCGACGATCACCTGATGGAGAAGGTCTTCAGCGCCATCGGTGTCTTTGATCCCGAGGAGAGGGTCACCGGCGTAGGGGGGAGGATGCGGGAGAAGATGGAGGTCCTTCCCCCTGAGGTGCGAAAGAGGAGCTTTGACGAGGTGGAGAAGGGGTATCGGGCCGATCAGGCGGTGAGGGAGGCCTCCCGATGCCTCCGCTGCTACCGGGTAGGTCTGGTGGCTCTGTAAAGGAAGATGGTCACCCTGAAGATAGACGGAAAGGAGATCACGGTCCCTGAGGGAAGCACGATCCTTGAGGCGGCTCGTGCCAATGGGATCCATATCCCAACCCTCTGCTACCACCCCCGCCTTGCCCCCATAGGTTCCTGCCGCATCTGTCTGGTGGAGGTGGAAGGGCTGGAGGGTCCTGTTGCCTCCTGCACTACCTATGTGCAGGAGGGGATGGTGGTGCGCACTCAATCGGAGGAGCTTCTCAGGCTAAGGCAGGAGGCCTTAAAGCTCATCCTGATAAACCACCCCCTGGATTGTCCCCAATGTGATATGGCAGGCGAATGCCAGCTCCAGAACCTGGTCTTTGAGCTGGGGCTGGATAAACAGGACTATAGCCTCCGTGAGGCTAAAGAGAGGGGGCCGAAGGATTTCACCAACCCCTTGATAAGGTACTGGCCGTCCAGGTGTGTGCTCTGCCTCCGCTGTGTGAGGGCCGATCACGAAATAGTCGGTGCAGGGGCGATAGAGCTCGAGGGGAACGGCTATGAGGCACGGATAGCGGTAAAGGATGAGGACCTCTGCATCCTCTGCGGGGAGTGCGTGAGGGTCTGTCCCGTGGGGGCCTTGACCGAGAGGACGAGCCCTGTGCGGGCGAGGCCTTGGCAGAGGGAGGAGATAACGACCACCTGTCCCCACTGCTCCCTGGGGTGTCAGGTGCGGCTTAAGGTCTTCGAGGGGAAGGTGATAGGGGTGGGGGGCCCTGAAGAGGGCCTGGGGAAGGGAAGTCTCTGCCAGAGGGGGTTTTTCGGCTTCGATTTCCTCAACCATCCCGAAAGGATAAGGAAGCCCCTCCTGAGGAAGGACGGCTCGCTGGTGGAGGTGGAGTGGTCCGAAGCGCTGGCAGTTATTGCAGCAAATGTGAACAGAATCCTCCTTGACGATGGCCCCCAGGCGGTAGGGGGCATCCTTTCAGCGCGCCTTACCAACGAGGAGGCCTACCTCATCGGGCGCTTCATGCGGGAGGTGGTGGGGACCTCCAATCTCGATAGTTCCGCCCGATTCAATCTCGAACCTTACCGGGGAGCCCTGCAAGGGGGTGTGGGAAGGCCTTACCTTCCCATCTCCCTGGAGGAGGTCCGTTCCTGTGACTGCCTGGTGGTGGTGGGGGATCTGGACAGGGACAACCTCATCGCCGCCAACCTGGTGAGGGAGGCCCTCACCAAGAAGGGTGCAAGGCTCATCGTCGCCTATCCGAGGAGGGTTCATCTCGCTGAAGAGGCCGAATGCTTCATCGGCTTTCGACCGGGGGATGAGCTCTTCTGGATCAATGGGATCGCGAGGGCCCTTATCGAAAAGGGGAAAGGGAAGGACATAGAGGGATTTGAGGAATTAAAGAAGGCCGTTGAGAGGTACAGCCCCGATTTTGTGGAGGGAAGGACGGGGATCCCGAAGGGGATCATGGAAGAGGCGGCCCAATACCTGGCTGAGGCCGAAAGGGTGGGCTTTATCTTCACCCCCTTCTTCTTCCAGCAGCCCCAGGGAGTGCAAAACGTAAAGGGCCTGCTCAATCTTGCCCTTCTTGTAGGAGCTACCTCAGAAGGGGGGGGTGGTTTCCACCTGGTGGGGCCGCAGAGCAACGTGGTAGGGGTGACGGAGATGACGCTGGGGGACGGGGGTCTGAGCGGTGTGGAGATCCTTGAGGCGGCGGCCGAAGGCCGGGTAAAGGTCCTTTTGCTCTGGGGGGAGGAGCTCCTCAGCACCTTCCCGGGCTCTCTGGCCGAGAAGGCCCTCTCTGCCCTCGATTTCCTGGTGGTTCAGGACGTATACCTCACCCCTTCAGCGAAAAAGGCCCATCTGGTCCTTCCCGCTCTGACTCCCGCCGAGAAGGAGGGGAGCTATACCAACTGCGAAGGGAGGGTTCAAGCCGTAAGAAAAGCCCTCGAACCCCCTGAGGGACTGATGGAGACGGGGGTCCTCCTCCGAGAGATCGCCTCCTACATGGGGAAGGAATGGGAGGCCAGATCTTCGAAGGAGGTCTTCAGTGAGATAAAGGGGAAGGTGGCCCCCTATGCCCAGGTGGACCCCTCCGAAGGGGGGTTCAGGGGATCGGATGAGCCGCTCAAGGCGGTCTTTCAGCCCCCTGAAGGGACCGATCTCCAAGAGGAGAAGGGATATCCTTATATCCTCATGATAGAGGGGCTTTTCCACAACCACCTTCTGGGTCTGGGGGGAGAGAGGAGGGACAAAGGTCTGGGAGCAATCGTGCCCGGAGCTTACTTGGAGATGAACGAGGAGGATGCCAAGGAATTGGCGGTTGAGAACGGCGATAAGGTGAAGGTCATAAGTCCGTGGGGGGAGGTGGTGGTAGAGACAAAGGTGGGCCGGGATATAAGGAAGGGGGTTTTGTCCCTCTTCACCGGACTTTACGATGTGGATGGTTGTGCCCTGGTGGGGGAGGTGGACCCCTCCTCCAAGGTCCCCTCTTTTGCCAAGATCCCGGTGAGGGTCGAGAGGCAGTAGGGATGGAGCTCGTCTACTTCCTCACGGAGACCCTGGTAAAGGTGGTGGTGGTTTTCGGGGTGGTGCTGCTCTTTGTCGCCTACCTCACCTTGGCCGAGAGAAAGGTCCTCGGGCACATCCAGGTCCGCTATGGTCCCAATCGCGTGGGTCCCTTCGGGCTCCTTCAGCCGATAGCCGATGGGATAAAGGCCTTCTTCAAAGAGGAGGTGATTCCCGCTAAGGCCGATAAAACCCTCTTCGTGATCGCCCCCATGATCTCCATGGCTGCAGCCCTTTCGCTCTTCGCCGTCATTCCCTTCGGGGAGACGGTGAGGGTCCTGGGGAGGGAGGTGAGGCTCTGTATCGCCGACGTGGATATCGGGCTTCTCTTTGTGTTCGGCATGGCTTCTCTGGGAGAATATGGGGTGGTTTTGGGAGGTTGGTCCGGCTACAACAAGTACGGGGTCCTGGGGGCCTTGAGGGCGGCGGCCCAGATGATAAGCTATGAGATCGCCCTGGGACTCTCCCTCATGGGAGTACTGATGCTTGCCGGGACCCTCAACCTCACCGAGATCGTCCAGAAGCAGCTCGGGGGTAACTGGTTTGTCCTCTATCAGCCCTTTGCCTTCATCCTTTACATCGTCTCGATGCTCGCTGAGATCAACCGGCTCCCCTTCGATATGCCGGAGGCGGAGTCGGAACTTGCCTGTGGTTATAACATTGAGTACTCGAGCATGAAGTTCTCCATGTTCTTCATGGCCGAGTACACCCATCTGATAGCGGTCTGTGCGTTGGCGACGGTCCTCTTTCTCGGGGGATGGGACGGGCCCTTTCTGCCCCCGTCCCTTTCCTGGATATGGTTTCTGGTGAAGACAGGCGTTCTGGCCTTCTTCTGCATCTGGGAGAGGGGGACCTTTCCCCGTTTACGTTACGATCAGATCATGAAGCTGGGATGGAAGGTGCTCCTGCCCCTCGCATTGGCCAACATATTCTTTACCGGGCTTTTCGTGGTGCTTTAAGGGGAGTGGAGATATGATCATACCGCTTCTGAAAGGATTGGCCTTAACGCTCTCGAGGTTCTTCTCCAGGCCGGTGACGGTCCAGTATCCTGAGGAACGTGCACCCATTTCCCCCCGCTGGAGGGGAATCCACTACTTCGAGACGGACGAAAGGGGAGAGACGAAGTGTGTGGCCTGTGGCCTCTGTGTGGCGGTCTGTCCGGCCAACGCCATAAGGCTCGTCGCAGTGGAGAAGGAGGATGGGGAGAGGTACCCGGAGGCCTACGAGATCAACGCCATAAGGTGCATATACTGTGGGCTTTGCGCTGAGGCATGTCCTGTGGAGGCGATAAAGCTTTCGCGCCGCTATGACGTGGTGGCATACAGGCGGGAAGACCTCCTTTGGGACAAGGAGAGGCTTGTGGCCTTCGGCAAGATGAGGGAAGGGGGATAGGGAATGGGCTCCTCCTTTGAATGGGTTGTTTTTACGGTGTCGGCCATCGGGGCGGTGCTGGCCGGGGTGATGGTGATCCTCAGGCGCAATCCCATCCATTCGGCCATGTTCCTGGTGCTCAACTTCTTCTTCGTAGCCGTCATCTATCTGCTCCTTCGGAACCAGTTCATCGCCATCGTCCAGGTGATGGTCTACGCCGGGGCCATCATGATGCTGATAGTCTTCACCATCATGCTGATAAGCGTGGAGGAGAGCCGTAGGAATCCTCCCCTTAAGCTCACCCCGGTGAGGGTCTTCGGGATCGTCCTTTCCTTTCTCTTCCTGATTGAGCTATGCGGCGGGCTCTTCCTGGAGATGCTTCCAGGCAGAAGGGGCGAGTTCACCCCTGAGAAGGTGGCCTCCATAGGCCATGTGAAGACGGTGGGGGGATTGCTCATGAGCCGCTTCATCTTTCCCTTTGAGCTGGTCTCCCTGGTCTTGCTCATAGGGATCATCGGTGCGGTGATCCTGGTGAAGAAGGAGAGGTGAGATGATACCCGCTGCCTTTTACTTAGTGCTCGGTGCGGTGATCTTCGTGATCGGGGTCATAGGGGTTCTGGTGCGCCGGGAGGCGATCGTGATCTTCATGTGTATAGAGATGATGCTCTCTGCCGTGGGGATAACGCTGGTTGCGGCCTCCTGCTATCTCCACTCCTTCGACGGAGTCCTGTTCCTCTTCTTCGCCATGACCGTGGCGGCGGCCGAGGCAGCGGTGGGGCTGGCCATCTTCGTGCTCCTTTACCGTACCCGTAAGACGGTGAGGGCGGACGAGATAAACCTTCTGAGGTGGTGATAGGGTGATAGATTACGTCTGGCTGATACCTGCCTTCCCGGCCATGGGGTTTCTCTTCAACGGCCTTGTGGGCCGCTGGTGGAGACTCAAGAAGGGGATCGTGGCCTGGGTCGCCTGCTCGGCCCTGGGGCTCTCCTTCCTCTTCTCCATCCTGGTATTTTTGGATCTTTTGAAGTTGCCCCCGGAGGCAAGGGTGGCGATCCCGGACAGGGTCCTCTTCGACTGGGTGGTCTCCGGCGGTCTCAAGACGGTGATCGGCTACAAGGTGGACCCCCTCTCCATAGTGATGGCCCTGGTGGTCACCGGGGTGAGCTTTTTCATCCACATCTACTCCGTGGGCTATATGCACGATGACCCCGGATTCACCCGCTACTTCTCCTACCTGAACCTCTTCGTATTCATGATGCTCAACTTGGTGCTGGCCAACAACTTCCTCCTCATGTTCGTGGGATGGGAGGGGGTCGGGCTCTGCTCCTATCTGCTTATCGGCTTCTGGTTTGAGAGGGACGCCCCGGCAAATGCCGGGAAGAAGGCATTTGTGGTCAACCGGGTGGGGGACTTTGGCTTCCTGCTGGGGCTTTTCCTCATCTTCTCTCATCTGGGGACCCTGACCTTCGATGAGGTGTTCGCCAAGGCCCATACCCTCGGCCCGGTCACGGTGACCTTCATCACCCTGCTGCTCTTTGTGGGGGCGACGGGGAAGTCGGCCCAGTTGCCCCTTTATGTGTGGCTTCCCGATGCGATGGAGGGCCCTACGCCGGTGAGCTCCCTGATCCACGCCGCCACCATGGTCACCGCCGGGGTTTACATGATCGCCCGCTGCCACGTCCTCTACGAGATGGCCCCGGTGAGCATGGCGGTGGTGGCCACGGTGGGGGCCTTAACGGCTATTTTTGCCGCATCGATGGCCCTGGTGAATACGGACTTCAAGAGGATCCTGGCTTACTCCACCATAAGCCAGCTCGGTTACATGTTCTTGGCCGTGGGGGTGGGGGCCTTCAGCGCGGGGATCTTCCACCTGATGACTCACGCCTTCTTCAAGGGGTTGCTCTTTTTGGGGGCGGGGAGCGTGATGCACGCCTTGGCAGGGGAGCTGGACATAAGGAGGATGGGAAGACTTAAGGAAAAGATGCCCATCACCTTCTGGACCTTCATGATGGCTACCTTGGCCATCGCCGGGGTCCCCGGATTTTCGGGCTTCTTCTCCAAGGACGAGATCCTCTGGAACGCCTTCTCGAGCCCCCATGGGAGCCTCTTTCTCTGGATAATAGGGACGGTCACCGCCGGGATGACCGCCTTCTACATGTTCCGTTTGGCCTTTATGGCCTTCTTCGGAAGGTATCGGGGATCGGAGGAGGCCTGGCACCATGCCCATGAATCACCTCCGATAATGACAGTCCCTATGGTGATTCTGGCGGTCCTTTCGGTCATAGGGGGCTATGTGGGGGTGCCCCATGTCCTGGGAGGGGGGAACCACTTCCATCAGTTCCTCGCCCCGGTCTTCGGTGAGGTTTCCCAGCATCTGGAGAAAGCCCATGGGGCTGGAGGAGAGGGGAGCCTGGAGCTCCTCCTCATGCTGGTCTCGGTGGCCGTGGCCTTCATCGGGATAGGGAAGGCTTATTACTTCTACATCAAGGAGCCCTCCATGCCGAAGAGGGCCGCAGAGGCCCTTCCCGGGGCCTACCGGGTGCTGTTCAATAAGTACTATGTGGACGAGATCTACCAGTTCCTTTTCGTGAACAGCACGAAGAGGCTCGGCACCATCCTTTGGCGCCAGTTCGATGAGAACGTGGTGGACAGGACGGTGAACGTGGTGGCGGCCATAATGAGGGTCTTGGGAAGCGGTTTGAGGCTCTTGCAGACGGGGTTTGTCCAGGACTACGCCCTGGGGATCGTCATCGGGGCGGTCCTGCTCATACTCTTTCTGATGTAGGGAGCGACGGATGAACCTGGAAGGATTTCCCCTTCTCTCCATCGTGACCTTTCTTCCCCTCGCCGGGGCGGTGCTTCTGCTCCTCGTCCCTAAGGAGAGGGAGGACTGGCTCAGGGGACTGACCTTGATGATCACCCTGGTGGAATTCATCCTCTCCCTTCCCCTCTTCGTCTGCTTTGACGAGGGGAAGGTGGGGATGCAATTCGTGGAGAAGGTTCCCTGGATCAGGGAGTGGGGGGTAAACTACTTCATGGGGATAGATGGGATAAGTCTCCTGCTCATCCTCCTTACCACTTTTCTGACCGTTCTCTGTATCCTCAGTTCCTGGACGGCGGTGGAGCACCGGGTCAAGGAGTACATGATCGCCTTCCTGCTCCTTGAGACCGGGATGATCGGGACCTTCTGCGCCCTTGACCTCCTCCTCTTCTACTTCTTCTGGGAGTTCACCCTGATACCCATGTACCTGATCATCGGGGTATGGGGCGGGCCGAGGAGGGTCTATGCGGCGGTGAAGTTCTTCATCTACACGATGGCAGGAAGTGTGCTGATGCTCGTGGCCATCCTGGCCCTCCATTTCCTGCACGCCAAGGCCACGGGAATTCACACCTTCGACCTCTTTGAGCTCTATCGCACACCCATGTCGCTGAAGGCCCAGATGGTGATGTTTGCGGCCTTCGCCGTGGCCTTTGCCATAAAGGTCCCCATGTTTCCCTTCCACACATGGTTGCCCGATGCCCATGTGGAGGCCCCCACGGCGGGTTCGGTGATCCTCGCCGGGATCCTTCTAAAGATGGGGACTTACGGATTTATCCGTTTCGCCATTCCGCTGTTCCCTTACGGGGCCTACAAGGCGATCCCCGTGGTATCTGTCCTTGCCCTCGTGGGGATCATCTACGGGGCCCTGGTCTCGATGATGCAGGACGACCTGAAGAAGCTCGTTGCCTTTTCCAGCGTGAGCCACCTCGGGTTCGTGATGCTGGGGATGTTTGCCTTCACGATGCAGGGGGTCGAGGGGAGTGTGTATCAGATGCTCAATCACGGTGTGAGCACAGGGGCCCTCTTTTTGATCGTAGGGATGATATACGAGAGGCGCCACACGCGGCTCATCGCCGATTTCGGCGGCCTTTCCAAGGTGATGCCTATTTTCGCCACCTTCTTCATGATCGTCACCCTTTCCTCCATAGGCCTTCCCGGGACCAACGGGTTCGTGGGGGAGTTCCTCATCCTGCTCGGCACCTTCAAGGTCAACCACCTTTACGGTGTCCTTGGGGCGACGGGAGTGATCCTGGGGGCGGCCTACATGCTCTGGATGTTCCAGAGGGTGATGTTCGGGGCTATAACCCATGAGGAGAACAAGAGCCTCCCAGATCTCAACTTTCGTGAGATTGCTACGCTGGTCCCGATCGTGATCATGATCTTCTGGATGGGGGTATACCCCAAGTTCTTCTTCAGGAAGATGGACCTCTCGGTGGAGCACTTCCTCAAGGAGACGAAGGCGAGATATGAGGCCACCCTTAAGGCCTCCTACCAGAGGCCTCCTGTGGCCTTGAGATCGGAGTGAGGAGATGGAGCTCTTCAGGGCGATCATCACCAAAGGCGACTTCAGGACGATAGGGCCGGAGATCGTCCTGGCGGTCTTTGGCCTGCTGATCCTCCTTCTGGGGGTCTTCCTCGGACTCAGGCAGAGGAAGTACTCGGGATATGTGGCCCTGGTGGGGACGGTCCTCGCCTTTGTCCCCCTCTTTCCCCTGATCGGTTCAAGGAGTGAGGGCTTCTTCGGGATGGTCGTGGCCGACCCCTTTGCGATCTTCTTCAAGGCCCTTTTCCTCCTCGTGGCCTTCTTCACCGTGCTCATCTCCCTCGATTACACCGAGAGGGAGGGGGTGGCCTTTGGGGAGTATTACGTGCTGGTGCTCTTTGCGTCGGTGGGGATGATGCTCATGGCCGCCGGGGCGAACCTGATCGTGATCTTTCTGGGCCTTGAGATCATGTCTATCTCTATCTACGTGCTTGTGGGGATAACGAGGGATGACCCCCGTTCGGTAGAGGCGGCCTTCAAGTACTTCCTGCTGGGGGCCTTCGCCTCGGCCTTTCTCCTCTACGGTATGGCCCTCACCTATGCCTCCACGGGGAGCCTGCGGCTTGCCACGATAAAGGAAGTCCTTTCTGAACAGGCCTTCCTCACTTCTGCGCCCATAATGATCTTGGGGCTTGCCCT